>NZ_ALKJ01000019.1:0-505454 GCF_000292995.1 Porphyromonas sp. oral taxon 279 str. F0450 | reverse complement strand
GTAGGCGGAGCGGAGCTTGTCCAGCGAGATCGTTTGGTCGTCTTGGTACTTGTGGTAGAGGGAGTGGAGGCTGGTGGAGATGGCATCTAGGCTAGCATTGACAGCGAGGGCTTCGGAGGAGCGTCCCTTCTGTCGGCTGGTTCTGCTATTCCACTGTGCCTTGTCTACGAAGATCTTCGTGGAGCCAAGATTGCTCATTGCTCCTCCGAGGAAGATCCGTAGCATGACGGGCGACTTGCCTTCTTTGTTCTCGTAGTTGGAGCGTAGGTAGAAGGACACCTTGAACGATTGTCTCATAATGCATCATTCCTTAGTGTAGCAGGTGCTACAAAGTTACTTACTTACACATTGAATGAGAGCATGTTGCTGCCTTCAATTAGCCCTTCATTTAGCCGTCACTGCTACACTAATTGCTACGCCTTGATTTGTGTAGCAGTTTCTGTAGCAGAATTTGACCGATTGATGACTATTAGACCCTAGGGGTAAGCCGTCAGGTCTATGGACTGCATACAAAGAAAAATCGTTGTAAGACCATGTCCTACAACGATTTACTCTTGTTTTGAAGGCTTCTCTGACGACCATTTTGCAGTCACTTTGAAGCCTCTTTGCGGAGAGAGAGGGATTCGAACCCCCGGTACCTTGCGGTACAACGGATTTCGAGACCGCCACATTCGACCACTCTGCCATCTCTCCTATGATCGATTATAAGAAGATGAGACTCGCTCCATCCTCCGAAATCGCTACAAAGATACGCATTCTTCTCGGTTTGTAGAAACGAACTTGAGGAGCTCTGCGGATGTGACCCAGGAGGGACTCAAACCCTCGACCTTCAGAACCGGAATCTGACGCTCTATTCAACTAAGCTACTGAGCCATTTGGATGCCAGTGCCACCATCAAGAGTGCGTGAAATCCCGCTTGCTTAGTGGCATTGCCAGCGCAAAGATACGAATTCTTTAGACTCCGTTGTGAGCCGAAAGAGGGATGGTTTCATGGCATACTAAAGCAACTTCCCCCGACGGATCCACGGATCCGTCGGGGGAAGTCGCTTTAGAGGATAGGCAAAAGGCCGAATGAGGGAGGTGAGCTTGCCATAGGCTTTGACTTCTTTCTTTGCGCTATGGCGATGAGACGATGCTCTTAGAGGAAGGTCTTCACTTCGCTCAGGTGCTGGATGACGTAGTTCAAGGGGAGGCTCTCAGGTACTGGGGCGGCGTGGCTATTGTACCAGCAGCGGTCGATACCACTGCGAAGGGCGCCCATCATATCAGCCTGGAGGCTGTCTCCGATGAAGAGCACTTCATTGGGGGCTACGCCGCTTCGTCGCATGGCTTCCTCAAAGAAGGCCTCGGCAGGCTTCTCTGCTCCGATATCATCCGAGACAAAGAGGTCGGAGAAGTAGTGTAGGATCCCTGCGACCTGTAGGCGTGAGCGCTGCATGTCGAGCATACCATTGGAGGCTACATAGAGCTTATAGCGCTCACTGAGGTAGCTGAGTGCTTCAGCGGCTTCTGGCTCCAGGATGGCCTCTGCGTGGAGCTGCTGATGGAAGAACTTCCCGAAGGCATCGGCATCAGCGTCGATGGCGAGTGCGGCTAAAAGGCGGTGGAAGATCGTGTCGTGGATCTCCTGTACGGTGATCTGTTGGCGCTGCTGTTGTGTCCAAAGTACATCGCCGATCCAATAATAGACTTCGTAGTAGCTGGGCTCGTAGGTCACGCCCATAGCTTCGAAGGTCTTCCGAAAAGCTATCTCAGCTGAGGGACGGAAGGTCAGAAGCGTATTGTCAATATCGATGAAGAGCGCCTTGTACGGGCGCTCCATAGCAGTCTTATGCATGTGAGTAAAGGTATATAATATAGGCTGGGGGCTTCGTGGAGGTACTTACTTTCGCTTGTCGTCACGGCGTGAGAGCAGGAGGAGCTTCACATAGTAGATAACGCGTATGACGATGGCTGCCATCCCGAGGCTCTGGAAGAGTAGGGGATAGGTACTACGACAGGCAAAGAAAGCAACGATAGAGCCGATGGCCAGTACGAAGAACCACAGCTGGAGGATGAAGTCAATGCGATCACCCTTCTTGGGGCGGGAGGAGCTTGTATTCATATATCATATAAACCGGATGCAACTCATGCGGTTCACTCCCATACATTATATATAGGAGGAGAATAAGAGTGCAGACCCTCCCGCCTCCTTCATCGGGGCGGGAGGGCCTGCACTCTTTAAGAGAGGATGGCGTGCTTCTTAGAAGCGCAGACCGACACCGAAATAGAAGGAAGCGTTCTTGAGGCTCGCTTCACTGGCCTTCTGCTTGTAGATGTTCGTCAGACCGATGTCCGAACCCAGTCGGAAGTACAGGCTGCTGAGGTGAACAGCGACCGAAGCATTGACGCCCGTTTCGAAGCGCTTGAGGCCTCCATTCTGGAAGTCGAGGAGGACATCCTTAGCGGTAGAGCTGGAGGAGACACCGTAGGAGAACGATGGGCCCCCTTCGAGCGATACAGCTAAGCCCCCGAGGCCTAGGCGTAGACCGAGGTTGACGGGTACGCTCAGATAGTTCAGCGTCGTCGTCTGGTCGCCCAGCTTACTCCCGTTCTGCTGGAAGGCGACACCAGGAGCGATATAGAGCGGGCCAAGGAGACCAACTTCGACAGCCCCAGCGACGCGGAAGCCTGGACGAGTCTTGTAGTCCTTGACAGAGTAGCCATTGGCGTCTTTAGCGATATTCGTGGAGAAGTTCCCTGCGACTTCGAGACGGGGATGGACTCCCTGAGCTTGCACTGCGAAGGTGCTGGCGAGCAGCGCAACGGCTGCGATGATCATCTTCTTCATAATTCGTTCGTGTGTATTAAATATACAGCGGTAGAAAGCCTATCTACCATGATGTATCTATAACGGAGGGAGGGACTATGGATGATATACACGCTTACCAGCGGTTCTTCTTCTTGCCTCCCTTTGAGCTCTTACCTCCCTTGTATTTGTCGAAGGCCCCCTCGCTACTCTTACTACCCTTACGGTAGGACTTGCGCTCGGGGGCAAAGTCTGGATTGCGACGGCTGTGGCGTTCCTTCTTGCCATCACCACTGCCCATGGCATCGGCATAGTCGACGGCGATGCGGCGACCATCGACCTCGTAGCTACTCATCGAGCGGATGACCTCCTGAGCATCAGCTTCCTCTACCTCGAAGAAGGCAAAGCGTGGGAGCAGGTCGATCTTGCCGATCTTCACGCGTCCTGGGACGCACTTGTTGATCAGCTCAATGAGCTTGTTGGGGAACATACGATCAAGCTTACCGAAGTTGATAAAGAGGCGCTTCATCCCTTCCTCGGCTACGGCATTGCGCTTGTCACGCTTCTTACCTTCCTTACCTTCGCCCGAGAGGCGGCCCTTGTCATCAGCCTCCTCGATTGTCTCTTCACTCTCGTAGTAGTCGAGCAGGCGACGATGCTCGAGGAGCATCAGTCGGCGCACAAGCTCCTCGCGGTCGATCCAGTCGAGCTTACGGACCAGCTCAGGGAGCACGGTGTCGAGCGTCGTATCCTCGGTGAGCTCGACACGCTCGATGCGGTCAGCCAGATGGAAGAGCTGCTTTTCGCAGATAGCCTGACCCGTGGGGAGGTGCTTGCGCTCGATCGTGGCATGTGAGATGCGCTCGATGTCACGCAGGCGGCCACGCTCACGGCTGTGACAGATAGCGATGGAGATACCCATCTTACCGGCACGTGCCGTACGGCCACTGCGGTGGGTGTAGCTCTCGATGTCATCGGGCAGGCCGTAGTGGATGACGTGCGTGAGGTCGTTCACGTCCAGCCCGCGAGCTGCTACGTCGGTAGCGACGAGGAGCTGAAGATTGCGGATGCGGAACTTCTGCATCACGTAGTCACGCTGGGCCTGCGAGAGCTCGCCGTGTAGGGCATCAGCATTGTACCCATCACGGATGAGCTGGTCAGCGATCTCCTGAGTCTCACGACGTGTGCGGCAGAAGATGATGCCATAGATATCGGGGTAGTAGTCGGCGATACGCTTCAGTGCAAGGTACTTGTGGCGTGCCGATACGACGTAGTAGTAGTGGCGGATGTTCTTGTTCCCCTCGTTCTTCGTCCCGACGATGATCTCCTTGGGCTGGTGCATGTAGGAGGCAGCGATAGAGCTGATCTCACGGGGCATCGTGGCGGAGAAGAGCAGGAGGTGACGCTCCTTGGGTACTTCAGCGAGGATCGTCTGGAGGCTCTCAGAGAAGCCCATCGTCAGCATTTCGTCAGCTTCGTCGAGGACGACTGTCTCGATGCTATCGAGGCTGGCTGCTCCACGCTCCATGAGGTCGATGAGACGACCAGGGGTGGCGACGATGACCTCTACGCCACGGCGAAGCGTGCGGATCTGTGCCTCGATAGAGGAGCCTCCGTAGACGGGGAGGATGCGTACCGAGGGGAGGTACTTGCTATAGGCCGTGAGGTCGTCAGCGATCTGCAGACAGAGCTCGCGGGTAGGGCAGAGGACGAGGGCACGTGGTGTAGCGACGCCATCGTTGGGCTGAGCCTGAAGGCTTCGCTCTACGTTCTGCAGGAGGGGTAGGCCAAAGGCTGCCGTCTTCCCCGTCCCCGTCTGGGCCAGGGCGATGAGGTCAATGGGGGCACCTAAGAGGTAAGGGATCACAGCCTCTTGCACAGGCATGGGCTGTTCATAGCCAAGCTCACGAACGGCTTGGCAGATAGGGGCACTTACCCCTAATTCTTCGAATGTCATCTAATGTAACTGATAAGTAAGCATCCGTCCGCCCCGTGAGGGGTAGAGGGATTGTGGACGTATGCTCTACGGTGAAGTCCATCAGCCTGACCTCGATGAGTGCATACATAAATCATAAAATAGAGTGCAGAGGCCCATCGGAATGCGTCCAGCTCTCCCGAGCTGTGCGTGGGCGCCCTGCGGTGGAGACTACTTCTTCTCTGTCTCGGGAGAGACGAGCTCGCGGCTCTTGTCCCCGAGGTAGCCACCATGGTGGCGTAGTGAGTAGTCGTGGTAGGTGAAGCCGATGCGCTGCATTACGCTCACTACCAAGAGGTCACCGAGCACCGTCATCACGGTCGTACTCGTCGTAGGCGTCAGCCCCAGAGGGCATACCTCTGCAGGGTTGCCTGTGGAGAGGGTGACATCGACGAGCTGAGAGAGTGGACTCTCGCTATTACCCGTGATGAGGATGAAGGGTAGGCGGGGATACATGCGCCGTGTGAGGGCGACAAGCTCCAGTACCTCGCGTGTCTTGCCTGAATTGCTGATCAAGAGCATCACATCACTCTCACAGACCATCCCGAGGTCGCCATGCTGTGCTTCACTCGGATGGAGGAAGTAAGCGGGCGTCCCCGTAGAGCTGAAGGTCGTCGCGATGTTGTGAGCGATCTGTCCAGCCTTCCCCATACCCGAGGTGATGAGGCGACCGCCACCCTGATGCACGTGCTCCAGGATCAGGCGGATAGCTGCTTCGTAGTCATTGTCTTGCGGAATGGTACGCAGCGCTTCGATCTCAGCGCTGAGGATCTCTGGGATAGTATATTGCTTAGACATGTCGCTCGTGGCAAAACTTTTTCTCTTCCACAAAGATACGTCTTTCCCCCGAGAGCGGAGCTGCCCTCTACGGCTTTCGGATAATGGGTATTCCTATCGTTCGGTGTTAGACCGATGTGATTTGCTATACGAAGAGGCTATCCTACAGTGTTTTATATAATGAATGTTGCACTGTAGTACTACTTAGTGGTGGTTCGTTCCTGCGAAGGAAAAGCTGGAGACAGTCGTGGAAAGCCTTCCTACGAGTACGAGTAAAAGTAGCGGACGAATGGCTGATAAGCTTGGTCTACGTACGTGGTCCTTAGATCCACGTATGTGGGCTTTAAGGTTTTCGTACCTGGTCTTTACGACTACGTGCATGGATGAGGAAGCACCACTACGGAAAGCTGCTTTTTCCTTCATGAGAAAGCTGATTATTTTATTGGTATTTAACGTGTTGTGTCTATAACTTAATAGTTGTTGTCTATTGGAGTGCGTTTTTGGATCATAGTGTCTTTGCACATAAATTGGGTTTTTGTGCTTTGAGTCTTTGGGCTCGAAAACTGCTACTACTCTATGCCCGCATGGGGCTGTAAGTGGCGCTGGGTATGAATTGAGTACTAGTCTCCATTCCCACAACTCAGTACTATACTATGTCTGAATTAGAATCAAATTTATCCCTGATTGTGTCTTGGGAAAAGTACTCTTATTTGCTGGTCTCTTCGGCACTCTCCTCGCTTCTTGTAGCCAGGATGATAGCGATCGACTGGCTCAAGTAACTCTCTCTTCTATTGGATCCATGGTGCAGGATCTACACCAAGTTGGCTCTACTTCTATGGTGAGAGTATCTCTGTTAATCGTGGTCCGCAGGGCGCAGGCTCTGTCGCTAATGCAAAGGGTGAAGCTTACTCCGCCGCAGACCAAAGCAAGCTGAAGGCTTATATCCGCCTCTTCTCTAAGAAGCCTATCCAGTAATCTTGCTTAGGCTGATATACTCGCAGGCTCCCTATCCAACACGAGGATAGGGAGCCAGTTTGCTTTAGGGTGGTGGCGAGCGCGAGAGGCAGAGAGCAGGTAGTTTTCCGTATCTTTGCCCGAAACTATGGGACGAATACTCGCTATTGACTACGGACAGAAACGCTGCGGTGTCGCAGTCACGGATCCCCTCCAGATTACTCCAGGGGGGCTCGGGACGCACCCGACACATCAGCTCCTCGCCTTCGTCACAGACTACGTGCAGCGTGAGTCTGTGGAGCGCATCATCATCGGCTATCCCCGACAGATGAACAATGAGGAGTCTGCCTCTATGAAGTACATCCGTCCCTTTGTAGAGAAGCTCCGTAAGGTCTTGCCCTCTGTCCCTATTGAGTATCAAGATGAGCGCTTCACCTCGACTCTGGCTCAGCGTGCTATACGTGAGGCGGGGATTGGCAAGAAGCGCCGTGAGCAAGATAAAGGGCTCGTCGACGAGGTCAGCGCTGTCATTATCCTACAGAGCTACCTTGAGAGCCGTGATGGTCTCGGGGCAATCCACCTACCATTCAAATAGTATCACCTAATCAACCCTACGATGAAGCTACCTATATATATATATGGACATCCCGTCCTGCGTGAGGTCGGGCAAGATATTACCGCCGACTACGAAGGCCTGAGTACCCTCATTGAAGATATGTGGGAGACCATGTATTTCTCTGATGGGATTGGCTTAGCCGCCCCTCAGATCGGGCGTGCTATCCGCCTCTTCGTCATCGATGCCGATCCTATGGCAGAGACGTTCCCCGAGTGCAAGGGGCTCAAGCAGACCTTCATCAATGCTCGCATCGTCGAGAGTAGTGAAGATACCCTCGCCGAGAATGAGGGTTGCCTCAGCATCCCTGGTATCAATGAGAAGGTCACGCGCCCAGCGACGATCACCATCGAGTATCTGGATGCAGACTTCCAGCCCCATCGTGAGACTTACACGGGCTTTGCCGCTCGTGTGATCCAGCACGAGTATGACCACATCGAGGGCGTCCTCTTCATCGATAAGATCGCGACCATCCGCAAGCAGCTCATCAAGGGCAAGCTTGCCAATATGCAGAAGGGTAAGGTGTCGGCGCACTATCGTGTCGTCACCGCTCCACAGAAGCGTAAGTAATCCTTAGGCTGTCGGGCTCCTCGTGCCTCAGCCTTCACTCCCACTCTACGAGATAGACGATATATGAAGAAGTACACACTTGCGGCCCTTGGCCTCCTCCTATCCGCCTCTACGCTCCGTGCGCAGATCGATGTCGAGCAGGCGCTTTCGATCGGACGCAATGCGATCTACTTCAATGACTATATCGTCTCGATGGGGTACTTCAATCAGATCATCGGCTTGCGCCCCTGGATGGCTGAGCCCTACTTCTATAGGGCTGTGGCGAAGATCAACCTTGATGACTATGCCGGTGCTGAGTCTGATGCTTCGCTGGCTCTTGAGCGTAACCCGATCTTCCCTCGTGCCTACCTCCTGCGTGGTATCGCTCGCTTCTCGCAGAAGGAGTATACTCCAGCAGTCGAGGACTTCCGTCGAGGACTCGAGCTCTCCCCGCGAGATGTGGGACTTCAATACAACTTGTCCATAGCCCTACTGCAGGATAAGCGGTATGCAGCGGCAGATAGTGCTGCCCAGCGTCTGCTGGAGATCGATCCGAAGAATAAGGATGCTTATCGCATCTTAGCACAGTCAGCCCTGGAGCGAAAGGATACAGTTAGCGCTACACGGCAGGTGGACTACCTGCTGGCGAAGGACTCGACCTACCTACCAGCTCACCTCCTCCGTGCCCAGATAGCAGCCGAGCGCAAGGACTATAAGATGAGTATCCGTGCGCTTGATCGGGTGTTGGCTCAGGATGCAGGTGATGCGAACCTCTACGTCAATAGAGCGATCATGCGCTATCACCTCAATGACCTGCGAGGTGCCATGAGCGACTACTCTGAGGGACTACGCCTCGAGCCGAATGACCGTGCTGCCCTCAACAACCGTGCGCTACTGCGTACACAGGTAGGGGAGTATAGCTTGGCTATTCAGGACTGGGATAAGCTCCTGCAGCTCGAGCCAGACCACTACATCGCGCGCTACAACCGTGCCCTGCTACATCTTCGCTTGGGGAACCTTCGCTCCTCTCTTGAGGATCTCAATATCGTCCTCAAGCGCTATCCTATCTTTGCTGAAGGCTTCATAGCGCGTGCGGAGGTCCGTCGTAAGATGGGTGATGTCAAGGGAGCTACACGTGATGAGCTTCATCTCTTTGACCTACAGAATAGCAAGAGCTATCGCAATCGTGCCGCCTCCGCTTCTCGCCCCACTAAGGATGGGAAGGAGACGCGTAGCCGAGAGGATGAAGCGATCGAGAAGTACAATATGCTCGTCGAGACAGCTCCAGAGCCCGTCAAGGACAAGCCCAGATATACCAGTCAGATCCGAGGCCGTATCCAGGATCAGGAGACGCAGATGACGCCTCGTCGTGATCTGACGCTCTCATACTTCACTGAGATAGATAAGGATGGGAACCAAGGACAGGTCTACTTTGCTCCACTCTTGGATCGTCTCAATACGCAGCGCCTGCATCAGGATAAGCGTGCCCCTCGCCTTGTGCTCCGTGAGCAGGGGAGTAGCCTAAGTATGGCAGAGGTCGAAGAGGTACAGAAGCATCTCAGCCAGCTGAATGCTCAGACTGAGAAGACTGCGCAGCTCTCCTTCCTTAAGGGCATTGATCACCTCCTCCTGCAGGATCTCGGTGCCGCGATATCAGCTCTTACCGAGGCTATAGAGCGTGACCCATCATTTACCCTGGCTTACTATGCTCGCTCCATCGCGTCACTTCGTCGGAGTGAGGCTGAGCGTGGGCGCCCTGTCGAGCAGCCGGCTCCTTCTACACCTCAAGTACGAGCTGCAGCTACAGGGGCTAAGGGTACGACATCTGCAGAGCTCCCCCTACCTACGTCTACTCCAACGAGAGTCGTCGAATACTCTCCCTTGACTGATCTCAATCAGGTCATCACTCAGGCTCCGACATTCGCCTTTGCCTACTATAATCGGGCGAACCTGTATGCTAAGACGGGGGATGTAGAGCGAGCAAAGCAAGACTATACCAAGGCGATTGAGCTCAACCCGCTCTTTGCTGAAAGCTATTTCAATCGCGGCCTTCTCTACTACTCTGAGGGGAAGGTCAAGGAAGGTACCCGCGACCTAAGTCGTGCCGGTGAGCTGGGCCTCTACAAGGCTTACAGCCTCATCAAGCGAATGAATAAATAGAAGTGCAGTAGGCTAGTGCGGGGAAAGAGCTAACTTTGTGCATAAACGTATCAAAAGCATAAGCCAATGAAGATCGTCTACTGTATCTCTGCGATGTTTAAGCCCGGAGGGATCGAGCGTGTCATCGCCAACAAGGTGAACTACCTTGTGAACTATGGTTATGAGGCTTGTATCATTACTCCGGATCAGGTAGGACGACCAGACTTCTTCCCTATTGATGAACGTGTCGTTACTCACTGTGCTTTTGATAGCATCATCCGTCTCCTACTTCCGTTATTTAAATAAAGAACTTACTATCCCATTGTGATGAAGATAGTTTATCTACTCAATAATACTTGGTATCCTGGAGGACAAACAAGAGTATTAGCTAACAAGGTTAATTACTGGGCTGAGTGTGGTCATGAAGTGTATATCCTGACTACAGATCAGATAGGATACCCTTCTTACTATAAGATAGATCCTAGGGTAAATACCATAGACTTTGCTATTGGATACATTGGAGCAGATCAGCTTAGTTTGCTACAGAAGGCTAGAAAACTTATTGGATTTCTTACGCGTCATTATTCCCAGCTGAAGAAAACTTTACAAGAAATTCGCCCCGATATTGTCGTCTCAATGTACGGAAAAGAAGTCTATTTTCTTCCCTTCATAAAAGATGGAAGCGTAAAGATTCTAGAAGCTCATGGTGCACGCTACACGTGGCTCTACTCTCGTAAGGGCCTTCTTGGTAGGCTCCATAATTGGCTGGATCTTCGCTTCATTCGCCGCTTCGATCAGTTTGTCGTACTGACTCAAGAGGATGTCCCTAATTGGGATGTCCCGAGCACGGTCTGTGTGCCTAATGGGAATACATTTGAGCCTCAGACTGTAGCCAGCTTAGATATCCCTAAGGTTATTGCAGTTGGCCGATATGGAGAGCAGAAAAACTTTGAGAACTTGCTTCAAGCCTGGGATATCGTACACCGTGCTTGCCCTAATTGGCGACTGAAGATCTGTGGACAGGGACTAGATCTCCTTGATCCATTTATCGAGTCTTTAGGGCTGACAGATTCAGTGGACCATTATGAGTCTCGTGATATGGAGAAGGAATATATGGATGCTTCGATCTGTGCTCTTAGCTCACGGCACGAGGGTATGCCTATGTTCTTGCTAGAGGCTATGGCCTGCGGCCTGCCGATTGTTTCCTATGCATGTGAGTGTGGTCCCCGTGATCTCATTGTTGATGGTGAAACAGGTCTCCTTATCGAAGAAAAACAGGATTATAAGAAGCTTGCTGAAGGGATCATTCGCCTAATACAAGATGATGAGCTTCGCAAGAAGATGGGAGCTAAAGCGAAGGATCGTTCCTCACTCTTCTCTCAGGAGTCCGTTATGCAACGCTGGACGGAGCTATTCACCGAGCTCATCGCTAAGAAGAAAAAGCATTAGTCCTTAGTTCCCTCGATGCCTAAGCTCATACTCGTACCGACCCCGATCGGAAACCTTGAAGATATCACCCTGCGGGCTCTCAATGTCCTAAAGAGAGTCTCGCTCATCTTGGCCGAAGACACACGTACCTCAGGGCTACTCCTACAGCACTATGAGATCAAGTGCCCGATGCAGAGCTACCATAAGTACAATGAGCATCAGGCCCTCGAGCGCCTGTGTGAGCGTATCGAGCAAGAGGGTGAGGTAGCTTTGATCACTGATGCAGGTACGCCTGCCATCTCGGATCCTGGGTATCTCTTGGTGTATGCTTGTATTGAGCGAGGGATTGAAGTGGAGTGCCTTCCTGGTGCAACCGCCTTTGTCCCCGCCTTGGTTATCTCGGGCCTACCTTCTGATCGCTTCGTTTTTGAGGGGTTCCTCCCTGTGAAGAAGGGAAGACAGACGAAACTGCAGGCTATAGCATCTTCAGACTATACTACTATACTGTACGAATCTCCACATAGAATCGTTAAGACATTAGAGCAACTCTCCGAACACATGGGAGCAGAGACAAAGGTCGCTGCAGTCCGAGAGATCTCTAAGCTCTATGAGGAAGTGGTTCGTGGAAGCCTCGCGGAGGTCATCCAGCACTTCACGGAGCATGAGCCCCGCGGAGAGTTTGTTCTCATAGTGGGTAAAAGCACTGTAAGTGATAAAAAACAAAATATAATAGATCCCATCCACAGCTCGTCCGACGAAGAGGATCGACGCAAGATGAAGCGATCGAAGAAGTGGAATAAGTAAATCGAATAAACGTATGACAAAGAGACTTGTCTTGGGTGCAGCGATGCTGCTTACTCTCGCTTCCTGCGGGAAGAACTCTGGCGAATATCAGACGCTCAAGCAGCAGTATGATTCACTCGCCCTGATCAACCAGAACTATGAGGCCGAACTCCATGAAACAGACTCCCTCGTAGCCAGTGTCCTGACGAACTTCCAGGAGATCTCCTCCGTCGAAGGGATGATCAATGTCAATCCTCGTAGTGGCGACCTCCAGCGCTCTGAGCGTGATCGTATCAAGGATAACATGCTCCTGATCAACGATAAGCTCCGTGCCAGCAGTGAAGCTCTTGACCAGCTGACTAAGAAGCTGGAGTCAAGTGGTAAGGAAAACAAGCGTCTGCACGGCACGATCGCTGCTCTGCGTAAGGAGCTCGAAAACCAGAAGCAGCGTGTCCTCGCTCTCTCCGAAGAGCTCGAGCGTAAGAACCTCGCTATCGGCGTACTGGACTCTATGCTTACCCAGCGTAATGGGGACGTTGATCGTCTGAATGTTGCTACAGCACAGCAGGCCGAAGCTCTGGCTGCTCAGGAGAAGGAACTGAACACCGTCCGCTACTGCGTCGGCACCAGCTCTGACCTCAAGGAGATGAACCTCATCAAGAGCGGTCGTGTCGTCACGGAGAACGCTAACATGAGCTACTTCACGAAGACGGACCTCCGCGAGCTCTCGCAGATCCCCCTCTTCAGCCGTAAGGCTCGCCTCTTGACGGTGCATCCTGCTTCTTCTTATGAGCTTGTTCCAGGCTCTGATAAGCAGCTTGTCCTCTACATCAAGAATGCTCAGGCCTTCTGGAGTAACTCAAAGATCCTCGTTGTCCAGGTAGACTAAGCCAGTCCCTGAGGCATGAGCATCTAATCTCACTCACGAAGACGAGTCTATAGCACTGCCCACATCGTGGGGCATAGCTGTAGGCTCGTCTTCTTCTTCTTTATTGGTATTTCCTAAGTAGACTGCTGATGGGTTATACGACTACTCCTGCTCTTGTGCTCCATCGTACCCGCTATAGTGATCGCTATAGCATCGTACACCTCTATAGTCGGGAGATAGGCTATGTCGGTACGCTTGTCCCCGAGACCTCCAGCCGAAAGAATGCTGTGCGGGAGCACTTACGCCCTTTGGCAGAAGTGGAGATCACGCTGTCGCTTAGTCCTCAGCGTGATTTGGCACGTATTCAGGAGGTGCATAGCTTGCATCCTCGACACGCAGTCCATACGGATCCTGCTAAGGGAGCTCAGGCGATTTTCCTGAGTGAGTTCCTCTATCGTATCTTGTCGACGACGCAGACACCCGATGAGGAGCTCTATGACTATATCTCCTCATCGCTTGTCCTATGGGAAGGGCTTAGTCGCGGTGTTGCGAATTTCCACCTCTGCTTCCTACTGACACTCCTCCCTTACTTCGGTATCGCTCCAGATCTTCCCGATGATGAGGCTCGAGGATGTGGATATTGCTTCAGCCTGCAAGAGCAGTGCTACCTGCCACATCGAGAGGCTTATTGCTTGTCACCAGAGGAGACACAGCATCTGCCGCTTTTCCTTCGCATGAGCTATTACACAATGCACGGCTTTGCCTATAGCCGGCAGCAGCGCGGGGTGATTCTCGATTACCTCCTTGACTATTACCGCCTACACTTACACTCCTTCCCTCAGCTCAAGTGCCTCCCTATTCTGCGCCAACTTGGGCAGTCTGCAGAGAGAGAAACTAGGTAAATTGCCAAGATCAGAGCACGATATGGCAACTAATCATGGGATATTTACTACATTTGTATCATAAAGTGTGCAATTAGTGGCGCACCGACCCACCCTTGTATGAAGAAACTGAATGAGCTGGATCTGAAGATCCTTAGACGACTGACTACGAATGCTCGCGTCCCCTTGCGTGACGTAGCTGAAGGAGAGAATAGCTCGCGCTCCTCCGTCAATCAGCGTCTTACCCGTATGATTGAGAATGGGGTCCTGACCTCACTAAAGTATCATGTGAACCCCAAGAAGATAGGCTACAACACGTGTACCTACGTTGGGGTGCGACTGGAGCGAGGCTCTCTCTACAAAGAGGTCGCCGAGCGAATGCGTGAGATCCCTGAGATCGTCGAGTGTCACTTCACTACGGGACCCTATACGATGCTCATCAAGCTCTATGCGATTGATAATAATGACCTCATGCGCATCCTCAATGGGATTATTCAGAGCATCCCAGGGGTCGTCGCTACCGAGACCTTGATCTCGCTGGATGTAAGCTTTGAGCGTAGCATCCATATCCCAGATCATATCCCCCAATAGGCGGTCTCCGTGCAGCAAGCCACGACTGTCCGTTCATTTAGTCTGACCGAGCTCTTGGGTTCGGTCAGACGCTGTTTAGAGCACTCCTTCCCCGACCGCTATTGGGTGCGGGCAGAGGTGAGTGATCTGCGTCGTGCTGGTGGCCAAGGTCATGGCTACTTGGAGCTCTTGGAGAAGGGTGAGGAAGGGGATGTCGTGGCGAAGGTGCGTGCTACTATTTGGTCATCGGCCTATACGCTGATCGAGCAGCGCTTCGAGAGAAGCGGTGTGGGAAAGCTCTCTTCGGGGATGAGTATCTTGGCTCTTGTCGGGATTGCTTTCCATCCGCAGTATGGACTGAGCTTGAATATCATCGATATTGACCCCAATTATTCGCTCGGTGAGATCGCTCGCCTGCGCTTGGAGACCATACAGCGTCTCAAGCGCAATGGGCTCTTCACAATGAATAAAGAGCTTGAGCTACCTATCCCTCTACAGCGTATCGCTATCATTTCGTCCCCTACGGCTGCGGGCTATGGGGACTTCATGCGTCAGCTCCATGAGAATCCCTATGGAGTAGTGCTCTATACGGCGCTCTTCACAGCGCAGATGCAGGGGAATGATACGACCACATCTATACTCGCTGCACTGGGGCGTATCGCCGAGGTGGAGGAGCACTTTGATGCCGTGGTAATCATCCGTGGTGGGGGTGCCGTGAGTGAGCTAAGAGCTTTCGATGACTACACCTTGTGTGAAGCTGCCGCACAGTTCCCCTTACCTATCATTGCAGGCATAGGCCATGAGCGTGATGTCTCGGTGCTTGACCTGATCGCCCATACTACGCTGAAGACCCCGACGGCAGTGGCTGCCTTCTTAGTCGAGGGATTGGCAAGTGAGCTGACAGAGCTGCGGGAGCAGCTACGCCGACTTCCCTCTTTGCTACAAGCTCTATCCCTGGGGCGAAGTAATTGGCTCCATACGCAGGTCTCACGCCTGCCGCTCTTGGTGCGTGGCCGCTTGGAGCAGGCTGAGCGTAAGCTTCTCACACAGCGCTCACAGATCACCCTCTCAGCTCGTCATTATCTCCAGCGGTCTGAGCATCGTCTTGAGTTGGCACTCCGTCGCCTCCCGACAGCTGCATCCTATGCTTTGCGTCAGCATCGTCAGGCACTTCGTGAGCGACTCTCTCCCCTGCCACTGCATGTGTCACGCTTGAGAGAGCGTATGGAAGCTGATCTCCTACGTCAGGAGCAAGCGATTCGTTTGGCGCATCCCGATCAGATCCTACGTCGAGGCTTTAGCTTGGTCTCAGTCGGCGGACGTATCGTCACACGTAGTAGCCAGATCCCTGCGGGAGTAGAGATCTCGGTGCGCTTTGCTGATGGCGAAGTGGAGGCTGTGACGAATAAGTGACTTCCCCTATTCCAGAATTTGAAGAACAGGCCATCCTCGCTTTTCTAAAAAAGAGCTAAGACGGTCATAGAGGGGGGAGAAAATCTGTTCCCAAAGAAGCAAGCGAATCTTATCTATGAGGACACTTCCAGCAAATACCAAGAGGATAAAACCTGATACCATACATAAGAACACAATTAAAGGATGAGTACTGAGTCCGTGTACATATCCTGTATAGTAGCCGATCAGTCGTCCATTGCAGTGGATGAGATATACTGCAAAGGTAGAGGATGCTATCCAATTTATGGCTCGACTTTCTATTTTGAGTCTAGAGAAGGATAGGAAGAGCGCAGATGCCGTGAGGATATTTATCGGGGAAGCATAGCTAAGGAATTTGCCTGTAAGAGCATTTGCTACGATTGGTTGCCCTGATGTATAGCCGTAAGCAAAGAGAGCTAAGGACTGAGCAAAGCTGATTCCGAAGTAGATACTGACGAGTGTTGAGGTTTTATATCGATTTATCGTTTCGGGATAGAGACGGAAATACCGTCCTAAGAGGTAGATTCCACAGAAAGAGAAGAGTGAATAGCCATTTTGCACCTCAAGTTGGTCGGAGAGGAAACCAAATAGGATGGAGAGGCTATAGAAGAAGATGAGATAATGTCTTAGGCCTCGTTCATCCTGCTTTTGGACGAAAGCGTTGAGGAATGGTGTAAAGATCATGAGGCTTAGGTAGGTTGGAAGGAACCATTCCTTGCTACGATCAAGTGGATACAGGGTTCTTATAAATGCTTTGGTTTGGAATGGTTCGAGTCCAAGTGCTACGAGTGTCAAGTAGATTCCGATTGTATAGAAAGCTGCTTGGAAGAGTAGACTTGCTATCCCCTTGATGCGTAGTCGTATGCCGAAGTACCCAGAGATGAGAACAAAGACATTGACTCCCACGATGGCTAGTGCTTCGCTCCAAATACGCCCCAAGGATTCTATTGGTTGGCTATGTAGTGCCTCGTTGGTCGGGAAGTGAAAGGTGAGATAGTTAGCATGTAAGATGAGGACGAGGAGCATTGCCAGTAGGCGGAGAAGCTCAAAGTTCGAAGAGCGAGTTTTTGTGTGAATAGGGGAAGTCATAAGAGCATGAGATATCCTGTGTTACGAATCAAAAGGCTATCTCTTCTCCATAGGAGAGATAGCCTTTTGTTGAAGAGTAGAATTAGTAGACTCAGTGAGAGTTTATTAGGGGTTAGTAGGTGAGCTCAACGAGCAATTCTTCACCGGATTCATCAAAGAGGAGCTTCCCTTCCTTTGCGAGCCAACCGATGGCTGCAAAGAGCTCCTTGTCAGAGCGGAGCTTGGTTGCTTTACGAAGAGCCTTAATGTCCATCTTGCCCAGGCTGTTAAGGGCATTCCATACGAGGCCAGCATTGGTGCCGATACGTTCGATCATATGCGTTCGAATAGATTAATTGTTAGACCCATAGTGCCACCAGCTCTGTAATAGCACTGGCTTTGCGGTAAAATTACCAACTCTTTTCTGATAAAGCAAACGGCCTACACGAGTGTAGACCGCTGGAGTGGATAGCCTGAGTACATAGGCTCCCTGTACCGTGCTGTATGGGGGCGCTTATTGGTAGATAGCGCGTGATAATGCGAAGTGATATAGGAGGGAAGATGTGAACCTATATTGGTCGACAGGCTGACCTATATGAGTCCGTGTGTAGAGCTATACTAGGATGGAGAAGAAAGCTATATATCTCTGGACTGATTCCTATATAGCTTTGTGAAGCGACCTCTATTAGGTTGTTGCTCTGCGTAGGGAGAAAAGCTGCGGACGAGTGGCCGATAAGTTTGGGCTACGTACGTGGCTCTAATATCTACGTACGTGGATATTTGAACTGACGTACCTGGTCTTTAAAACTATGTGCGTAGACAGAGAAAAATCACTACGTGAAGATGCTTTTTCCTTCACGAGAATGGCACTTTTCCCACCGCTGGATAAGAGGAATACGTGCGATAAGGCGAAGGGTCTGCTTGGCCTCTTCGGAGGCGTATATCGAAGAGCTGAGCGTGCGATGCCTTAGCACAATAAGTAGGGGGCAGGACTCGCGGCAACAGTCTCATATAGGTCGGCGGGCTGACCTATATGGGGGCTATTGCTTCTGCCTGTCGGAGGCTACAGGAAGACCTCGCTGCGGCGCTGCTTGGGAGTGATCGTTGGTTGGTTGATGTCGTCATCGCTACGCTTACCGATCGCGATAGCGAGGACGGGGCTATACTTGTCGTGATGGAGTATCTGGTCGTAGGCCTCGAGGTCGATGCCCTCCATGGGAGTGCTGTCCAGCTCCATGCTCGCAAGCCCCGTCAGGGCAACACCGAGGGTGATGTAGGCTTGACTACGCATCCAGCCCAGGACGGAGGCCTCGCCCTGAGAAGCGATCTTATTGCGATAGAACTCCTGCGCCCCTTCGCTGAGCGTGGCAATACGCTCTGCTTCGAAGGTCGCTACGTCACGATAGTTATAGATGACGAGGAGATGACTGGCTTGCTCGATACGCTCTTTGTTGGAGTACGAGTGCTGGGCAAGCAGGCTCTTTGTCTCACGATCGCCGATGAGCTCGAAGGCCCAGGGCTGGCTATTTATGGAGCTGGGACAGAGGCGGAGCATCTCCTTGATGTCCTCCAGCTGCTCGTCGCTGAGATGGAAGGTGCTGTCGTAGGTCTTGGTCGTGTAGCGGGAGCGAAGGATATCGAGTATTTCCATTCTATATGTGATTTCTATTGAGTGGTGGACTGTAGAGATAGCTCTCGAGCCCGTGATCTTGCTTTTCCTTATCAACCTCAGGCTGTGAAAGAATGTTGAGTAGGCTTAGCTTACCATCCGGCTATCTTTATTAATGGTAGGAGGTGGTGGTCGGACGAGCTACGATAGGGGAGAGAGCCTTGGGCGTAACGCCCTACTCCTCTCGTAGAAATGCCTTATCTTTGCGTAGATTAGTAAAGAAGTAAATATCAGAATCAGCATATAGCAGAATGAATATCTTAGAGCTGAGCGAACAGGAGATCTTCCGTCGCCGTAGTCTTGAGGAGCTTCGCGCCCTCGGTATCAACCCTTATCCAGCAGACGAATATGTCGTCACGGGGTATGCCCGTGAGATCCTTGATACCTTCCAGGATGATGCACCTCGTCGTGAGGTACGTGTCGCTGGCCGTGTCATGGGCCGTCGTATCATGGGTAAGGCTTCCTTCCTCGAGCTCCAGGACTCTACTGGCCGTATCCAGATCTACATCACGCGTGATGAGATCTGCCCAGGCGAAGACAAGACTCTATATAATAATGTAGTGAAGAAGCTCATGGATATCGGCGACTTCATCGGTGTCGAGGGTGAAGTCTTCCGCACACAGATGGGGGAGATCTCGGTACATGCCTCTTCGCTGACCTTCCTCTCGAAGGCACTGCGTCCCCTGCCCGTGGTCAAGGAGAAGGATGGTCAGACCTTCGACAGCTTCACTGATCCTGAGCTCCGCTTCCGCCAGCGCTATGTTGACCTCGTTGTCAATAGCCATGTCAAGGATATCTTCCTCAAGCGTACGAAGATCTTCAATGCGATGCGCCAGTTCTTCAACGAACGTGGCTACATCGAGGTCGATACGCCCGTACTGCAGCCTATCCCTGGCGGTGCTGCTGCGCGCCCCTTCATCACGCATCACAACGCGCTGGATATCCCGCTCTATCTGCGTATCGCTAACGAGCTTTATCTGAAGCGTCTCATCGTCGGGGGCTTTGAGGGTGTGTACGAGTTCAGCCGTAACTTCCGCAACGAAGGTATGGATCGCACGCACAACCCCGAGTTCACCGCTATGGAGATCTACGTCTCCTACAAGGACTACAACTGGATGATGGAGTTCACCGAGCGTATGCTGGAGTTCATCTGCCTCGAGGTCTTAGGCACGACGAAGGTCAGAGTAGGGGATCGTGAGATTGACTTCAAGGCTCCCTTCAAGCGAATCACTATGCTTGATGCTATCCAGGAGCATACGGGTATCGATATCAGTCAGATGGGCGAGGACGAGCTTCGCGCTACCTGCAAGAAGCTCGGTGTTGAGGTCGACGAATCCATGGGGGTCGGTAAGATGATCGATGAGATCTTCGGCGAGAAGTGCGAAGGCAGCTATATCCAGCCTACCTTCATCACCGACTATCCCAAGGAAATGTCGCCCCTGACGAAGGAGCACCGCTCTAATCCCCGCCTCACCGAGCGCTTCGAGTTGATGGTCAATGGTAAGGAGCTGGCCAATGCCTACTCCGAGCTCAATGACCCCATCGATCAGCGTGAGCGCTTCGAGGAGCAGCTCCGTCTCTCAGAGAAGGGGGACGATGAAGCGATGTTCATCGATGCCGACTTCCTCCGTGCCCTTGAGTATGGTATGCCCCCGACGAGCGGTATGGGTATCGGTATGGATCGCCTTGTGATGCTCCTGACAGGTCAGGAAAGCATCCAGGAAGTACTCTTCTTCCCTCAGATGCGCCCCGAGAAGGTCGCTCCTCGCGACAAGAAGGAGGTCTTCGTCGCTGCTGGTATCCCCGAAGCATGGGTACCCGTCCTGCACAAGGCTGGCTATCTGACACTGGATACTGTACGCGCCGAAGAGAAGCCCGGTCGCCTGCTGCAGCAGCTCCAGGACATCAAGAAGAAGTATCAGCTGGATCTGGAGCCTCTGACGCTCGAGATCGTCACAGCTTGGACCACCATCGGGGGCGCTCAGTAAGCGCACCCCGCACTCTCTCACGAGCCACTCCCCTTCATCGGGGAGTCGGCTAAGTAAGTATACGTATCATGCCCGAACAGACTTCCAGCTTCCCCGGTAGAGTAGGTATCCTCGGTGGCGGTAGCTGGGCTACAGCCTTGGCGAAGATCGTCCTCTCACGGCAACCCAA
The DNA here is from genome assembly GCF_000292995.1 of Porphyromonas sp. oral taxon 279 str. F0450. Taxonomy (NCBI): domain Bacteria; kingdom Pseudomonadati; phylum Bacteroidota; class Bacteroidia; order Bacteroidales; family Porphyromonadaceae; genus Porphyromonas; species Porphyromonas sp. oral taxon 279. The sequence continues at coordinate 484,804 of NZ_ALKJ01000019.1, read as the reverse complement.
ACTTAACTGGCTGCTGCGCACCTCGACACACGTCAAGGACTTCAAGCGCCTGCGCCATAATCCTGGTTACCTGACGTCGGTTACCTTCGATACGGATCGTATCACCTTCTTCACCGACTCGGATGTCAATGACTTCTTCCGAGCCTGTGATACCGTGATCCTGGCTACCCCTTCCCCCTACATACGCTATTACCTCAAGCGTGTGCGTAACTCGGTCATCCGCAATAAGCTCGTCATCAATGCGATCAAGGGGATGGTGCCCGAGGAGAATGTCCTGATCTCCGACTATCTACAGGAGTATAAGGAGCTGCGTCCCGGTCAGATCGGGGTCATCGCAGGCCCTTGTCACGCCGAAGAGATCGCCAAGGACCGCATGTCCTACCTGACGGTCGGTTGCTTCGATATGGCTAAGGCCAAGGTGCTGAGCGAAGAGATCTTCAGCAACGACTACGTCCACTGCGCTGTCAGCCGAGACGTCGTCGGTATCGAGTACGCAGCGGTACTGAAGAATATCTATGCTATCGCTGCTGGTATCTGCCACGGGATGAATAAGGGAGATAACTTCCAGTCCGTGCTGATCTCGAATGCTATCGCGGAGATGAGCAACTTCGTTAGTACTGTGCACCTCGTCAGTCGTGACGTCACGGAGTCCGTCTACCTCGGTGACCTCCTCGTCACGGCCTACTCCAGCTATAGCCGCAATCGCACCTTTGGTAATATGATCGGTAAGGGGTACAGCGTCCGTGCCGCTCAGATGGAGATGAACATGATCGCCGAAGGGTACTACGGCGCTAAGTGTATACATGAGATCAACCAGCGCTACCAAGTGACGATGCCTATCTGTAGCGCCGTCTACAATATCCTCTATGAGGGTGCTCCCGTCGAGCAAAGCATCGAGCGTCTGTCTACTCTCTTCAAGTAGTCCCCCTTACCTCCCCAATGGCTACACGCCCCCATCGTATCTTATTGAGCTTCGATATAGAGGAGTTCGACGTGCCACGTGAGCATGGTGTCGAGCTCCCTATGGAGGAGCAGGTACGTATCTCTGTCGCAGGATCACATGCCCTCCTCGATGTACTGAAGAAGCATGAGGTACGTGCGACCCTTTTCTGTACGGCGAACTTCGCTCAGCACGCTCCCGAGATCATCCAGCGTATCCTATCTGAGGGGCATGAGCTCGCTTCGCATGGTTACTACCACTGGACCTTTGAGCCTGCTGATCTGAAGAAGTCTAAGGATGCTCTTGAGGCTCTCGCTGGAGTCCCTGTGCGAGGCTATCGTCAGGCGCGTATGATGCCCGTCCCCGAGGCGGAGATCTATAAGGCAGGCTATAGCTACAATACCTCTCTCAACCCCACCTTCATCCCTGGGCGCTACATGCATCTGAGTGCACCACGTACGCACTTCATGAAGGAGGGCGTACTGCAGATCCCTGCTTCGGTGACGCCTCTCATTCGCTTCCCGCTCTTCTGGCTCTCGTGTCACAACCTACCCTTCGGACTCTATCGCTGGCTCTGTCGTCGTACGCTCCGTCATGATGGCTATCTCGTGACCTACTTCCATCCGTGGGAGTTCTACGAGCTGAATGAGCACCCCGAGCTAAACCTCCCCTTCATCGTGCGCAATAACTCTGGCCGTGCGATGGTCGATCGACTGGATCGCTGGATCAGTTACTTCAAGCAGGAGGGAGCTGAGTTCATCACCTATTCTGAGTTCACGGATTCTACAATAACTATCTAATCTCTTTTCTCTATGAACATTAACAAGTCCGCTCTCTATCTGACGCTCATCAGAGCTGTCGCATTGCTTGTCTCCGTCTTCGTACTCGCTGGCGGTCTGAAGGGCTTCCGTAGCAATTCGCCCAAGACAATCTCCGTCACGGGGAAGGCTGAGCGTAACTTCACCTCTGACCTTATTGTCTGGTCTGCGACCTTCACCTCTGAGTCGACTGATCTGCAGGATGCTTACTCCGAGCTTAAAGGAAAGCAGCAGGCAGTAGCCTCTTACCTCCAGAGTAAGAGTATCCCCAGCGAAGCTATTGCTTACAGCAGTGTCAGCATCTCTCGTGAGAATGAAAGCTCCTATGACGAGAGCTCTGGGCGTACCTTCTATCGCTTCAAGGGCTACTCACTGACGCAGACGGTGACGATCACCTCGCGCAACATCGAGGCTATCGAAGCGGTCTCTCGCCAGATCTCTGAGCTGATCAATAATGGTATTGAGATCGAGTCGGGCAATCCTCGCTATTACTACACGAAGCTCAATGACCTCAAGATCGAGATGCTCAAGGAAGCTTCTGAAGATGCTCGCAATCGTGCCTCGGTCATCGCTGAGGGCAGTAAGAGCAGTCTCGGTGGCCTAACGAAGTCCAACATGGGGGTCTTCCAGATCGTCGGTCAGAATAGCGACGAAGATTACAGCTGGGGTGGCTCCTTCAATACTTCTTCTAAGGAGAAGACCGCCAGCATCACGGTCAGCTCTACCTACAACATTAAGTAAAGTTTATTTACCCCCGAAGCATTCATCCCTCTGATCATCACATGATCTCTATCCCCATTCCCCGCTTAGTGATCGTCTCCCCGTGCTACAACGAGGAGGCGATCCTTGCTTATTCTGCTCGCGAACTCACGACTCTCCTTGAGCGCCTCATCGCAGCAGGTAAGATCCTTCCCACAAGTCACGTCCTCTACGTCAATGATGGCAGTCGTGACCGTACCTGGGAGCTGATAGAAGAGCTTCACCGAGAGAATCACTTCATCGATGGACTTTGTCTGGCGGGTAATGTGGGACATCAGTCTGCGATCATGGCGGGGATGATGACGGCACGAGACTTCGCTGATGCTGTAGTCACGATTGATGCCGATCTACAGGATGACTTAGGCGCGCTCGAGGAAATGATCGATCGCTATCTGGAGGGCTATGATATCGTCTATGGCGTGAAGGTCTCACGCACGGCGGATCCTCTCCTCAAGCGCACCTCGGCATTGGCATTCTATCGCCTGCAGAGTGCTATGGGGATTCGTGCGATTTACAATCATGCGGACTTCCGTCTGATGAGTCGTCGTGCGCTGGATGCTTTGGCTTGCTACCCTGAGCGCAATCTCTATCTGCGTGGGATCATTCCTCAGCTGGGCTATGCTTCTACGACTGTCGACGACGTCATCAGTGAACGCGTCGCTGGGGAATCGAAGTACACGCTGCGCAAGATGCTTCTGCTGGCGGTAGATGGTATCACTTCCTTCACGACAAGGCCTATCAGCTGGATCATCGGTATGGGACTGCTGTGCCTGCTTATCAGCATTTGCATGGCGGTGTATGTGCTGGTCTCTTACATCGAGCACTTGTCCGTGCCGGGTTGGGCTTCGCTGATGCTCTCCTTATGGTTCATCGGGAGCATTGTCCTGCTGTCGCTCGGCGTCATCGGGCAGTATATCGGGAAGATCTATATCGAGATCAAGCAGCGCCCACGCTATCATATCGCTCAGCACCTCAAGCACCATGACTAAGGACCAACCCTTACTTCGCCTGTGCGCTAAGCTGCAGGCCTTCTTCCACAAGCCTTTCTTCTCGAATCCGCGCACGCTCTTTGGGCTGTGGACGCTCTTGGCTGTGGTCGCAGGGCTGACGAAGATGGCGCCGCACCGCCATAATAATTTCCTCATCTTCCGTGGAGTCTTCTGGCACACCATCCAGAAGCTGTCGCTGTATGACTTCTATCCGACGGAGTACAACGACCACAATCACTACGGCCCGATCTTTAGTCTCGTCATCGCTCCTTTTGCGGTGGTGCCCGATGCTATAGGTCTTCTCCTCTGGCTCGTGGTGCTGGCGCTCGGCATGTATTATGCAGTGCGTCGCCTACCACTTGAAGAAGGGCGACAGATCTTCCTCTACTGGTTCTGCGCGCATGAGCTACTTACGGCGCTGCAGATGCAGCAGTTCAATATCGCCATCGCTGCCATCATCATCGGTTCCTTTGCAGCTATCGAGAAGGGAAAAGAAGTCACGGCCGCCTTCCTCATTGTCTTGGGGACGTTCGTCAAGCTCTATGGCGTCGTCGGCTTGGCATTCTTCTTCTTCGTCAAGCGCAAGCCCCGCTTCATCCTGGCTCTCATCGGCTGGTCGGTCGTGTGCTTTGTTGCGCCGATGCTGATCAGTAGCCCCGAGTATGTCATAGGGCAATACGTCGAGTGGTACGAACGACTTGCGGCGAAGAACGGTGAGAACACCTTCTCCCTGATGCAGAACATCTCGCTTCTGGGGATGATCCGCAAGGCCTCGGGCTCGGCTTCCTACTCCGACCTCTTGGTCATCCTCCCTGGGCTGGCGCTCTTTGGCTTGCCTTACCTTCGCTTCGGGCAGTACCGCCACTTGGCATTCCGCTACGCGATACTTAGCTCGGTGCTTCTCTTTGTAGTACTTTTCAGTACGGGCAGCGAGTCAAGCACCTACATTATACCTTTCGCTGGGATCACGCTGTGGTACACGACGAGTCCGTGGAAGCGCTCGGGCTGGGACGTAGCCCTGCTGGTCTTCGCCTTCGTGCTAAGTAGTCTATCGCCTTCGGACCTCTTCCCCCGCAGCCTGCGAGAGGCGTATGTCTTGCCTTATGCCTTGAAGGCACTTCCTCCCACGCTCATTTGGCTGCGCCTGAGCTACGAACTTCTGACGCGCGACTACGCCCCTTCTAAGACGGCTCTATAGTGCCTTCGTCAGTGGCTCCAATAGGCTTCGGAGAAAAGTAATATAACTTCTGAGGAAAAGTAATATAACTTTCACTCGAAAGTAATATAACATTTGCCTGAAAGTAATATAACATTGGGACAGAAGTAATATAACTTCCAAACGAAAGGTATATACCCTTTGCTCCTCACCTCTATAACGCGCCGTGCCCCGCATACCTAATCCCGATGGGATAGGCATGCGGGGCACGCTGAAAGTAGTGGAGTAGGAGGCTTAGAGATCGAGTGCCTTGCGGAGCTCTTCGCTGGTGATGCCGAGAAGCTCTGCATCACGACGGAAGCGAGGGATAGACTCTTCGTGGAAGACTCTACGCTTCTCAGCACGGATGGTTTCTACCGCCCCTTCGCTGATATAGTAGCCAAGGCCGCGCATGGGATATACCAGACCACGGAGAGCCAACTTATCGTAGGCGTGAACGACGGTATTGGGGGCGACCTGCATCAGTTCGGCCATGTCGCGCACCGAGGGGATACGCTCGCCTTCGGTGAATCGCCCCGTCAGTACACCTTCGTTGATGTAGTCGATGATATGGGCAAAGCCCACGTTGGAGAATGCCATAGCAATTACTTGATTTGGATGGTCTTGAGGCGATGGTAGATAGCCCAGGTGAGGAAGAGGTCGATGAGCCCGAAGATGATCAGGATGATCCAACCATAATCACGGTCGGTGAGGGGATGCTCTATCGAGTAACGGTATATCTCCTCTTCGAAGTTGAGGACGATGGTGAGGAAGATGAGGAAGCCACTGAACTCTACGAACGCCGCAGCACACAGCCCGAAGATCGCCTTGCGGAAGTGGATCATGCAGAGCGTCACGAGTAGTGGCAACTGTAGTCCCATAGAGAGAATAGCTGCTGAGTCTTTTAGAGATAGGTGCCCATAAAAGAACTGTATCGGGAGTGCCCATTCCAAAACATTGCTGAATCCCCCAGGGACGAAGATCCCAAAGATGCCAGAGATAATCAGCGTAGAGAGAAGCGAGATGAGGTAATAGCCCAAGCTGAGTAGGGCAATACTTATCATCTTCTCTCCAGCCGAAGCGGGGATCTGGGTATAAGCACCAGGCGAAGGCTTATGTACGCACTTATTGATCCAGATCAAGATATAGATGATCGTCCCTATAAGGTAGGGACCGATGACTCCGCCTCTACCATAGACGTCAGCCAGTTCGACGAAGGCCTCTTGGATATCAAATCCCTTCGTGAGGAAAAGGGTCAGGAACGGGAAGCCGAAGAATGCCACCGCCATGATAGCATGGAAGATGAGCAGTGGGCGCAGGGTGCTGAAGAAGCCTTCTACAGTGAGAAGGTAGATGCGCCCAAATGAGGAGCGATGTAGCGTGGAGGTATTCATCGTAGCGCTTATTTAGAGGTGTCTGATGGAGTGTGAAGGTGACGCATGAGTTCTTCGCCTCGGCTGACGACAGCATTGAAGAAGAGCTCCATGCTGAAGGTATCCGTTACGGCCTCGCCTTGAAGTGGTAGGATGCCGACGGTACCACCTAGCGAAGGCTCAGTATAGAGTGCGCGAGCTTCTTCGTCGGGACTGACGAGGCCGAAGTAAAGACGCTCGGAGAGATCAGCGATAGATTCGTTGCAGTAGATGCTACCACGCTCGAGGATGACGATGCGGTCGATGAGCTGCTCAAGATCTCGTACTTGGTGCGTGCTGATGATGACCGTCTGCTCTTCGCTGAGGTGACGAGCTACGGCGCGGCGGAATTCTCCCTTCGAAGGAATATCCAGTCCGTTCGTCGGTTCATCGAGGAGAAGCAGGGGTATACGGAGTGAGAGAGCGAAGGCAATCAGTGCCTTCTTCTTCTGCCCCTGTGAGACCTTGCCCAAGTTCATCTTCCAGTCGAGCGAGAAGGTCTCGATGAGTTCGTGGGCAATAGCTTCATCGTAGTTGGGGTAGAAGGGAGCGCAGAGGTCGAAGTAGCGTCGGATGGTGATCTGAGGTACGTGGATCTCTTCGGGCAGGAGGTAGACCTGCTGGAGGAAGGCGACCTTACGTTCGCGAGGTGTGAAGCCAAGGACGTTGATCTCACCTTGCTTCGAGAAGAGCTGGCCACAGAGATTCTTCAGGAGTGTAGTCTTGCCCTCGCCGTTTTTACCGAGGAGCCCTACGACGCTACCCTGAGGTAGGCTCAGGTCGAGGCCACTGAAGACTGGGCGCCCTGACTTGTAGCCGAAGGAAAGTTGCTTAGTTGTGATCATAGGACAGTAATATTTATATGTGGTGTACTGCTTATCTGTAACACTGCAAAGGTAGCAAACTTTTCATAAGGTGTATCACCTATCTGATATTTCCTCTCACTTCCCTCTTTACCTATATATACCGTGTGCCTCCGAGTGAAGGAGAATCGGGTAGGGGAGCTTTCTGGAATCCTCTTATATAGGGTGGGTTTCTCAACCAGTACTGGTCACTGAGCTGACCAGTACTGGTCGGAGCTCAGACCAGTACTGGTATATATTACGAACCAGTACTGCTCCGATGAGTGACCAGTACTGGTTCGTTTCCTCTCTCTTATCGCTCTCTTCTAATTAGCTGGTATATAGTCTAATTTGTGGTGTGCTATTTCTCCCGTTGAGGTGCGACTGTTCCAAGTATCTCCCTATAGTGGACTGATCAAGAGCGTAGGGTGGTTCTGATCCCAATAATAGGTGCGTCGAAGATCTACTTTTTGAGCTGTCTTTTGCTTTCCTCGAACGATTGCATCGTATTTGTTGTAGAATGGTGCTTCTAACAGTCAAGTTGCGTAGCGCCATCTTATGGTTGTATGTGGCAGGATAATAGGGGGTTATGAGTGTTGTTATATACTTAAATATTTTAGGAAGTAAGTATTTGTCTTCTTGCGACTTCCGTAAGAATTTAATTATTACTTTTGCTCGCACTTACAACGGAACATGATTACTGCTCGCGCCTTCGTGCAACAGACTAATCGCTCCTCGGAGCTTTGTGCTGCTCTCAACCTGGATGGTTGGGGGCTTTCCTCCGTTGCTATACCTGATCTACTCCAAGACGGGGCTATTGATACGGCTTATGTATTGATCCCCGTACCGGCTTTCCCTCAATCAGTCGTTTGCTCACTGCTGCCGCTTGTCCCACAAGGTGCTGTGCAGGGGAGCTTCGCAGCCTTTTCTCTCTAATCCCCAGAGAAAGCATAGAGGCTAAGATTACCCTCCGCTTATTTTTTTAGTTTTAAATATGAAGAAAGTACTATCTATCCTCATGATCCTCTTCCTTACGGTCGCTACCGCGATGGCGTAGGGAAAGAGCATCAGTGGTGTCGTCCTCGATGCCACGAATCATGAGCCTGTGATCGGGGCTTCCGTCCTGGTCAAGGGCGTACAAGGTCAAGGTGCTTCCACGGACATCAACGGGAAGTTTACCTTGAAGAACGTGAAGTCAGGTGCCGTCCTCGTCGTGTCGTCTATCGGCTACGCGAAGAAGGAGGTCCCTGTCGGTAACCAGACGGAGCTGAAGATCGAGCTCTCCGGTGAAGACAACCAGCTCCAAGGTGTCGTCGTCACCGCTCTCGGTATCAAGCGCTCGCAGAAGGCCCTGAGCTATAATGTCCAGGAGATCAAGAACGATGCTCTGACGACGGTGAAGGATGCCAACTTCATGAACAGTCTCAACGGTAAGGTCGCTGGTGTGAATATCAACAGCTCTGCTGCTGGTATCGGTGGTGCTACGCGTGTCGTCATGCGTGGTATCAAGTCTATCTCGGCGAATAACAATGCGCTCTACGTAATCGACGGGGTGCCCATCTTCAACGTGAATAATGGTAGCACCTCAGGTGAGTACTCTTCACAGCCAAGTGGTGAAGGTATCTCAGACATCAATCCCGATGATATCGAGAGCATGAGTGTCCTCAGTGGTCCTGCTGCTGCTGCTCTCTACGGCTCAAGTGCTGCTCAGGGGGTCATCCTCATCACCACGAAGAAGGGTAAGGAAGGTAAGGTTAAGCTCGAGTATAGCAACAGCACGACCTTCTCCAATCCCTTCATCATGCCTCGCTTCCAGACGGAATATGGCAATCAGCCTGGTTCCTTCAAGAGCTGGGGTGCTAAGGGTAGTGCACTGTCATACGATCCTGCTAAGTTCTTCAACACCGGTACGAACGTCATCAACTCTATCGCTCTGACAACGGGTACGGAGAAGAACCAGACCTATATCTCTGCTGCTACGACGAATGCTGCTGGGATCCTCCCCAACAACAAGTACAACCGATACAACTTCACCATCCGCAACTCGACCAAGTTCCTCGGTGACAAGCTGACGCTGGACCTCGGTGCACAGTACATCCTCCAGGATCAGAAGAACATGGTGGCTCAGGGTTACTACTACAACCCCCTGCCTGCTCTCTACCTCTATCCTCGTGGTGAGAACTTCGACGAAGTGCGTCAGTACGAGATCTATGACGAAGCTCGTAACATCAGCGTACAGAACTGGCGCTGGGGTAATGGCGGTATCGATATGGAGAACCCCTACTGGCAGATGTATCGTAAGAACCGCGAGCAGGACCGTGAGCGCTACATGCTCAACGGTAGCCTAAAGTGGAAGCTCGCTAGCTGGATCGATCTGACGGGTCGTATCCGCATCGATAATTCGATCGTCAACTCTAAGGATAAGTTCTACGCTGGTACCGATACCTACTGGACTGGTGGTAGCGCGAAGGGTCGCTATGGTCAGAGCAAGTCTGAAGAAAAGCAGATGTATGCTGACGCTATGGCCAACATCAACAAGAGCTTCGGCGAGGACTACAACCTCTCCGCTAATATCGGTGGTAGCCTCTCTAACACCTCGTACAACTCTCTTGGCTATGGCGGTCCTCTGTCAGATGTCCCCAATGGCTTCAACGTCTATAACATCGACCGTAACAACGGCTCACCCAGCGCTGGTGGTTGGAGAGAACGTGCCCTTGCTCTATTCGGTAGCGCTGAAGTAGGCTACAAGCGCATGCTCTTCCTCACGGTGACGGCTCGTAATGAGTGGTCTTCTACTCTGGCTGGCACGGATCAGCTCTCTTACTTCTTCCCCTCTATTGGTCTCTCGGGCGTGATTTCTGATATGATCCAGCTGCCTAAGGCCATCAACTACCTCAAGGCTCGCGTATCTTATGCTGACGTAGGTTCGCCCCTGCCTCGCAACCTCACGCAGCCCCGCTACACTTGGGATGGTAGTTCACGTACGTGGGTTGCTCCTACCTATCGTCCTCTCGGTAAGCTCTATCCAGAAAAGACGTCTTCTTGGGAAGCCGGTGTGAACTCGCGTTTCCTGCGCAATGCACTCTCACTGGATATCACTTGGTATCTCTCGGATACGAAGAACCAGACCTTCAACGTGACGACTTCTCCTGCGAGTGGTTACTCCTCGATGTATGTGCAGTCGGGTAATGTCCGCAACTATGGTATGGAGTTCGCTCTCGGCTATCGTCAGGACTTCGGTAAGCTAAACTGGGAAACCAACGTGACCTACAGCTTCAACCGCAACCGCATCGTCGAGCTCCTCGACAACTACTATGACCCCGTCACCAAGGAAACCTACAGCCTGCCCTTCCTCAACCAGGGGAATGTACGTCTGGTGAAGGATGGTACGATGGGTGACCTCTACACGTCCGCTGACTTCAAGCGTGACCAGGAGGGTAACATCTGGATCGACCCCTCGACCAACAACGTCGTCAAGGAAGAGATCTCTCCTCGCAAGATCGGTAGTGTGCTGCCTAGCGGTAACCTCGGCTGGCGCAATAGCTTCTCTTATAAGGGTATCAACCTGACGGCTCTTCTCACGGCTCGCTTCGGTGGTCAGGTGACCTCCATGACGCAGGCTATGATGGATGCTTACGGTGTCTCTAAGACGTCTGGTGATGCACGTAATGCCGGTGGTATCAAGGTCAACAAGGGTCTTGTAGACGCTGAAGGCTACTACAATGTAGTCGGTGGCCGCGGTGGTCTCACGCAGGAATATCTCTATGATGCTACCAACGTACGTCTTCAGGAGCTCTCTCTTGCCTATACGCTCCCCAAGAAGTGGCTTGCTAACAAGGCTCGTCTCACGGCTTCTGTCGTAGGGCGTAACCTCTTGATGATCTACAATCACGCTCCATTCGACCCTGAAGCAACGGCTTCTACGGGTACGTATAACCAGGGTTCGGACATCTTCATGATGCCATCACTGCGTAGCTTCGGCTTCAGCATCAAGATGGAGTTCTAAGCTTCGCTCCCATTAAGCATTACTATTAGCAATGAATATATCTAAGAAGATCCTGGTGACCTCGCTGGTCATAGCGGGTGTCCTCTCAAGTTGTACAAAGGGCTTTGATGAGATCAATGCACCTGAGAATACCTTCACCAAGGAGCAGCTCCGTGGTGATAACTATGAGATCGCAGCTTCCTTCCCCAAGCTCCAGTCGCTGATCGTACCTGCCGACCAGTCGGGTTACTTCCAGCACTTCAGCCTTACTGGGGATATCTGGGGCCGCTTCCTCATGTCGAACACGAAGTGGAATAACAACTTCTCCGTGTATCGCTACATGCATGAGGGTTGGCTGAATACGCCTTTCAATATCCTGACGAGCTTCTATCCTGAATTCCGTAAGGTCAAGGAAGCTACGAATGGTCAGGGTATCACCTTCGCTCTGGCGCTGATCAACCGCGTCGGTCTGATGCACCGCCTCACCGACCTCTATGGTCCCATCCCCTACACGCAGATCGAGGGTGGTAACCTAAAGGTCGCCTATGACTCTCAGGAAGTCGTCTATAAGGCGATGCTCGCTGACCTCAACACTGCTATTAACGATCTGACGCTCTATGTTTCGGCTAATCCATCAGCTAAGGTGATGGCAGACCAAGATCTGATCTATCGTGGTGACCTGACGAAGTGGGTGCGCTTCGCTAACTCCCTCAAGCTTCGTCTGGCGATGCGTATGCGCTATGTAGAGCCTACGCTTGCTAAGACTGCAGTCGAAGAAGCTGTGAACCACACCATCGGTGTGATCACGGATAATGCAGACAATGCTATCATCCGTCAGAAGGGGAATAGCATGCTTTGGCTGATCACAAACGCTTGGAGCGATGCTCGTGTAGCAGCTGACCTGACGAGCTACATGAATGGGTACAACGACCCACGTCGTGCTTCTTACTTCACGGCTTCTGGCTTCACTGGGGCTGGATATGATGGTATCCGCTCAGGCTCTAACCAGGATGGTAGTGAGTACAACAAGTACTCTAACGTCAAGGTCGGGAATAGCGATCCTACGATCATCCTCACGGCAAGTGAAGTAGCCTTCCTCAAGGCTGAGGCTGCACTCATCGGCTGGAACGTCGGTGGTGCTACGGCTAAGAGTCTCTACGAAGATGGCGTACGCCTCTCCTTTGCTCAGTGGGGGGCTGGCTCTGCTGATAGCTATCTGACCAGCACGGCTACTCCTGGCAACTATACCGACCCCTCTGGTCGCTATAGCACGGGTGCCGTCAGCACGATCACTCCTCAGTGGGGGGACTCTGATTCGGATGAGAAGAATCTGGAGCGTATCATTACGCAGAAGTGGATCGCTCTGTGGCCTCTCGGCTTCGAAGGCTGGTGTGAACACCGTCGCACGGGCTACCCCAAGTTCTTCCCTGTAGTAGGGACTGTTGAGTCAGCCTATGCTCATATGGATGTAGCTAACCGTCTGCCCTTCTCTCGTACGGAGTACGACGTGAACTCGGCAAACGTACAGGCTGCTATCAAGCTCCTCGGTGGACCTGATGACTATGCTACAAAGATGTGGTGGCAGAAGAAGAACTAAGGTGCACCATAGTATCCATATTTAAGAACTAAGTATATGAAGAATATAAAGCGTTTGGCCCTAGCCGCAGGTGCTATCGTCGTACTTGGAGCAACCTCTTGCTCCAAGTGGACGGAGCTCGAGCAGTACAAGCCAACAGATAAGAGTGGTAACATCACGACCGAGGACTACTATGCTAACCTGCGTGCCTTCAAGCAGAGCGGTGCACCTCTTGGCTTCGGTTGGTTTGGCGGTTGGACTGGCGTCGGAGCTTCGATGAAGACGCAGCTCATGGGTCTTCCCGATAGCTTGGGTATTGTCTCTCTCTGGGGGGCTGGTGTCGCTGAGTTTGATGAAGCCCGTCGCGAAGACCTCAAGAAGGTACAGACCCTCAAGGGTACGAAGGTCCTCACGGGCTTCCAGGTCAATAGTGTCGGTGCTCAGCTGACTCCCCATGATAAGACCGCAGAAGAATACTGGGGATGGGAGAGCGGTACGAGTGCAGAAGCTCAGGCTAAGCAGACGGCTGCTATCATCAAGTACGCTAATGCACTCTGTGACCTCGTCGATAAGCTCGGCCTTGATGGCTTCGACTACGACTTCGAGCCTAACTACGAAGGCGAAGGTAACCTGTGGTTCGACCACACGTGGACGGAGGCTAATTCCGGCTGGCGCAAGCTCACGGAAGAAGAGAAGGTGATCAAGACGAAGAACATGACGACCTTTATCTCCACTCTTGGTAAGCGTCTCGGCCCTCAGTCTGGTACGGGTAAGCTTCTTACGCTCAATGGTGAGCCTCAGAAGATGGTACCTGCTCTCGGGAAGTACTTCAACTATTTTATCGTCCAGGCTTATGATAGCTGGGGTGATGGAGACCTCGATGCTCGCCTCAAGAGCACGATCAACAACTACAGCGGTGAGCTCGATGCAGCTGAAGTTGCTCGCAAGTACATCGTCACAGAGAACTTCGAGAAGTGGGCTGGTCAAGGTGGTGCCACCTATACCGACCGCTCTGGCAATGTGATGAGAAGTGTCGAAGGTATGGCTCGCTGGCTCCCTGTCGTAGATGGGAAGACGCTTCAGAAGGCAGGTGTAGGTACCTACCACATGGAGTATGAGTACACTGTCAGTGGTAACGCTGGTACGTATCCTGCACTTCGCAAGGCCATGCGTATCATGGCTCCTCCCGTCAAGTAATTAATTATCCGTAAAGCAATGAATAAGATGAATAAGACGATGCTTTGTGGTATTGCGCTCGCAGCGGCCTTCCTCTCAGGTTGCTCCAATGCTGAGTACAAGCCCTTGGATAACTCTCTCTATATAAGTGGTGCTGCGGCTGATCCTCTGCGCATCATCACGGTTGGTGATGCAAATAGCACGACGTCTATCCTCGTGCGTACAGCAGCTCCTGCTAAGCAGACGCTCACTGTGAATCTCGCAGTACAGCAGTCCGCACTTGACGCTTATAACAAGCGCAATGATGCCAACTATGAGCTGCTCCCTGCAGAGTTCTATACGCTTTCTGCTACTTCGCTCACGATCGAGCAGGGCAAGGTCTCCACGCCTGAGCTGACTGTCACGATCAAGCCCTTCACCGAAGAGCTCAGCAAGACGGGTAAGAAGTACGCTATTCCCCTCTCGATCGTCTCTGTATCTGGTGCAGATCTCTCCATCCTTCAGGGTGAAAAGGATTTCATCATCGCATGTGATCAGGTGATCAAGACGAAGGCTATCAAGCTCCTTCCTCAGCAGGGTATGAAGACTTCCTTCGCTGACGGTATCAAGACGGATACGTGGTCTGTCGAGATGCGCATCAAGAGTGACAACATTCGTCCTGAGTACAACAACCAGTCATTCATGGGGATCTCCTCTGGTATCGCTGGTGGTGGTGAAGCTTCTGGCTTCATCTTCGGTCGCTGGGAAGGTGATGTCCTCCAGTTCAAGGTCAATGGCCACGATGGTGTATCTGCTACGATCAAGCCTGAGACCAATAAGTGGTATCACGTGGCTCTCGTATGTGCTAACGGTACGCTCTCTATCTATATCAATGGTCAGCTGAACAAGCAGGAGCAGAACCTTAAGTTCGCTACCGTTGGTCAGTATAAGGACTTCACGTTTGCTTATCCTCGCTGGGCAAATCACCCCTATCGTAAGTCCAACTACTACATGAGCGAAATCCGCTTCTGGAATCGTGCTCTCACGGCAGCTCAGATCCGTCGCAACCGCTTCTCTATCGACCCCGCTACCACAGGCCTCGTCGCTTACTGGAAGCTTAACGAAGGGGAAGGTACTACCTTCAAGGATGCTACGGGCCACGGCCACGACCTCGAGCTCTATCACGGAGCTAATCAGCGCAATGCGGCCTCACAGTGGGTAGACATCCGCTCTGACGAAGACTAACTATCACATAGATTATCATCCATATGAAGAGATATAATAAACATTGGATCCTTGGCCTCTGTGCTGCTACGATGGCACTTGGTCTGGCTTCATGTAAGAAGGATGCGGATTCAGTAGATACCCTCCTAGAGCGTAACTATCCTCCCCGTGTCTATATCCAAGCAGACCGCTATTCGGTACCTGTCAATAACTATCCCCTCCTGCACAGCAGCACGGGTATCACAGGGACTAACGTCGGCTACTTCACCGTTCGTCTCAATCGTCCCTCGACTCAGGATGTCGTCGTGACGCTCAAGTCGACGGTGGACAACGCTGAGATCGCTAGTGCTCTCACGCTCAGTGCTACTGAGGTCACGATCAAGGCGGGTCAGATCTCCAGTGAGCAAGTCTCTACGACGCTTGATCTAGCTGCTCTCGCTGCTCGTGAAGCAGCCGAGGAGTACACGGTCAAGGTCGTCATCGAGTCGATCAAGAGCGCTGCCAGCGGTGTCGCTATCAGCAGCAATCTCAACCTCTATACGGCTACCTTCACGAAGTCCGCTCGCAGTGAAGATGCTCTTGTCGTAGGAGAGTCAGGTTACGACTTCTCGTCGGTCAACTACTTCGATCAGGCAGAGCGTACTACGAAGTGGACGGTATCTCAGATCACCCCTGGTATCGACGGTGGTAATGATCCTAAGCGCATCCTTGACGGTAATGGTGGTACAGACTTTGCGTCGAACAACCGAGGCTTCAGCTTCGTCGTTGACTTCGGTAAGGTTGTTACTAAGTTCCGTGGTATCGTTGCCTACTACTGGGCTGACTGGGCTGCTCCCCGTGAGATCCAGCTCGAGTGCTCGGTAGATGGCACGAAGTGGACTAACCTCGGTCGTGCCGACATCTCAGGGCTCTCGGGTAATGACAAGGCCTTAGTCGGTCTGAAGAAGGCTTATCCTGCTCGCTACGTCCGCTACACGATCACGAAGCCTGTGGGTCGTACCTCGGTGACTGAGTTCTACGCATTCGAAGATCCCGCTGAGGCTACTGCCGATGACATCTTCAGTGGCGCTACTGAATAGTCTCACCTCCCCTATGATCCGCCCCTCGAAGGTCCGTCCTTCGAGGGGCGGATTCTTTTTGGAGGGAGGAGAAAGGGGGGGGAAGAGTCGGGGAAAGCAAAGCACCTCCAAGCTGCTTCTCCGAGTACGATAAGGTGTATGCTTCCAAAGGATATATACCCTCCTTCCAAATGTTATATTACTTCTCACTGAATGTTATATTACTTTCAGTCGAATGTTATATTACTTTCGGTCGGATGTTATATTACTTTCCGATAGAAGTTATATTACTTCTCTCCGAATGTTACTCTACTTCCTCCAGAAAGAGAGGTATTTTCATTGAAAAGTAGAGGTATTTCTGAGAGAAAGTAGAGGTGTTTTTGGGGGCGGGTCATTGGAGGGGGGAGAGATGGGTCAATTAAAGGGCGAATGAACGGCTTTTGCTTCGCTTCGAAGGTGCTTCGAGGAGCGGGCGTGAGTAGTGTTTCTTCTGCTCGCTTGATGAATGCCTTCGCACACATGCTATACGGTGGAATTGCGCTATTTTTGTCGGGGCGATATCCGCCCAACCTCAAGCTTACACGACAAGTAATGGCAAGAATAATGACCAAAACCGGAGACAAGGGAACCACCGGAATATTCGGTGGCGAGCGAGTCCCCAAAGATGATCCACGTATCGAAGCCAACGGTGCGATGGACGAACTTAATGCTCACCTTGGATTGATAAGAGCCCACATCCCTACTGAAGATCCCCGTCACCGCTTCTTCGGCGAAGTGCAGATGCGCATCATGCAAGCCATGAGCCTTATCGCTACACGTAGCGAGCGCCGCGAAGAGAATCCCAACCACTTTGACCTGCAGTGGGTCGAGGAGTTGGAGGCTGAGACGGCGCGCCTGATGGCTGATATCCCAGAGAATGGCTTCTTCATCCTCCCTGGCGGCACGATCCTCTCGGCCGAAATGCAGCTGGCGCGTACCGTCGCACGACGTGCCGAGCGCCGCTTATGGACCTTGGAGCGATTGGATCCACTTCCCGAGGGGCTGATCCCTTGGGTCAATCGAATGAGCGACTGGCTCTTCGTCTCGGCCAAATGGGAGATGCACCAGCAGGGCTGGCCTGAAGATCGCTGGCAGGCCTTCAGCTACAAGCGCAAGAAAAAGCAGCCAGCCCCCGCTGAATAATGGATAAGATCGAGAGCAAACGACTGGCACCGCTGATGCTCGTCGGTACAGGAAGTGACGTGGGGAAGAGCATCCTCACGGCCGGATTTTGTCGCATCTTCAAGCAAGATGGCTACAGACCTGCACCGTTCAAAGCGCAGAACATGGCTCTAAACTCCTTCGTTACGCCCGAGGGATTAGAGTTGGGCCGTGCGCAAGCTGTGCAAGCTGAGGCCGCAGGTATCCCTTGTCATACGGACATGAATCCTGTGCTTCTCAAGCCCAGCTCAGATAAGACGTCCCAGGTCATCCTGCATGGGCGCCCCATCGGCAATAAAGATGCGTACCAATACTTCCGTACCGTGGGGCGCGGTGAGCTTCGTGGCGAAGTACATGCTGCCTTTGATCGCTTGGCTTCTCGCTACAACCCCATCGTACTCGAAGGTGCAGGGAGTATCTCCGAGCTGAACCTCCAGGACTCGGACATTGTGAATATGCCGATGGCTGCGTATGCTGGCGCTCGGGTAATCCTTGTCGCCGACATCGATCGTGGAGGAGTCTTTGCCTCAGTCTATGGCTCGATCA
The DNA here is from genome assembly GCF_000292995.1 of Porphyromonas sp. oral taxon 279 str. F0450. Lineage (NCBI taxonomy): Bacteria > Pseudomonadati > Bacteroidota > Bacteroidia > Bacteroidales > Porphyromonadaceae > Porphyromonas > Porphyromonas sp. oral taxon 279. Next base: position 467,105 of record NZ_ALKJ01000019.1, on the reverse strand, counting down.
TGCTGCAGAAGTCTGAGTGGCGGGAGCTGATCGTAGGAGTCATCATCAATAAGTTCCGCGGTGACCTGCGTCTTTTCGACGAAGGGCGCCAGCTTCTGGAGTCGCTTTGCGGTGTGCCTGTACTTGGAGTCGTCCCGTACATGAATGACGTGCACATCGAAGAAGAGGACTCCGTCGCGCTCTCCAAGCGTGCTTTCTCCGCTCAGCAGGGGAAGGTCAACGTGGCAGTCGTACTCCTTCGCTACATATCCAACTACACCGACTTCGCGCGCCTCGAGCAAGATGAGCGCGTTCATCTCTTCTATACGAACAATGTAGAGGAGCTGCAGCAGGCAGATATCATCATTGTGCCTGGGAGTAAGAGTACGCTCTCGGACCTCTATGAGCTGCGCCGCAATGGAGTAGCTCAAGCTATCATCCGCGCTCATCGTGCAGGGAAGATGATCCTCGGTATTTGTGGCGGGTATCAGATCTTAGGTCAAGAGGTTTACGACCCAGATGGGGTAGAGGGTGACTTGACTCGTCTGCCAGGCTTGGGCTTGCTCCCGATCGCCACGGAGATGGCTGCTGAGAAGGTCACTACACAAGCGACCTTCACTCTTATAGGTAGTGACGTCCCCTGTAGTGGCTACGAGATCCATATGGGGAGAAGCCGTGTCGTAGATGGCTTCGACGTCTCGCCCTTAGTCAAGATGTCTGATGGCCGTCTTGAGGGCTACTGCGTCGGAGATCATTGCATGGGTACCTACCTGCACGGCATTCTCGACAATGAGATCTTTATCGAGCGACTACTTCAGCCCTTCGCTGAGCGCCTTCATGAGCAAGCTGCGGGGCGAGACTATGCCACCTTCAAGGAAACTCAGTACGACAAGCTCGCCGAACATCTCCGCCAGCACGTCGATCTGGAGCGAATCTATCAGCTACTTGAGCGATGAGAGACGGACACGGCGATGACCTCCACCGCTATGAGCGGATACGTGCGAACTTCAGCTCGAACGTAACGAGCCTCACGGACCCCACTTCGCTGCGGGAACACCTCAGAGGAGAGATTGATCGTATTGGTTCGTACCCCGAGCCTACTGCCGCTTCGCTTGGGAAATCCCTTGCGAAGCATCACGGCTTAGCTGATGACGAGGTGCTCGTGACAAGTGGTGCGACCGAAGGGATCTACCTCATCGCACAGGCTTATCGAGAGCTTGTACATTATTATAGCCCTGATCCGACCTTCAGTGAATACAGAGATGCGGGAAGACTCTTTGCACGTGAGCAGTGGGAGCTGGAGACTTTCGAGCCCGGTCAAGATACTCCTGCGGGAGTCTATTGGCTTTGCTCACCGAATAATCCCACCGGGCAAGTCTATTCGCAGGACTTCTTAGAGGCACTTTGGAGTCGCTACCCGCAGATCTACTTCGTCATCGATAGTTCGTATAGCTACTTCACGGAGGCTGCTCTTCCTGATCCCAAAGAAACCATACAGCGTTTCCCCAACGTCATCTTTGTCGCTTCTCTGACCAAGCGATATGCTATGCCGGGATTGCGCTTGGGATACGTGATGGCGTACAGTGAGGTCATTGACCGACTAAGCGAATATGCTGCGCCGTGGTCGGTTGGATCGCTCGCCATCTCAGCAGGAGAATGGATCGTCCGTAATGACTTCCCGCACCTACTGGACCGACGTCAGCTTTTTGTAGAGAGTGAGCGTATATGGAATGCTATCAAGTCGCTCCCATACTTCGATCCTCAGCCGACAGATACGCACTTCTTCCTTGTGCGTTGTACTCATCCAGCGATAGGAAGTGGAGCCGAGCTGAAAGAGATCTTAGCGCAGCGCTACGGGCTTTTGGTTCGTGATGCGACGAACTTTGGCTACTCTTCCCCCACGATACGTATTGCAGCACAGCGCCCCGAGGAGAATGATCTTCTCATCGCTGCACTCACCGAGCTCTCCTCTTCACTTAAGCTTACTTTATGATCCGAGTAGAGGTCATCATCCCCTTAGCCTTAGACGGGCTATTTAGCTATGCAGTTCCCGAGGTGCTTATTAGTGAAGCACCTGGATTCAGCGTGGGTTGTCGTGTCGTTGTGCCTTTTGGTGGCAAGCGATACTATACGGGGGTGGTCTTCTCTATGGATAAGGAGGCGGAGGTAACCGCTTGTAAGGAGGTCGAGCAAATCCTTGATGCTACTCCGATCATCCCCGAAGCTACGCTGAAGCAATGGGAATGGATGGCATACTATTATGCTTGTCCGCTGGGCTCCATCCTTCGAGATGCGCTCCCCTCAGGGCTACTTCCCGAGAGCAAGACGATGCTTTCGCTTGTGGAAGGCTTTGAGGCGGAAGGCACACTTCCTCCTGCGGAGCTGCTGATCTTAGATACACTTGCCGAGAAGGGGGCGATGACGACGGAGCAACTAGAGCGACTTGTCGGCCGAAGACTTACTCGCCCGCTCCTCCATCTCATTGAGTTGGGAGCGGTACATACTGAGGAGGCGCTCCAGCCACGCTATCGTCCGAAGCTCGCCCGCTATCTTCGCCTTGCCCCCGAATATCAAGAAGATGAGGGAGCTCTCTCTACTCTCTTCGATGGACTTAACCGTGCGCCACGGCAAGCAGAGCTATTGATGGCCTTCCTTGAGGCACTTCGGGAGACGGGACAAGATCATTCAGGCGCCTTACACCGCTCCGTCTTGCTCGAATCTGTACCAAAGAGCGAAGCACAACTACGTGCTCTCATTGAGAAAGGCATCTTGGAGCAGGTCTTAGAGCCTGTAAGCCGACTGCGAGCAGTGGAGCCTTCAAGCAGAGAATCCTCTATTGCAGATGTAGAGCCATTGACCCATCCCGTGACACTCTATTATGGGCATACGGCAGAGGATAAAGAACGCTATATCTTGGGGCAGATCATAGCGACGCTGGCTCGTGGTGGTCAGGTGCTCTATCTAACGTCTTCGGTGCATTCGGTCCCGTCGGCAGCTGGATTTATGCAGCGACTTGCCGAGATCGCAGGAGCCAATTACTATCCCTATCATAGTCTCATCGGTGAGGCGGTGCGAGTAGAGACGTACCTTCGTCTCTCTAAGCTCGACGGCCCTGCCCTTGTCGTGGGGACACGTTCGGCTATATATGTGCCGCTTCCTCGCTTATCTCTGGTTATCATTGACGAGGAGCAGGAATATCTTTATAAGCAACAGCTCGTAGCTCCACGCTATCATGCTCGCGATGTTGCTCTCTGGCGAGCGCACCAATCAGGGGCTCAAGTGCTCCTTACTTCCCTTACTCCCTCGGCAGAAGTACTCTTCCATGCCCTGCGTGGGAAGTACCAGCTGCTACGTCCCGAGCCTTTCTCTGCGGAGACTACTTCGCAATCCCAGCAGGTCTTACCCACCATTGAGCCCATTGATCTCAAGCGCCTACGGCAGCTACGTGAGGTCGAGTGGGGACATACGCTGACGCCCTACCTTCTCGAAGAGATTCGCACCACGATAGCTCGAGGAAAGAAGGTGCTCCTCCTGCAGAATCGTCGAGGCTACGCTCCCTATGTGACGTGTGATGCCTGCCAAAACCGCCTGCTGTGCCCGAACTGTGATGTGAGTCTTACTTATCATCGCACTCGTGCAGCCCTTCTCTGCCACTACTGTGGTTACACAGCTGCGCTACCCGAGGCTTGCCCGAGCTGTGGAGCCATTGAGGTCACGATGAAGTCTGGGCTTCGTCCCGCGCTGCGTCAAGTAGGTTATGGTATCGAGCGTGTGGAAGAGGAGCTCAAGGAGAAGCTTCCCGCCTATGAAGTGCTACGTATCGACAGCGATACCTTTTCATCGCAGAAGAAGCGTATGGAGCTACTCGAGCAGATCGAGTCGGGAAGTGCTGAGATCCTCTTGGGTACTCAGCTTATACGCAACCAACCGATATGGGAGGGTATTGGCTTGATCGCCGTTGTACAGCTCGATGCCGTCCTGGGTGTGCCAGACTTTCGCTCGGAGGAGCGTGCCTATCAGCTGCTCCATCAGCTTAGACTTCGCTCCCGTGCTCCTCGGGAAGACTGCCCTCGCTACTTGATCCAAACGAGTCGTACGGAGCAAGCCTTTATTAAGGCGCTGCAAGTAGGTGACTACGATGCCTTCATCAACGAGGTTCTCGCAGAGCGTGAAGCGACGAACTTCCCGCCATTCACTCGCCTAACGCACCTTTGGCTAAGAGGAAAGGATGAGCGCTTACTGGCCTCTGCAGCCTTAGTCCTCTCGCAGTATCTCAAGGGACTGCTCCCTAATGAGCGCGTGACGGATCCACAGATTCCCGATTTGGCTCGCTTGGAAGGCTACTACCAGCGGCAGATCGTCATACGTCGTCCCTTCCAGCAGTCGTACCGAGAGGAGCGAGCAGCCTTTGCTTCAGCACTACAGCAGCTACGGCTATCCATGCCTGAGAGCAAGCGTCTGCAGATCTACTTCGATGTAGATCCTCTCTAACTTCCTCGCGAAGCGCTCCTACAACAAGGGCGAAGGCTTATCATAAGCCTTCGCCCTTGCCGCTTTGATGTGGGGCAGTTATCCTATGATCGTGCGCTCACCGAGGAGATCGGAGAGGCGACGCTTCTGGACATTGAGGCGCGTGATCTCGGTCATGCATTCGAGGATCTTTGTGCTGTCTCCTGCTCGCTGGGCTTGCTTGATCTCCTGATGTAGCCCGTCAATGAATCGCACTAAGAGCGCCATCTTATAGCTATTGCAAGCGCGCAGGGCAAGTGAGCCTAAGTAGCGAGCTTCCTTGCGGGCTTCTTCTTCTCGCTCTTCCTCTTCGCTGAGGATACGGGAGGAGAAGGAGCTCCCAGCACCACCTATCTGGAGATCTTGATCGGGGCGATATTCTAAGAGATCGCTCTCGGCAAGGAGAGCTGTCGTAATCTCTCGGAGTGGCGCCTCTGGATGGTTGGCAAAGTAGGTCGCAGGGGAGATCTGCTTCTCGAGGCACTCACTGCGAAGCTCAACCATGAAGCGAGCAAAGAGTGGGGAATACTCTTGGTCTGCGCCGACCATGATGAGCTCGCGCTCGATGAAGTAGCTGAGGATAAAAGTAGAGTCCTGCTCGGGATAAATCTCGTCTTCGAACTCTGGAGTACCTAAGCCCTGGGGGATGATGATCTCACGGTCGCTGTAGAGTAGGAGCAGCTGCATGAGTTCACGCTCGAAGGGCTTGATACTTTCCTCGATGACCAGCGGACTGAGATATTTATCAGATGATGGAGTTGGCTCGGAGGGTGTCGGCTCCGTGAAGGACGGAGGGATAGGTGCTGATGGAGTAGGGGGGGCGACTGGCGCTGTCCGCTGCGGAGAGGTGAAGCCCTGAGCTGTCACACCTTGGCGTCGGAGCTTATTGACCTCGGACTGCAGGAGTTCTTCGCTCATCCTCAGAGCTGTCGAAGAGCTTTGTATCAGCACAGCACGCTGGATGGTGTCAGGGATGAGTGCGATGCTGCGCATGATGTCGGATATTAGCTCAGCTCGGCGCAAGGGATCCCGCTCCATCTCCTCGTGATAGAGGTCGATCTTGAAGTGGATGAAGTCCGTCTCGTGCTCATCCAAATAGGCTTGCAGCTCGGTATTGCTGTGGCTACGTGCGAAGGAGTCGGGGTCTTCGCCATCGGGCAGGAGCACGACCTTGATGCGGAAGCCTTCCTCCAGCAGAAGGTCAATACCACGTAGAGCGGCCTTGATCCCCGCCGCATCGCCGTCGTAGAGCACGGTGATAGTCGTGGTGAAGCGACGGATAAGGCGTATCTGATCGATCGTGAGGGCTGTACCCGAAGAAGAGACGACGTTCTCAATCCCCGCCTGATACATGGATAGGACGTCGGTGTAGCCTTCGACGAGATAGCACTTGCCGAGCTTGGAGATCGCGCTCTTTGCCCAATAGAGGCCGTAGAGCTCACGGCTCTTTGAGTAGATGAGGCTCTCGGGGGAGTTGACGTACTTGGCTGTCTTAGCCGTCTTACTCATCACGCGTCCACCGAAGGCAACATAGCGCCCACTGAGGTTGCGCACAGGGAAGATGACGCGCCCACGGAAGCGGTCGATAGCCTTGCCGGGGTGGTCTTCATATTCGATGGATAGCCCGACTTCGGCGAGGCGCTTCAGCGGATAGCCCGACTTGATGGCTTGCTCCGTGAAGGCAGTCTTTGACTCGGGGGCGTAGCCGAGGCCGAAGCGCTCGATGGTCTCAGGGCGGATACCACGCTCGCGGAAGTAGGCAAGCCCCACTGTACGCCCTTCCTCGGTCTCGGTAAGCTGCGTCTGGAAGTACTTCGCTGCGTAGTCATTGATGATGAAGAGGCTCTCACGCTCGCTATTGCGCTGCTTCTCCTCTTCACTTTCTTCACGCTCGACGACCTCGATATTGTACTTCTTCGCCAGGTACTTGAGCGCATCCGAATAGGAGAGCTGCTCGTGCTTCATGATGAAGTTCAGCGGCGTACCGCCTTCGCCACAGGAGAAGCACTTGCAGATGTTCTTAGCGGGATTGACGTAGAAGGAGGGATTCCTATCGCTATGGAAGGGACATAGCCCGACGTAGCTCACTCCTTGGCGGCGTAGGCTGATGAAGTCGCTGACGACATCAAGGATCTGTGCGGAGTCGAGGATGCGCTGTCGGGTCTGCTGATCGATCACGGTCGGGAGGAGGCTATGGGGAGGGATTAGAGAGGAAGGCGCTTGAGGTCTTCGGGCGTATCGATGCCGATGGACTCTTGGTCAGAGAGCATGACACGGATGCGCAGCCCAGCCTCGAGCCAACGGAGCTGCTCGAGACGCTCGCTCTCCTCCAGCGGGGAGGCGGGAAGGCTCTGTATCGTCGGGAGGACGTGAGTGCGGAAGGCGTAGAGCCCGATGTGCTTGAGGAAGGTATGTTCCTTTGCCCAAGGCCTTTCGACTGAGCGGAGATAGGGGATGACGGAGCGACTAAAGTAGAGTGCATAGCCTGTGGAGGTGCTACGTACGAGCTTGACGGCGTTCGGGTTAGCCAGCTCTTCGTTGGTCGCCGTGGAGGGGAAGGGCTGGGCCAAGGTCGCCAGATCTACCGAGGGATCGTCGAAGGCCGAGATAAGGAGGCGGATCTGCTCGTCGGCGATGAAGGGCTCATCTCCCTGTAGATTGATCAAGACATCTGCGGGCTCTGCGAGGAGTTGGTAGGCTTCGAGGCAGCGCTCGGTGCCCGACTGGTGGTCGGGCGAAGTCATCACGGCGCGGTAGCCCTGCTCGGTGACCGTGGTGAAGATCCGCTTATCGTCGGTCGCGACGACGACATCGGAGCACACAGCGAGGGCACGCTCTACGACACGGATGATCATAGGCTTGCCCCCGATATCTACGAGGGGTTTACCAGGGAATCGGGTCGAGGCGTAGCGGGCGGGTATGATGGTCAGGATGCGCATAGCTTGAAGTTGCTTGATTGTCTTGTAGTCGGTGAAGCCTCTGCGGACTCACTGTGCAAAGATACTATCATTCGCGGAGCATCTCGCAGTGTAGGCTGATGTCGGGCTGAGGCGTGTGCAAAGCGAGCACATGCCCGCCGCTTTATCGCGTGAGAGAAGGTGAGGCGGAGTGCCCAAGGCTTGGAGACTGCCCGCTCTATATGCGGGCGGAAACATCTGTATATACGCAGGAAAATTTCCGTATATACGAAAATAAATTTCTGCATATACAAAAAAATATTTCCGCATATGCGAAATTTTATCGCCGTGCACACAGAGATTTATCGCCGCATATTCAGCGCCTTCTCTGCGGGTATGACTGCACCTTTTTTGCCTGCCTCTTCCCAGTCAGAAAGACCATCCCCCTGAAGCGCTCTGAGGAGCCTCCAGGGGGATGTGCTATTAGGGAGAGCCTTGCGCTTACTTGTACTCGGCCCAGCTCTTGATCTGCAGATCCTCGATGGGGAGCGTGCAGAAGGCGGTGATGAAGGCCGAAGCCAGACGAGCGTTGGTCAGCAGCGGGATGTTGAGGTCAATGGCCGCGCGACGCAGACGGTACCCGTTGGTGAGCTCGCCAGCGGTGAGGTTCTTGTTGATGTTCACCACCATGTCGATCTTGCGCTCATGCAGCAGGTCGAGGGCTTGGGGATGCTTCCCTTCGTCGGTAGGCCAGAAGACCAGCGTAGAGGGGATGCCGTTCTCAGCCAGCATGTCGTGCGTGCCCTGCGTAGCGTAGAGCGCATAGCCCTTGTTGTGCAGGAGCTGGGCTGCATCTAGCATGTCGACCTTCTGCTTGTAGCCACCCGTGGAGAGGAGGACGGAGCGCTCGGGGATGCGGTAGCCGACGGAGAGCATTGACTTCAGTACGGCCTCGTTGGTGTCGTCACCGAGGCAACCGACTTCACCCGTACTCATCATGTCGACGCCGAGCACAGGGTCGGCCTTCTGCAGGCGAGCGAAGGAGAACTGCGACGCCTTGATCCCTACATAGTCGAGGTCGAAGGCGCTCTTGTTCGGCTTCTCGACTCGCTGCCCGAGCATGATGCGCGTGGCGAGCTCGATGAAGTTAATCTTCAGCACCTTGCTCACGAAGGGGAAGCTGCGTGAGGCGCGGAGGTTACATTCGATGACCTTGATCTCGTTGCCCTTAGCTAGGAACTGGATGTTGAATGGCCCCGAGATGTGCAGTGCTTCGGCGATCTGGCGGCTGATGCGCTTGATGCGGCGTACCGTCTCGACGTAGAGCTTCTGACCTGGGAACTGAATCGTCGCGTCGCCCGAATGCACCCCAGCGAACTCGATATGCTCGCTGATGGCGTAGGCGATGATCTCGCCACGCTGGGCTACGGCGTCGATCTCGACTTCCTTAGCGTGCTCGATGAACAGGCTTACCACGACGGGGTGCTCCTTCGAGACATCGGCAGCTAGCTCGAGGAAGCGGTAGAGCTCTTCTTGGTTGGAGCAGACATTCATCGCTGCCCCCGAAAGGACGTAGCTGGGACGCACCAGCACGGGGAAGCCAACCTCGGAGATGAACTGGTCGATATCCGAGAGGCTCGTCAGCTCCTGCCAGCGGGGCTGGTCGATGCCGAGCTCGTCGAGCATGGCGGAGAACTTGTGGCGGTCCTCTGCATTATCGATGTCCTCAGCCTGCGTCCCGAGGATGGGGATGCGCTGCGAGTGGAGCTTGAGAGCGAGGTTATTGGGGATCTGTCCGCCCGTAGAGAGGATGACACCGCGTGGCGTCTCCAGATCAAGGATGTCAAGTACGCGCTCGAAGGTCAGCTCATCGAAGTACAGACGGTCGGTGATATCGTAGTCCGTGCTGACAGTCTCGGGATTATAGTTGATCATCACCGAGCGGTAGCCTTGCTCGCGGATCGTCTGCAGGGCGTTGACGCCACACCAGTCGAATTCTACCGAGCTCCCGATGCGGTAAGCACCTGAGCCGAGGACAACGACGGAGCGTCCGTCTCCCTCATAGTTGATATCGCTGTACGTGCCGCTATATGTGAGGTAGAGGTAGTTCGTCTCTGCTGGATATTCGGCGGCAAGCGTATCAATCTGCTTGACGACGGGGATGATGCCCAGTTGCTTGCGCTGGGAGCGCACGGCAAGGGCTTCCTTGTCCCCAGCCTTCATGCCCTTATCTGCGACGACGAAGCGTGCGATCTGGAAGTCGGAGAAGCCCTGACGCTTGGCGCGAAGCAGGAGCTCGTAAGGGAGCTTGTCTATAGCGGCTACTTCGCCGAGGCGCTGGGAGGTGCGGACGATACTCTGGAGCTTGTCGAGGAACCAGCAGTCGATCTTCGTCAGCGCATGGATTTGCTCGATAGTATATCCAGAGTGCAGTGCCTGACTGATGGCGAAGATACGCGTGTCGGTGGGTGCCTTGAGAGCCTTATCCAGCTCGTCAGCGGGGATCTCCTTCGTATTGTTGCCTACGAAGCCGTGCATACCTTGGCCGATCATACGCAGGCCCTTCTGCATCGCTTCCTCGAAGGTGCGGCCGATAGCCATGACTTCCCCGACGGACTTCATGCTACTGCCGAGCTCGCGAGATACGCCGTGGAACTTCCCTAAGTCCCAGCGAGGGATCTTGCACACGACATAGTCCAGTGCGGGCTCGAAGAAGGCGGGGGTAGTGCGCGTCACGGAGTTCTTTAGCTCAAAGAGGCCGTAGCCTAAGCCAAGCTTAGCCGCGACGAAGGCCAGCGGATAGCCCGTAGCCTTAGAGGCCAAGGCTGAGGAGCGTGATAGGCGTGCATTGACCTCGATGACGCGATAGTCTTCGCTCTCGGGGTCGAGAGCGTACTGCACATTACACTCCCCGACGATGCCGATGTGGCGCACGATGCGGATGGCGATCTCGCGGAGCTTATGGTATTCGTTATTTGTCAGCGTCTGTGAGGGAGCGACGACGATACTCTCACCGGTATGGATACCGAGCGGGTCGAAGTTCTCCATATTACAGACGGTGATACAGTTGTCGTAGCAGTCACGGACGACTTCGTACTCGACTTCCTTCCATCCCTTGAGGCTCTTCTCTACGAGGACCTGAGGGGAGAAGGCGAAGGCCTTACTACATAGCTCGTCAAGCTCAGCTTCGTTGTCGCAGAAGCCGCTACCCAAGCCACCGAGAGCGTAGGCGGCACGGATGATAACGGGGTAGCCCAGCTCTTGGGCTGCACGGCGTGCATCTTCGGTAGTCTCTACGGCGTGGCTCTGGATCGTCTTGACGCTGATCTCATCGAGCTTGCGAGCGAAGAGGTCACGGTCTTCGGTGTTCATGATAGCCTCGACGGGCGTACCCAGGACCTCGACGTTGTACTTCTCAAGGACGCCACTCTGGTGGAGCGCTACACCGCAGTTGAGCGCTGTCTGTCCACCGAAGGCAAGGAGGATGCCCTGTGGGCGCTCCTTCTCGATGACCTTCTCGATGAAGAAGGGGGTGACGGGGAGGAAGTAGATCTCGTCAGCAATGCCTTCGGAGGTCTGTACCGTGGCGATGTTGGGGTTGACGAGTACGGTGCGTATCCCCTCTTCGCGCATGGCCTTGAGTGCCTGTGAGCCGGAGTAGTCGAACTCACCAGCTTCACCGATCTTCAGTGCTCCCGATCCGAGGAGCAGTACCTTCTGTATCTTATTCTTGTCGATCATTGTCTCGTGCTATTGGGAGGGGTAATTAAAGCAGGTTGAGGAACTCCTCGAAGATGAAGAGCGTATCGGTCGGGCCACTGCAGGCCTCGGGGTGGAACTGAGCAGAGAAGAAGGGCAGGCGCTCGTGGCAGATCCCTTCGTTCGTGCCGTCATTGAGGTTGACATACTTCTCACGCCAGCCCTCACCGAGAGTGGAGGCATCTACGGCATAGCCGTGATTTTGGCTGGTGATGAAGCAGCGGTTCGTACCTACCTCGCGTACAGGCTGGTTGTGGCTACGGTGTCCGTACTTCATCTTGCTAATCTTTGCTCCTGCAGCTGCAGCGAGGAGCTGATTGCCCATGCAGATCCCGCAGATGGGCTTCTCCTTAGTGAAGGCCTTGCGGATGTGCTCGACGGTGACACTACACTTATTGGGGTCGCCAGGGCCATTCGAGAGGAAGAGCCCGTCGAAATCAATCTGATTAAAATCATAGTCCCAGGGTACGCGGTAGAGCGTGATCTCTGGACGGATGAGGTTGCGGACAATATTGTTCTTCGCACCGCAGTCTACGAGCACGACCTTCTTAGGTCCATTGCCATAGATCGTGACCTCCTTGGGAGAAGCTTCAGCTACGAGGTTACGTGCGTTGGGGTCATCAAACGGGATATCTTCGCAGCCCTCGAGAAGAATCTTCCCCTTCATCGAGCCCTTTTCGCGAAGGGTCTTAGCGAGCTCACGCGTATCAATGCCCGTGAGACCGAAGACCTTCTCACGGCGGAGCCAGTCTCCGAGTGAGCCCTCGGAGTTCCAGTGGCTGTACTCCTCGGAGTAGTCGGAGACGATGATCCCCAAGGGATGTATCTCATCGCTCTCGCGGAAGAAGGCTATACCGTTTTCATCGTGCTTGGGAGAGGGGACGCCGTAGTTGCCCACGAGAGGATAGGTCATCACGAGGATCTGGCCTCGGTAGCTGGGGTCCGTAAAGCTCTCGGTGTAGCCCGTCATGGCGGTGTTGAAGACAACCTCGCCTGCTACGGGGGCTTCGTAGCCGAAGGAATACCCCTCGAAGCGACTGCCGTCATCGAGGATTAGGGTAGCTCTCTTGTAGTCTTGCATAGGATGGATACTTTGTGAGAATGTAGTGTAGAAGGGATTGCTCGAGGCTTTTATAAAGAGAAAAGCCGTCTACCAAGCAGAGCTTGACATACGGCTTTCTTATATCTTGTGTCGCTCGTGGGGAGCGAAGACCTCAGTATCATTGACGTGATTAGTGATGCTACGCAGGGCCTCTTTAGCTCTGCTTTGCACGCAAAGATAGCTAAAAAAGCGGAACCGCCTCGCTCCTTGCTCCACGATTGAAGTGGTAGCGAGAGGGGCGAGGCGGTGTCAATAGGGGGATTAGAGACCGAAGCGCTGGCGGAGCGTGTCTACGTAGTCCAGCTTCTCCCAAGTGAAGAGCTCGACTTCGTGGGCGACATTGCCACGGCTATTCGTCGAGAAGTACTTCGTGATCTTGCGAGGCTCGCGGCCGAAGTGCCCGTAGCTGGCTGTCTCACGATAGATAGGAGCACGGAGCTTGAGGCGCTGCTCGATAGCATAGGGGCGGAGGTCAAAGACTTCGTCTACGAGCTTGGCGATCTCGGCATCGCTGAGAGAGACGTGGCTTGTCCCATTGGTGTTGACGAAGATGCTGATCGGCTCAGCGACCCCGATAGCATAGGCGAGCTGTACGAGTACTTCGTCAGCGACGCCAGCAGCGACGAGGTTCTTCGCTATGTGGCGAGCTGCATAGGCTGCAGAGCGGTCTACCTTAGAGGGGTCCTTGCCAGAGAAGGCACCACCACCATGGGCGGCCTTACCTCCGTAGGTGTCGACGATGATCTTACGCCCCGTGAGACCAGTATCTCCGTGAGGACCGCCGATGACGAACTTACCCGTGGGGTTGACTAAGAGCTTCGTCTCGCTGTCGAAGGCACGCTGTACATCCTCGGGGTAGCGCGCTAAGACACGAGGCAGGAGTACGCGACGGATATCCTCCGTGATACGTGCCTGCATCTCTGCATCAGCGATAGCCTGCGCTTCGGCAGTCGCATCAGTAGGCTGGATGAAGTCGTCGTGCTGGGTGCTGATGACGATCGTGTCGATACGCAGGGGCTTACCTTCCTCAGAGTACTCTACCGTCACCTGGCTCTTAGCGTCGGGGCGGAGGTAGGGCATGAGGTGAAGCTCTTCCTTGCGAATGCGAGCGAGTTCCTCCAGGAGGGCATGGGAGAGATCGAGGGTAAGAGGCATCAGAGAGGGAGTCTCACGGCAAGCATAGCCGAACATGATACCCTGGTCACCTGCACCCTGCTCCTCGGGGGCGGTGCGCTCAACCCCGCGGTTGATGTCGGCACTCTGCCCATGGATGGCTGAGAGTACACCGCAGCTATCGGCATCGAAGCAGTAAGCGCTCTTGTTGTAGCCGATCTCGCGGATGACGTCACGCGCGATGTCCTGCAGCTCTACATAGGCGTCGCTCTTGACTTCGCCTGCCAGCACGACTTGTCCCGTCGTGACGAGCGTCTCGCACGCTACCTTGGAGTGCGGGTCGAGAGCCATGAAGTGGTCAAGGATGGCGTCCGAGATCTGGTCGGCTACTTTGTCGGGATGTCCTTCTGAGACGGACTCAGAGGTGAAGAGATAACTCATCTTATATTGGTTGAATGGGTTGGTTAAATATGTCTCGTACCCTTAGGTGGATGCAAAAAGACCTCAGTTGTTTTAGGGAGGCAACCAAGGTCGAAGCGCTAAGTCTGTCGTAAGGGATGGGAGCTAAGGTATTGGCTCTATCTGGACGACGGGTTTAGCATTTTTTTCTCGTGGTTGCAAGCATCTCAAATCTATCCACGTCCCACCGATGGGGCACTATTTTCGCCTGCAAAGTTAACCTTTTCTTGTTATTTCACCTCCGTAGTGTAAAGAGTGTAGCGGCTCCGTATCAAAATGCGAGGGGTATATCGTGCCTGTTTCTACCACGAAAAAGTAGGTGCTTCGGTGAGATAGTCCCCTAAGAAGCGGAATGTCGTTCCTATCTGATATTCTTCCCCTTGTACTTGTAGTGGTGTGAACCTATATTGCTTGCTGCTCCGACCTATATAGGTCGACGCTGTGACCTATATAGCTTCGCAGGCTGACCTATATTGGTCAGCCCATCGACCAATATAGGTTGATACGACCCCTTCAGGGATGTGCTTCAGAATAGCCTATAGGAGAGGGCTGATGCCAAGCTCTTGCCCGATTCCAAAAGGAAACGCCCTGCTCGCACAGATGTGCGGGCAGGGCGCCGTCCTCTTCTTAGAAGAGATAGATCTGTGGAAGTGATTTACTTCTTCTTACAGCAAGACTTCGTGGAGTCTTGCTTCGTCATATCTTGGCGCTTACAGCAAGATTTTTTGCTGTCCTTCGAGTGCTTGCCTTCAGCTTTGCAGCAGGACTTTGTCGAGTCTTGTACTGCAGCGTGGTGTGCTTCGCATACCTTAGCTCCTTCGGGTGTCGAGCAGGCTGCACCTGCTTTGCAGTCACACTGCTTGCTCTTGCCTGAGCAGCATTTGGCTGTAGCTTCCTTCTTTACTGAGTCCGTCTTGGTGGGGCTTTGGGCGGAGAGGCTGGTGCCGAGCGCGAAGATACACGCTGCAGCGAGGATGAACTTCTTCATTATTCTTGGTAATGAATTATGTAATGAGTGATTAGAAATTATCTAAGGACAAAGGTAGTGAAATTGCTTAGCCGTGTTATCCTATTGGTAAATGGAGCCATTGATGCTATGTATAATGATACTATGAAAAACAATGAGGGAGCGGGTGACCTTCTTCCCTTGGAGAAGAAGGTCACCCGCTCCCTGTGTATGGTATGCTTTTGGGCGCAAATTGAAGCTAAAAGATGAGCGAGATGAGCTGGTAGACTACAGCCCCAGAGATATAACCAGCAAGAGCAAGCAGACTGAAGCGCTTGAAGTAGTAGCCGAAGCTGATTCCTTCGAGCCCCATCACTGTCACCCCTGTCGCCGAACCGATGATCAGCAGGCTACCACCTGTGACGGCACAGTACGCAAGGAAGACCCAGAAGGAGCCATTGACGACGAAGGGTGTGATCGCCCCCGATGTCTCCAGCGGATACATACCGAGGACAGCGGCCACAAGGGCAACGTTGTCAAGCATGGAGGAGAGTACCCCGATGATAGCAGCGAGCAGACCCGTATTGGGAATGAGGGCTGTGACGCGAGTGGAGGCTGCGGCGAGTTGTCCGCCTTCGATCAGTGCTGCCACGGACATCAGGATGCCGAGGAAGTAGAAGATCGTAGTGAGGTCAGCATGATTGAGGAGGGTCGTGACACGGAGCTCTGTTGCATTCTCGAGGCGCTTCTTGAAGCGGAAGAACATCAGCTCAGTGTAGATCCACACGATGACCAGACCAAAGATAACCCCCATGAAGGCGGGTACATCGAAGAAGGTCTGCCAGATAGGTACGAGCATCAGCGAGATGATCCCCAGGACGAGGACGATGATACGTGCGTGCTGAGGGAGGATATCATCCAGTGAGTCTTCGGGGACATCTGGTAGGGCACGCAGCTGAGCATTCTTCTTGAAGAGGAAGTAGTGCGCCAGAAGGGTGGGGACCACCATGTTCACGAAGGCGGGGATGACGAGGTGGAAGATCTGATAGTATGGCGTGATACGACTGTTGTTCCACAGCAAGAGGGTCGTCACGTCACCGATAGGCGACCAAGAGCCCCCTGCATTACAGGCGATGATGCTGATACAGGCATACTTCATTCGGTCCGTGGTGTCGGGGACAAGGCGACGCAGGATAGCGATGATGACGATCGCAGCAGCGAGGTTGTCCAGGAACGCCGAGAAGAAGAACGAGGCAATAGCTACACGCCACAGCAGCGCACGCTTATTCGTCGTAGCGACGATCTTAGCCACGGACTTGAAGCCCCCGTAGGTGTCGATCGTATTCACAAGGACCATTGAGCTGAGGACGAAGAAGAGCGTGCTCGAGACGTCACCGAGGTGCTCGGTGAGCTTGAGGGAGAGGTAGTCGGATAGGCCTCTCTCTTCGGCTGGCGAGAGAGCGCAGGAGGAGAGGAACTTATGAAAGCCCTCTGTCACCGAGGCAATATCCGTATCGATGAGTAGAATGGCCCAAAGCACGACGGCTGTGAGCAAAGCCGTAGCGGTCTTGTTGATCTTGATTTGCTCTTCGAGAGCAATGCCGATGATCCCTAAGACAAAGATCACGGGCATGAGGTAATACCAACTCATAGAATAATAGGATTGTAAGTGAGTAAAGGGCGAGGAGGAATCAGAGGTAGACCTCCAGTGCCGTGCCCCCATAGAACGAGACGGGACTGAGTCCGTACCTCCGCTGAGGGGTAGTAAGGTGATAGGACGAAGGATAGTAGTCCAGCCCGAGGGGTAGGCGCAGACCAAGCTCCTTCGTGAAGCGCCAGCGAGGCGCCAATTCGATACCCATGCCCACCGAGCTTGCGGGCATATACAGCGCAGGCTCATTAGCGGGGAATGTAGTAGCCCGCCCTACGTGCTTACGAAGTGCAGCCGAGGCGGATGCCGAGATATGAAAGCCTCGCCATAGGCGTAGGTCACGCCCGAGGCCTAAGCGTAGGGATAGGTAGTGGTCTTGAGCACTGCGTCCCAGACCATCGCCTCCCTCCTGACCACGGAAGGTCGATAGACCCACATTCCCCTTTAGGTATAGAGGCCACTGCGGGGGAGTGTACTCGATGCCCAGCGCAGCATGTCGCCCCTGGAGGCTCCATGTACCTTCACCCTGCGAAGGGGTAGCGCTTAGCGTAATGGGGGCATAGAGACGGAGGTGAGGAGTAGGCTCCTCATTGTAGTACTTCAGTTGACGTCCTGTGCTGCCAAAGAGGCGGTCGCTTATCCAGTAGCCGATGTGCCCTGAGAGGATGCCAAGTCCAGCCCCCGTGACGACATCACCTATCCAGTGGCGGTTATTGAGAATTCGCCCCAGCCCAGTGATAGAGGCGAGTCCGTAGCTTACGGGAGGAAGCCATGGATAGCGCTCGCCATACTCCAAGCTCAGTAGCGTCGCTGAGGTAAAGGCCATAGCGGTATGCCCTGAGGGGAAGGAGTTTCGAGACGATCCGTCAGGGCGTCTTACACGCGCGGTGTACTTAATCGCCGAGGTGACAGCGAGCATCGTAGCCGTTGCGGCAGCATCAGCCGTGAGCACCTGCCAGGGTGATTTACTTGTACCCTCCACACCCGCAATGCGTAGACCAAGTTGGGCTGCTAATGGGGCGAACTGGAGGTAGTCATCGTAGTGGTGACGGAAGTGAGGATAGTGCCCGTAGCGTATCGTGCGTATCTGCTCGTTGTGAATATTCTGCATCACTCCTATACCTACGAGTGGCGCTGCACTGAGCGCCCCCTGTAGGAGGAGTTGATTCGTTTTCTGCGCATTGCTCAGCGTGTCGGGGCGATATATAGCTGCCGTCGTGTAGCTGAGCGTATCGGCTGCACTCTGCGCTTCAGAGGGAAGAGCCGTGAGGAGGGATAGTAGAGCGAGTGGATAGGCTTTCTTATTCATAAGTCTATTCGAAGCGTCCGAGGGTAAGGGTCTGCCAGTACTCGGACTTGGCTTGGTGGAGGTCGTGGGTGACCATGAGCATCGTTGTCTCGGGGCGTACGACTTGCTCCAGTAGCGACTCGAAGCTTTCCTTATAAGACTTGTCAAGGAAGCTGAGTGGCTCGTCGAGGATCAGAAGCTCGGGATTAGATGCCAGCGCACGACCGAGCAGAGCTCGCTGGAGCTGACCACCGCTGAGCTTGCCGATGGGTTGTTGGAGGAGGTGCGTGAGTCCGATGGCTTCTGCGAGCTTCTCTACCTGCTCTCTACGCACACCGCGCCTCGTGGTGCCTTGGGGGAGACCAGAGTCAATAACCTCGTGGACGTGGATGGGGAAGTGGCGATCGATCTGATTGATCTGTGGAAGGTAGCTGGCGACCAGCTGGTCGGTAGTATGGCCCTCACGGTCATAGCGGAGGAGCTGTCCAGCTTGTAGCGGGATAAGCCCCAGCAGAGTACGCATGAGGGTGGTCTTACCGCTGCCATTCGGTCCCGTGATAGCCCAGCGCTCACCACGACGCACGCACCAGTTGAGGTGCTCAAGTACGACCTTGTCGGGATAGCCGAGGGTCGCATTATGTAGCTCTAAGAGTGGTTGCATAGGGGAGGTCATCTTGTAGGGATAGATGAGGTGGTATCGCTTAGTGCACGAGTGATGAGTAGAAGTTGCTCCTCCCAGTCCCCTCCCAGCGGGTTGATGACGACCATACGCGCGCCGAGCTCTTTCGCAATGCTCTCGATGAGCTTGGAGTCAAACTCCTGCTGGATGAAGACCACGCGTACGCCCAGCCTCCCAGCCTCTTCGATGAGTGCTTGTATATGCTGAGGCGTAGGCTCCTTGCCATCTTGCTCGATGACGAGCTGCTTGAGACCATACTCCTCTGCAAACTCAGAGAGGGACGGATGGTAGATAACGAAGGCACGCGAGGGTATATCGGAGAGTTGCTCTTTTATCGTCCGCTCTACGTGCTCCAGACGATGGACGAAGCGCTGGTAACCCGCATCATACTGTGCTCGGTGCGTCGTATCAATACGGCAGAGAGAGTTGTATATGCTCTTACCCATAGACTGAAGCCCGCGTACACTTGTCCAGTAGTGTGGGTCGTGAAGATGAGCGGAGCTACCGCTGTGGTGATGTGCAGGCCCTACCAAGTCCTGATCGAGACGTACGAGCTGCAGGGCTGGCTGCATCGTATGGATACGCTCCACCCAGCTACGCTCAAAGCCCAGATCACCCATGTAGAAGTAGGCTGTGCTGGAGGCGAGTGCTTGGATGGCCTGTGGTGTAGGCTCGTAATTCTCTGGATTATTCCCCTGGGGGAGTAGTGTCGTCACCGCAACCAAGCTATCAGCGATCTCCGTGATGACCTGAGCTGCTGGTGCTATCGTCGTGGCAATTTGGAGTCGGGTAGACCGCTGCTCGCCCTGCTGACAAGAGGAGGTGAGAAGCCCTATTCCCAGGAGAAGGGCACACAGGGGGCGGTGGAGTGAACTACATATCATCGGAGTAGGAACTGCAATCTGCTTACTTATGCACGAAGCCGTCCAGTGAGGCGGGCGATGAGACGCCCCAACTCACCGATCCAGAGTACTGGGCTAGTGGCTATGAGGAGTGCGATCCAGTAGCTGAATGGGAGAGGAGCTATCTGGAAGAAATCATACGCAAAGGTAGTAATTAAGAACTGCCCTACGAGGATGACAGCTGTGATCAGCAGGAAGTAGCGCGCTCGATCCATGCCTGCGAATGCACTGCGACCCGAGTGGAATGCCTTTGCGTTGAACATATTCCACAGCTGAAGAAAGACAAAGGTGGTGAAGAATACGGATAGGTCGAGTGCCGTAAGTTGCTCCTTCCCTTCAACCCACTGTCCCGTCGTGAGGTCCAAGTGCTCCAACATATAATGTAGAGCAAAGAGCAGAAGGAGGAACAGGCCCCCGACTCCGAATATCTGTCGTGCGAGCTGCGGTGTGATGATCCCAGCAGAGGCCTTGCGTGGACACTCCTTCATGAGATGGGGGCTGGGTGGTAGGGAGGCCAGCGCCAGCGACGCGAAGGTATCCATGATGAGGTTCACCCAGAGCATCTGTGTTACGGTGAGGGGAGACTCCTTGCCGAGGAAGGCACCTATAAGGACGGTGAGGCATGCCACGACATTGATCGTCATCTGGAATAGGATGAAGCGCTGGATATTCAGGTACAGTGAGCGCCCCCATAGTACGGCCTGCGCGATGCTGGCAAACGAGCTGTCGAGGATGGTGATATCGCTGGCTTCCTTAGCTACCGCCGTACCGTCGCCCATCGACAGCCCGACATGTGCTCTATTGAGGGCTGGGGCATCGTTGGTTCCATCTCCGGTGACGGCCACGACTTCGCCCAACTCTTGTAGCAGGCGTACGAGGCGCTCCTTGTCCATAGGGCGTGCGCGTGCCATGATCTTAAGGCGGGTAAGTAGTTCCTTGGCTTCGTCGTCTGTGAGAGCCTCAAAGTCTGCTCCTGTGATGATCTCATCGGTCGTAGAACGATCCGTCCAGAGGCCGATTTGTCGGGCGATCTCTTTAGCCGTGCCAGAGGTATCCCCTGTGATGATCTTCACGCCGATACCTGCCTCTCGGCACTGCTGGATAGCCGCGGGCACTTCGCTACGCACGGGATCCATGATGCCGAAGATGCCTTGTAGCTGTAGTCCTTCTTGGATCAGCTCGTCAAGAGGCTTCTCTTGATCTGTCGGACTCTCGACTATGTGGTAGCCAAGAGCGAGCGTTCGCATAGCGCGTGACTGATACTGCTGTAGTTGGGCTTCGTAGCGGGTACGTACCTCCGTAGGAAGATTACATAGGCTGAGCAGAATCTCTGGTGCCCCCTTGACATAGAGTACGGCCTTCCCTTCGAGCATTGCGGACTGGACTAAAGTTGCCATGCACTTGCGCTCTGTCGAGAAGGGGAGCTGTCGGATGATAGGGGCGGAGTCACGAAGGGTGAGGTAGTCGTACGCTTGCTCTCGTATCCAAAGTAGAAGAGCTCCTTCGGTAGGATTACCCATGACCTCGGGGTGCTGTCGGTCGTGTGTATTGAGGAAGGCGGTTGTGTTGGCTGCTACGGCTTCGGGGAGAAGGCTTTGTGCCTCAGTCGAGGCTTCGCTGAAGAAGCTCTCGACGCGCATTCGATTCTCCGTGAGCGTCCCCGTCTTGTCGGTGCAAATGACGGTGATAGCACCCATCGTCTCGCAGGCGTGCATACGGCGAACGAGGTTGTTGCTACGCATCATGCTACGCATGCTATAGGCCAGAGAGAGACTCACACTCATTGGTAGCCCCTCGGGGACAGCGACGACGATGACTGTCACGGCGAGCATGATCTTTCCGAGGAAGTAGGAGAGTGTAGCATCCCATGGAGCTGCAAAGCCCCCATCGAGAGCATAGATCAGGGTGCTGCCTACGAGGACAAGTGCCGCGAGGATATAGCTGATACGGGCTATGAGACTGCCGAGGTGATCAAGTTGCCGATTCAGTGGAGTATCTACGGAGGCATCTATCTGGATACCTTCAAAGATCTTCCCCTGTTCGGTCGCATCTCCGACGACCTGTACGCGACAGACGGCATGTCCCTCGAGGATGGTCGTGCCACGACATATATAATCGGTAGGGTAAGTGGCTTCGCTGTCTTGATCGTCAGGGTGTACGCTCTTGATCGTCATCGGCTCACCCGTGAGGGTTGACTCATCTACCGAGAGTGTGACAGCCTCAAGGAGCTTGGCATCGGCAGGGATCTCCTCCCCCGTCTCCAGATAGAGCAGGTCGCCGACGACGATCTCGCGCTTCGGGATCTGTATGATCTCACCATCGCGCATGACCTTGTAGCGCACCTCGTCGCCTACCTGGCTCAGGAGCTCGAACTCCTTCTCGCTCTTTAGCTCGAAATAGAAAGCTATGCCTGTGGAAAGTAGTATCGCTAAGAAGACTCCGACAGGCTCAAAGAATCCAGCTCCTGTGGGATCAGTCTTGGTGATAAAATACTCATAGCTGGCAGAGAGGAGGGAGAGTACCATAGCGATGAGCAGGATGATGATGATGGGATCCTCGAATTTCTCGAGGAAAAGCTTCCAGTGTGAGGTGCGTGGGCGGGGTGTCAGCTCATTGCTGCCGTGTTGTAGCCGGCTCTTTTGTGCCTGCTCGGAGGTTAGTCCTATATGCGGAGTAGGGATCTTGTCCATTATATATTAATGTATAGGGGTAGGGGTGAGAGATCGAAGTAGGGACCTCTCCTGCCATCTCCTTCGCCTGCAAAAATAGCGGAAGACCACCACATGATCATCCTATCACTTCTTAGACGGATTCAGAGACTTTCTTATACTCCTAAGATGTACCAGTACTGATTGATTTTACTCTTCTGCAAAGGTCTATTCTATAAGGGGAGGGGGATGTAGTGACAGATAGGGATAGGGGGGCTGGCATAACAAAGGCCTACCTCTTCATGAGACTGTTGCCGCGAGTCCTGCCCTCGATTCAGAGAGCTAAGGCATTGCGCACCCAGATCCCCGATATGCCTCTCCAAAGTGACCGAGCAAGCCCTTCACCTTACCGCACGTATTCCTCTTATCCAGCGGAGGGAAAAGTGTCCTTCTCGTGAAGAAAAAAGCGCCTTCACGCAGTGGTCTTCCTCTGTCTACGCACGTAGTCTTAAAGACCAGGCACATAAATCCAAATATCCACGTACGTAGATATTAGATCCACGTACGTAGCTCAAACTTATCTACCATTCGTCCACAACTTTTCTCCCTACGCGGACCAATAACCTAATAGAGGTCACTTCACAAAGCTATATAGGAATCAGTCCAGAGCTATATAGGAATCCAAGCAAAGCTATATGGCTTTCTTCGCCATCCTATATAGCTCTACCCACACCCCCATATACCTATATACGGAGCCATTGCGCAAGCCTACTTCTTCATTGCTTGTACCTTCTTGCCTCGAAAATCGGAGCCTTTAGGCTGAGAAGACCGAAGTTAGGAAAGTGTAAGCGGTGAAGAGATGGCCTTGCACAATGGTCTCTTCATGGGATCGGCTGGTGAAAATGGGAATTATTTGGAGGCTTGGAAAACTTATACTATCTTTGCAACGCAAATCAGCAAGCACGGTGTGGTAGTTCAGCTGGTTAGAATACCTGCCTGTCACGCAGGGGGTCGCGGGTTCGAGTCCCGTCCATACCGCCAAAGAAGAGAGCATAGTTAAAGCTGTGCTCTCTTTCTATATAGATACCTGTCACATCTTGATAACCTTAGCTGTTATTTACTCTAAGTATATAGTAGTCTCCTACTCACATTAAGGAATGTGTGGTGGTGGTGTTTGATGGGGTAACAAGCTAATACTAAGGCGGTAAACTTTGTAAGATATTTTTGTAAATCATTGAGGTACAACGAGCCTGCAAAATACCTACCTTTGGTACGCTGTAGATAGATCAGCGTACGACTACTATAACAATACTTAAGCTAACGTTCGCCAATGAACACCAATGACTTTTCCATCCGCCACATAGGCGTGGGGCAGCACGATGCCGATGAGATGCTTCGTACCATCGGGGTGAAGACCTTAGATGAGCTCATCAACCAGACTCTACCCTCCAACATCCGATTGGACAAGCCTCTGGATCTCCCCGAGCCTATGACTGAGCGGGAGTTTGCTGAGCATATCGCAGACCTTGCATCTAAGAACGAAGTCTATACCTCCTACATCGGCCAAGGCTGGTACGATACCGTACTCCCCCCGGTCGTCCAGCGTAATGTACTGGAGAATCCCGTCTGGTACACATCCTATACTCCCTATCAAGCAGAGATCTCTCAGGGTCGCCTTGAAGCGCTCTTCAACTTCCAGTCGGTCATCACAGACCTGACGGCACTCCCCTTGAGTAACTGCTCCCTCCTCGATGAAGCAACGGCTGGGGCTGAAACCGCCTTCCTCCTCTTCAATGAGCGCTCTAAGGCTAAGGTGAAGCTCGGTGCACGCAAGCTCTTCGTCGACAAGGACGTCTTTGCTTCCACTCGTGATGTCATCCTCACGCGCTGTATCCCTCAGGGGATCGAGGTTGTCCTCGGCAAGTGGAACGAGTTCGACTTCGGTGACGAGTTCTTCGGAGCAATCGTACAGTACCCAGGCTCACTCGGTGGTGTCAATGACTACTCTGAGTTTGTGACCAAGGCTCACGACGCAGATATCAAGGTTGGGGTCGCTGCTGACCTCCTCGGTCTTGTCCTGCTGACGCCTCCAGGAGAATGGGGGGCTGACGTCGTCTTCGGCTCAGCTCAGCGCTTCGGTGTGCCCATGTACTTCGGTGGTCCCTCGGCTGGATACATCGCTTGTCGCATGGAGTACAAGCGTACGCTACCAGGCCGCATCATCGGTCTGAGTAAGGACCGCCTGGGCAAGGAGTCCTATCGCCTCGCCCTGCAGACTCGCGAGCAGCATATCAAGCGCGAGCGTGCTACGAGTAATATCTGTACCGCTCAGGCTCTGCTGGCTTCGATGAGTGGCTTCTATGCCGTCTACCATGGTCCCGAAGGCCTGAAGAATATTGCACGCCGTGTCCATTCTTACACGGGCTTCCTCGCAAAGAAGCTTCAGGATCTCGGCTATCGCCTCCTGCATGAGAACTTCTTCGATACACTCTGCGTCATCCTCCCCGAGGAAGCAGGCTTTGCAGCTAAGCTCCGTGAGATCGCAGAGGAGTGTCGTGTGAACCTCTTCTATGCTCCCTGTGGTACGGTCGCTCTGCTTAGCATTGACGAAACGACACTGCCCGAAGACCTCAGCGTCCTCTGCTACATCTTCGCTTCTGCTCTTGGCAAGGAGAGCAACTTCAATGACGAAGTCGGCGAACACACGATCCACATTGATCGCAAGTTCGTACGTACCTCGCCCTTCCTCTCCTACGAAGTCTTCAACAAGTACCATACGGAGACCGAGATGATGCGCTATATCAAGCGTCTTGAGCGTAAGGATATCTCCCTGACGCACTCGATGATCTCTCTCGGCTCATGTACGATGAAGCTCAATGCTGCCACGGAAGTCATACCTCTCAGCAACCCAGCCTTCTGCAATATCCATCCCTATGCTCCTGCTGAGCAGGTACAGGGCTCCCTCGAGCTGCTGGAGAACCTCAAGGGTCTCTTAGCTACGATCACGGGGCTGCCCGTCGTATCGCTCCAGCCTAATTCGGGTGCTGCTGGTGAATATGCCGGTCTGCGTACGATCCGCTCTTACCACGAAGCTCACGGAGGTGGTCACCGCAGTAAGATCCTTCTACCTGCTTCTGCTCACGGTACGAACCCTGCTTCGGCTTCACAGTGTGGCTACCAGTGCGTCATCGTAGCATGCGATGCGCATGGTAATGTCGACTGGGAAGACTTCATGAAGAAGACCGAGGAGCATAAGGATGACCTCGCTGCGATGATGATCACTTATCCCAGTACGCACGGGATCTTCGAGACGAACATCATCGACCTCTGTAAGCGTATCCATGATTGTGGAGCCCTCGTCTACATGGATGGTGCGAATATGAATGCTCAGGTAGGTCTTACTAACCCTGGCTTCATCGGTGCAGACGTCTGTCACCTCAACCTGCATAAGACCTTCGCTATCCCTCACGGTGGTGGTGGTCCTGGTAGTGGTCCTATCTGTATGACCGAGGCTCTCGCTCCTTACCAGCCTACGCATGGCTATGGCGTCGACTACGAGCCCATCGAAGGGAACGTCGTCTCTGCTGCTCCTCTCGGTAGTGCTGGTATTGATGTCGTCTCCTATGCTTACATCCGCCTGCTGGGTACGAAGGGGCTTGAGCGTGCTACTCGCACGGCAATCCTCAATGCCAACTACATGGCTGTCCGTCTCAAGGATACCTATGGTATCGTCTACACGGGGGCAACGGGCCGCGTCGGTCACGAGCTGATCCTCGACTGCCGCAAGCTCAAGGAAACCTACGGTGTCGACGAGAGCGATATCGCTAAGCGCCTCATGGACTTCGGCTACCATGCTCCTACGCTTTCCTTCCCTGTACATGGCACGCTCATGATCGAGCCCACCGAAAGTGAAAGTAAGGCTGAGCTGGATCGCTTCCTTGATGTGATGCAGTGCATCTGGGGTGAAATGCAGGAGATCAAGGACGGTCGTACTGACGCCGAAGACAACGTGCTGAAGAATGCTCCTCACCCTGAGTACGAGGTAGTCTCTGACTCTTGGTCACACAGCTACCCTCGTGAAAAGGCTGCTTATCCGCTGCCTTACCTGCGTGAGAATAAGTTCTGGATCAATGTCGCTCGCGTAGACAATGGCTTCGGCGACCGCAATCTGATCCCCGCCTTCTGTGCTTGTATCGCTCCTACGATAGAGGAATAAGCACTAAGGTCTAAGTAAGTAATGCCCCTCCCTTCGTCCTATCGGGACGAAGGGAGGGGCTTCTTTTTGCACAGAACTTAAGGTGTAAGCTTGCGAATTATACATTGGTCGACTACTATCTCTCATGCTTGCTACTTTTATATAGAGGAGGAGGTCGCTGCCTCTATCCTTGGTAGTATTTCCCCTTCTCAAAATATTTTAGATATTCAGTCTCTATGTTAGCACCTATAGTGTGGTATAGAGTGGGGGAGAGAGCTAAGGGATGAGAGTAGCCCTATTGCGGTGCTATATGCTATGATTCAGTAGATTGTCTCCCTCTTTTTGATGACTCTTGAGGCCCTTTGAAGAGCTTCTTCGGAGCATCCCAAAAGAACTCTTGGGGAAAGCTTTGATATATAGATACAATTCTTATCTTTGCCTTGTAGAGATAAGAATACACTCAGTAAGTACAATAGCACGAAGCACAAGAGTACATCACTCAACTATATCCATCCAAACAATAACACGTAAGAAACTATGAACGACTCCGCTATCTTCACTCTGATTGAAGAGGAACGTCAACGACAACTCAAGGGTATTGAGCTCATTGCCTCTGAGAACTTTGTCAGTGAAGAAGTCATGAAGGCTATGGGTAGCTGCATGACCAACAAGTATGCAGAAGGCTATCCTGGTAAGCGCTACTATGGTGGTTGCGAAGTAGTAGACAAGTCTGAGCAGCTCGCTATCGACCGCATCAAGCAGCTCTTCGGTGCTGAATGGGCCAACGTACAGCCTCACTCAGGTGCTCAGGCAAATATGGCCGTTCTCCTCGCCTGTCTCAACCCTGGCGATACCTTCATGGGGCTGAACCTCGCCCATGGTGGTCACCTCTCCCACGGCTCTGCTGTCAATAGCTCAGGCATTCTCTACCATGCTATCGACTACAATGTCAGCGAAGAAACGGGTCGCGTGGACTACGATCAGATGGAGCAGCGTGCTCTCGAGCACAAGCCTAAGCTCATCATCGCAGGGGGCTCGGCTTACTCTCGCGAATGGGACTACAAGCGTATCCGTGAGATCGCAGATAAGATCGGGGCTATCTTCCTCGTCGATATGGCTCACCCCGCTGGGCTCATCGCTGCAGGTCTTCTCGATAATCCTGTCAAGTTCGCTCATATCGTCACCTCCACGACGCACAAGACGCTGCGCGGTCCTCGTGGTGGTATCATCCTTATGGGTAAGGACTTCGATAATCCTTGGGGCAAGACTACGCCTAAGGGTGAGATCAAGAAGATGTCCGCACTCCTCGACTCTGCAGTCTTCCCAGGTGTACAGGGTGGTCCTCTGGAGCACGTCATTGCAGCTAAGGCAGTAGCCTTCTACGAAGCTCTCCAGCCCTCATTCAAGGAATACGGTCGTCAGGTCAAGAAAAATGCTCAGGCTATGGCTGAAGCCTTCGTACGCCGTGGCTACGGTGTCGTATCTGGCGGCACGGACAACCACTGCATGCTCATCGACCTGCGTGGTAAGTTCCCCGAACTGACCGGTAAGGTGGCTGAAAAGGCTCTTGTAGCAGCTGACATCACGGTGAACAAGAATATGGTTCCCTTCGATAGCCGCTCGGCTTTCCAGACCTCGGGTATCCGTGTCGGTACGCCTGCTATCACTACTCGTGGTGTCAAGGAAGATAAGATGGAGTACATCGTCTCCCTCATCGACCGCGTCCTCTCTGCGCCCGAAGATGAAGCTGTCATCGCTGCTGTCCGCAAGGAAGTCAACGAAATGATGGCTAACTATCCTATCTTCGCTTGGTAGATCTTACCGATCAGGTCGGGCCAGTCGGCGTGAACCTGAGTTAACAAGTGACCCGAGGCTATTGCCCGGAGTAGTGTACGCTACTCCAGCGCAAGCCTCGGGCTACTCGTTTTTCCATATATTTGCATTACAGCGTTTGATGAGTCTTTCCTTAAGGCTTTATCAGTAGCGCTGATCATATCATTCAAATAGACTCAATGAAGAAGTTATTTACAAGCATGGCCTGTGCGTTGGCTCTCTGTATAGGAGGGACTGCTGCGTGGGCTGCCAGCGCTCTCTCTCGAGTGTCTATCCCCGTGCCTTCGTATGACAAGGGGATCAACATTATCCCTCGTCCTAAGCAACTCCAGGAGCTCAAGTTCCCTGCTTTTCGCCTGACAGCGACTACACCTGTCATTGCCTCTGGTGATTCAGCTGTGACGATCGCTCGCTTCTTCACCGAAAAGATTAATCGCTCTACGGGCTTCTCACTGCGTGTAGTACCTGGTGCTAAGGCTACTCAGCAGGCTATCTTCGTTCGCATTGATCCTAAGCTCGCCCTTGGCGATGAGGGCTATACGCTGAACTCTTCTTCCCGCGGTGTCGAGATCGTTGGTCGTTCGGCGAAGGCTCTTTTCTGGGGCTTCCAGAGCTTGATGCAGCTACTCCCTGCAGAGGTCGAGTCTGCAGTTAAGGTCGGGACTCTCCCCACGGCATCTTGGACGATCCCTGCCGTTCGTATTTCTGATGAGCCTGCCTTTGAGTATCGCGGTGTGATGGTCGATGTATGCCGCCACTTCCTCACGGTAGACGAGATGAAGAAGCACATTGATATCATCTCTATGTTTAAGATCAATAAGCTCCACTGGCACCTCACAGAGGACCAGGGCTGGCGTATTGAGATCAAGAAGTATCCCCGCCTTACTGAGGTCGGTGCTTGGCGTATCGAAGGAGATGGCAGTCGCTACGGTGGCTTCTATACGCAGGATCAGGTCCGCGAGATCGTTCGCTATGCACAGGATCGCTTTGTGACGATCATCCCTGAGATTGAGATGCCAGGTCACGGTATGGGTGCTATCGCCTCTTACCCTGAGCTTACCTGCTTCCCCAACCGTCGTAAGTATATCGTACGTAATATTTGGGGTATCGAAGATGATGTCTATTGCGCTGGTAAGGAGTCGACCTTTGAGTTCATCCAAAATGTACTCGACGAAGTCGTACCCCTCTTCCCAGGCGAATACTTCCACATCGGTGGGGACGAATGTCCTAAGGATCGCTGGAAGGAATGTCCCAATTGCCAGAAGCGCATCAAGGCTGAAGGTCTGAAGGATGAGCACGAGCTCCAGAGCTACGTCATCCGCCGTGCAGAGAAGATGCTCGCTAAGTATGGGAAGAAGCTTATCGGCTGGGATGAGATCCTCGAAGGTGGCCTTGCTCCTACGGCTACCGTTATGAGCTGGCGTGGTGAAGATGGTGGTATCCAGTCTGCCAATATGGGCCACGACGTGATCATGACCCCTGGTAGCGGTGGCCTTTATATTGACCACTATCAGGGTGACCCCAAGATCGAGCCCGTAGCTATCTGCTGCTATGCTCCTCTTGAGAAGGTCTACAACTACAATCCGATCCCCGAAGCTATCGCTCCAGATAAGCGTCACCACATCAAGGGGGCACAGACCAACCTCTGGGCTGAGTATCTCTATACCCCAGAGATCATGCAGTACCGTGCCTTCCCTCGTGAGATCGCTCTTGCAGAAGCCGTCTGGTCGCCCATCTCTGGTCGTGACTTCAAGGACTTCAATCGCCGTCTTGACAATGCGTATGTCCGCCTTGATATGCATGGTGCGAACTACCATATCCCTCAGCCAGAGCAGCCTCTGCCTAACGTAAATCCTAAGGATAGTTACGAGAAGACGGTTGCTTCGCTCAACTTCATCGCCTTCACCGATAGCGCTGAGCTGTCTCTCAAGACGACCCGCCCTATCCGTATCGTCTATACGCGTGATGGTAGCACGCCCACGCTGTCCTCTGAGAGCTACACCATGCCTCTCAAGGTCACCAAGAGCGAAGTCATCCGTGTAGCTTCTATCCTTCCCTCAGGTAAGACAAGCCCCGTACGTGAGATTACCTTTGAGAAGCAGACTCTTGCTCCTGCAGCTACCGTTGCTAACCTCAAGCCAGGTCTGGCTACGAAGACCTCTATTGGAGACTACTATCAGGCTACTGATCTTATTGGTGTGACGAACTGGACTAAGGGTATCGCCAAGCATCCTCAAGACCTTCGTCCTGACGTCGTTAAGAATCACATGGCAGAGATCAAGCCTAAGGCTGTCATCGGTGATGGCTATGTGAAGATTCCCAAGGATGGTGTCTATGTCTTCTCTACGGACCTTGATCAGATGTATATCGATGGCAAGCTCCTCATCGACAATAGCGGTGAAGTAGCTAAGTCGAGCCGTCGAGACAAGAGCGTAGCTCTGAAGGCTGGCTGGCACAAGATCCGCCTGATCTTCATCGGAGCAGTTCGTGGTGGCTTCCCCACGTATTGGGATGGTGCTGCTGTTGCCTACCGTAATATCAAGGACAACAAGTTCACCAACATCACCGAAGATATGCTGGCACATTAAGCCGCTTCGCACACCTCTTCCAATACTTTCGACTGAGCCCTCGCCTCTCTCCTTCCGCTGGAGAAGGGCGGGGGCTCAGCCTTCTCTACTACTTTCACCTTAGCATCTATGCCTTCCAGCCTTACTCCGACCGAGCGGACCTATACCATTGCACTCTCCCTCACTAAGTACGTCGGCCCTCGCTCTGCTATTGAGCTCATCGAAGCCCTTGGTTCTGCTACGGCTCTCTTCACTGATGCGGAGCTTCGTGCTCGTATCCTTCCCCGACTGCCTCAGCGTATAGCGCAGCAGCTGGCTTCGCCTACTATGGTTGAAGAGGCTCTGCGTATCGAGGAGCGTTGTCAGAGGGAAGGTATTCGCCCCATCTTCTTTCTTAGTGAGGACTATCCAGCGCCTCTTCGTGAGATTGCCGTTCCACCCATGGTGTTGTATGTGCGCGGGGAGTATGTAGCTTGGGCGGAGCGTAAGCATGTGAGTGTCGTCGGTACGCGAAGTATCTCCGACTATGGCCGTGTACTTACCCAGCAGGTGGTGAGAGAGCTGTCGGCTACTTGCCCTGCATCTACGATTGTCAGTGGGCTGGCCTACGGAGTCGATATACAGGCTCATGAGGTTGCGCTAAATCTGAGTCTTCCGACGGTGGCTGTGCTCGCCCATGGGTTGGATACGCTCTATCCGAGTGCGCACTGGCGGATCGCCGAGCAGATCCTGCGTGATGGAGGTGCTTGGGTAAGCGAATATCCGCCAGGGGTAAAGCCCTATCGTCAGGCTTTCGTTGCGCGTAACCGTATCATCGCCGGGCTAAGTGCCGCAACTATCGTCATCGAGGCGGGCGAACATAGTGGGTCGCTTTCTACGGCAAGCTATGCTCTGGAATCGGGACGCGAAGTCTTCGCCTGTCCTGGTCGCTTGACCGATCCTGAGAGTATTGGATGTCATAAGCTCATCGAGGAGCAGCGTGCCCATCTCTATCTTGGAGCGTCCTCGATGATAAAGGAGCTGGGGTGGGGGGCTTTGGATGAAGGAGTAGAAGCACATCCCTTCTCTACCCCTCTTGTAGAAAAGCCAGCTCTCCCTTCTCCCGCGAGGGAGTATCCACCTCA
Source organism: Porphyromonas sp. oral taxon 279 str. F0450 (assembly GCF_000292995.1). Lineage (NCBI taxonomy): Bacteria > Pseudomonadati > Bacteroidota > Bacteroidia > Bacteroidales > Porphyromonadaceae > Porphyromonas > Porphyromonas sp. oral taxon 279. Next base: position 435,454 of record NZ_ALKJ01000019.1, on the reverse strand, counting down.
TCCTTTGCTCGCTATCTTGATAGAGCAGGGTGTGCTTTCTGTCGATGAGCTATCCCGCCTATCGGGTATGGACTTGATGACCGTCCGAAGTGAGCTCTTTGATCTCGAGCTGGATGGTTGGGTACAAGCCCGAGCGGGAGGTTGCTACAGCTTGTGCTGAAGGCGATGAAATAAGAAGAAGCCCTTAGGACTGATCAGTCCTAAGGGCTTCGCTTATTTGATACGTTCGGGGCTATTTACCGAAGCTCCATTTGAGGGCGAGTGTCGGTGCTACGAGCCACTGAGGGGCATCAACATTTTTCGATATGCGCACTTCGCTACCTATGCTGAGATTGAAGTCTGGTGCGACACCTGGGATCTTATTGAGGTTGCACCACACCTGTGGCTGCGACATGAACTTGAAGTCTGTGCCCCAACCGATGCGGGGATCCTTCTGATGCCACCAGCTGAAGAAGCCCGTAGCGGTGATGAGACCATTGCCAGGAGCGAACTTCCACACTCCGCAGAGCTCATAGTTGTGTGGCTGGGCAATCCCACGTATATACTTGTAGAGTGGGGTGAGGCTGAGCATCGTGCGACGCTCGGGGCTGAGGTAGGTGTAGGTCACCCCCGTCATGAAGGCATCATTGAGCGAGATCGCACGTGAGCCCACAGGTTCGGGAGCATTGGCATTGATGAAGCGCAGGCCGCCGTCATAGCGCACGTGCCAAGAGAGTGGACCCTGCCAAAAGCGTAGGTTGCGCATGAACTTCCAGTTGGCATTCACTGCTCCCTGCTGGAGGAAGGACATATCGACGAAGTAGAACGTATCGCCGAAGCGGTCAAGGCTCTGCTGCTCTACGGTCATCGTCATGCGCGGACGGTCAGCCTGTACCTTGGGGTAGAGGTAGCGACCCAGGTCATAGTGCAGCTGGATATTCTGCCCCATGGCGGGTACAGAGAGGAGGGAAAGACTCGTGAGGACGAGAGCCCGAAGGCCGAGGCGAAGGCTTTGTTTCATCTACGGATTAAGTGTGTTAAGCTAAGGATGGTGGTCATCTCGTGCATTCGTCTGCAAAGGTACAAGAACTGAATGGATTAGAAGAAGGTGGGTGATAATTCATCCAGGGATATATCCCCTTATAAGGGGAGTTTTAGGCATTCTTTTATTCATGATGGCCGTGAATCTATATTGGTCACTGGCTCAACCAATATGAGACTGTTGCCTCAGAGTCCTTCCCCCTACTAATCGTGCTAAGGCATCGTGTGCTCAGCTCCCCGATAATGCCCCTCCGAAGAGATACACAAGCCCTTCGCTTTATCGCGAGTGCTCCTCTTATCCAGCGGAGGAAAAAGTGTCCTTCTCGCGAAGAAAAAGCACCTTCCTGTAGTGGTTTTCTTCTATCTACGCACGTAGTCTTAAAGACCAGGCACGTCAATCCAAATATCCACGTACGTAGATATTAGATCCACGTACGTAGTCCAAACTTATTTGCCACTCGTCCATAACTTTTATCCCTACGCAGAGCAACGACCTAATAGTAGGTTGACCCGCTGACCAATATAGGTTGCTTTATTGATCAGTATAGTCTTATTCCTATACTACTCTGGGTAGCCCTTTTTTCGTCTGTTAGAGAGCTGATCCTATCTGGTCGAGTGTGGCTTAGCCCTCGGAGGTGGTATCGTCTGTGGTAGGGCGAATGAAGCGACGGACTGCGCTTGAAGTAGAAGCGGTGTCTATGGGCAAGGTGAAGTTGTCTCGCAGATCACGCATCGTGCGCTGTAGGCCCGCAAGACCTGCTCGCTTGACAGCTGTGCCAGCAAAGAGAGCTAAGTACTCTTCTTCGCTCATCGCTTCGAGCTCCTCGGGGGAGAGGGAGAGCAGGGCTTCGCGTGGAGTGTAGTCGGCGATGGTCGTGGGTCGAGCATAGCGGTTCCATGGGCAGCACTGCTGGCAGGCATCACATCCGTAGACCCGACGTCCCATGCGTTCGCGGAGTTCGGGGGGGATCTCACCCTTCTGCTCGATGGTGAGGTAGCTGATGCATCGGCGTGCATCGATACGCCCAGGCTCGAGGAAAGCCTCTGTCGGGCAGGAGATCTGGCAGCGCTCACAGCGTCCGCAGAGGTTGCGCATCGGGCTGTCCGTCGGTAGCTCTATGTCGATGAGAAGCTCACCCAAGACGAAGTAGCTCCCTGCACGTGGGATGATGAGTAGGCTGTTCTTTCCGCGCCAGCCAAGCCCTGCCTGCTCGGCCCAATAGCGCTCCATGATCGGTGCGGAGTCAGAGAAGGCGCGCCCTGTGACGGGGAGCTGTAGCTCGGAGCGCATGAAGGCTAAGAGTTGGTCAAGCCTTTTCTTGACGACCTTATGGTAGTCTCGCCCGTAGGCATAGTAGGCGAACTGTGGGGCTTCGGGGGCTTGCTTCGTCTCAGGGTAGTAGTTCATCGCTACCATGATGAGTGTCTTTGTCCCAGGGAGAAGCACGCGCGGGTCACTTCTTAGCTCACGATTGCGGGCTAAGTAATCCATATCACCATGGTAGCCCGTCTCGATCCATGAGTCGTATTCCTGCAGAATAGCTTCGGGGACAGCGCCGGCTTTTGCGATGCCACATGCAGAGAAGCCGAGGCGAAGGGCCTCGGCTTTAATCTGTGTGACGATGTCGTGTGGGGAGATGGACTCCACTTGTATGGAGAGGAGCTGCTGTCGTCTTGGGAGCAGCTAAGTCTTAGTTGTTGTGGAAGACCCACGCTGAGCGGTGGGCAGGATGCTCCTTCACCAGCTCGTTGAGGTAAGCATAGGCCTCAGCAGAGGAATCAAAGGAGGTAAGTGCAAGACGAATCGTGCGACCATGGGGAGAACGCAGTGCTGTGAGCGAGGCTTCGGGGAGGGTAGTGCGAGCCTGCTCTACGTAGGTCTGGATACGCTCCTCGGTGCGCTCGGTAGCGATGATGATATAGTAGCGGCCGTCCTGCTCGGTAGACCAGCGGAGGTTGCCTTGTTCGTCCTTGGCTGTGGCTTCGGTAGAAGCATCGACCTTCTTCTCCTCACCGAAGAGCTGGCGTGCCACTTCGACGGAAGGAGTGAAGCCTGCCTGATAGTGCTGCTCCGTCTCGACCTTGTTCCCCCAGGGGAGGAGTGCAAGGATGGCGATGACGACGGCAGCTGCATAGCCCAGCGCACGCTTGGGGAGGCGCAGGGAGATATAGCGGCTGTCCTGCTCGCTCAAGAGTGCTCGTCTGCTGCTGATCGCCTGAGGCAGTGTGGGGAGAGATAGGGGGGCATAGCCGTAAGCACTGGCGCTTGTAGCCAGGGCGGCGCTATCTGGCGTGAAGCTGAGGTGCCCTTCGCGGGAGAGCTGGAGCTCCCCGATGCCTGAGAGATGATACGTGCCCTGCTGGATGAGCTGGTGACGCAGCTGGCTTACTTCCTCCTCGAGTACGAGGCGAGCACGACGAAGTGATAGCCCCAGGAGAAGGGCATAGCGCTCCTCGAGAAGCCCATCGCTGTGGGTCATCTCGGCGTTGAAGTGGAGCTCGGCAGAGGGAGGGTAGGCCAGATGCTTGCTACGGTCATAGCTGGCGGGGAGCTTCTCTCTGATGAATCCACCCAACTGGGGTACGACGACGTACTCGTGGCGTAGTAGGAGGTAAGATATCTGCTCGGCGAGGCGACTATTCATACTCTTAGTGCATTATATATACTGTCACAAAGATAACGATAATAGCCATAAGTGCTCATAATTACGTACATTTGTGGGCAATTCAAGTAATGTATTATTAGCTCAATTACTCTATGACGATTGATCAGTTCAACTTCGCTGGTAAGAAGGCTTTCGTCCGTGTGGACTTCAACGTGCCCCTCGACGCAGACTTCAACATCACCGACGACACGCGTATCCGCGCTGCTCTCCCTACCCTCAAGAAGATCCTCGCTGACGGTGGCTCGGTCATCATCGGCTCTCACCTTGGCCGTCCTAAGAAGGTCGAGGATAAGTTCTCCCTCCGCCACATCCTCGCTCACGTGTCTAAGTGCCTTGGCGTCGATGTCAAGTTCGCTCCCGACTGCGTAGGTGAAGAAGCTCGTGAGCTGGCTGCTAACCTCAAGCCCGGCGAAGCTCTCCTTCTCGAGAACCTCCGCTTCTACGCTGAAGAAGAAGGCAAGCCCCGTGGCTTGGCCGAAGATGCTTCTGACGAAGAGAAGGCTGCTGCTAAGAAGGCGATCAAGGAAAGCCAGAAGGAATTCACCAAGAAGCTCGCTGCTCTTGCTGACGTCTATGTCAACGATGCCTTCGGTACGGCTCACCGCGCTCACGCTTCTACGGCGCTCATCGCTGCTTACTTCGATGCTGACCACAAGCTCTTCGGTTACCTCATGGGTAAGGAAGTAGATGCTGTGAACAAGGTCATGCAGGATATCCAGCGTCCCTTCACCGCTATCATGGGCGGCTCGAAGGTCTCTTCTAAGATCGACATCATCGAGAACCTCCTCGGCAAGGTAGACAACCTCATCCTCACGGGTGCTATGACCTACACCTTCGCTAAGGCTGCTGGTGGCAACATCGGTGCTTCCCTCTGCGAAGATGATAAGCTGGATCTGGCTCGCGAGATCGTCGCTAAGGCTAAGGCTAACGGCGTGAACCTCGTCCTCTCTACAGACTCGAAGATCGCTGATGCCTTCAGCAATGATGCTAAGACGGACTTCGCTCAGAACGATAATATCCCCGCTGGCTGGATCGGTATGGACATCGGCCCCGACAGCATCAAGGCTTATCGCGAAGTCATCCTTGGCTCGAAGACCATCCTTTGGAACGGTCCTACGGGGGTCTTCGAAATGGACAACTTCGCTGATGGCTCACGTGCTGTAGCTGCTGCTATCGCTGAAGCTACGGCTAACGGTGCCTTCTCACTCGTCGGTGGTGGTGACAGTGTCGCTTGCGTAAACAAGTTCGGTTACGCTGACAAGGTCTCCTACGTTTCCACGGGTGGTGGTGCGCTTCTCGAAGCTATCGAGGGCAAGAAGCTCCCCGGTATCGCGGCTATCGAAGGCTAAGCGAAGACATAGCTTCGGCTACCTCTTTTCATAAGGCGCTCCCCGCATTCGGCTGTCTCAGCTGGATGCGGGGAGCGCTCGTTTTGCTTGTCCGAGCACTCTGATCATAGCTGTCGGAGCGAGGGCAAAGGGGCTTCGTCGTAGAGCTGAAAGGGAGGTGAAAGATGAGCGTATATACAGCGATTTCCTTGGGTATATGCGGAAGAAAATTTCCGTATATGCAGAAATATTTTTTCGCATATACAGAAGTTTATTTTCGTATATACAGAAATTTCGCTGCGCATATACGGAAGTTTCCCTCCGCATATAAGGCGCTCTTACCAGGGCTTAGCGCGCCCAGATTGGAGGAGCTGTCTATTCCCCTCCAGCGAGGGGAGGCGGTCGGTGTGGGGAGGGAGTGCGAAGATCGGGCGGTGGTACCTTTCGGCGAAGCGCACGGTGTGCATCGTGCCGCTTTGGGCACCGCATTCGATGACGAGAAGCTCGGCGCTGAGGGCGGCTTGCAGGCGGTCACGAGCAACGAGGCGGTACGTGTCGACGGGCGTAGCCAGCGGATATTCGGAGAGCACAAGCCCCCCCGAGGCGATGATCTGATCTTGGAGTGCTTGATGTGCCTCGGGGTGTGCGCGGTCAAGGCCCGTGGCGATGACGGCGATGGTACGCCCTGTCGCTTCGAGTGCCCCGTGGTGGGCTGCGGCGTCACACCCATAGGCCAGGCCGCTTAGGATGACTCGCCCCTTCTCCGCCTCTTCGTAGGCTATGCGGTGGGCAGCGGCGAGACCTTCGGGACTTGGCTGGCGTGTGCCGACTATGCCGAGGATGGAGGCGGGACTTTGAAGTAAACCAAGGTCGCCCTTAGCATGGAGCAGCACGGGGCGCGCTCCGCCCAAGGCGTGAAGAGCTACGGGGTAGTCGCTGGTGAAGTAGGGGAGTAGTGTGATGTCCGCTTGACGACAGCGAGCGAGCTCCTCCTCGGCCAGAGGAAGGGCTCGCTCGATCATCTCACGATAGCAATCGATGTCAGTCGGTAGATCTAAGGGAAGTTCGGCAGGCTTAGCTTCGTCCGAGAGGAAGAGGCGAAGGAGCTTGCGTGGCGGAAGGCCCGCTGCTCGTAGCGCCAAGAGCTCCAAGAGCTGGGCTTCGCTGGTCGCTCCTTCCTCGTTGAGCATAGCTGGGCTATTCTTCGGCCTCGCCTTCATCCTCGTCTTCGGCGAGGGTGAAGATGGAGAAGTTGACCGAGCCATATTCGCGGTGCTCTGCGAAGTGGGGGAGCTCGGAGAAGTCATACGTGCCAGGATGCTCCACGACGACGACGCCGTCGTTCTTGAGGAGCCCTGAGCTAAGGATCATCTGCGGGAGGGTAGCGATCTCCTTCAGCTTGTAAGGTGGGTCGGCGAAGATGAAGTCGAACTGCGACCTTCCGCCCTTCGAGGTCTGGAGGTAGCGGAAGACATCGGACTGCAAGACCTGCAGGCGCCCCTCCTCCTTCAGCTCGCGAGCGATGGAGCGAATGAAGAGTGCGTGCTCCCGTCGCTGCTCGAGCGCGATCACACGGCTACAGCCTCGGGAGATGAGCTCTGCCGATATGCTGCCCGTCCCGCTGAAGAGGTCAAGAGCCGTGGCATCCTCAAAGTTGATGTAGTACTGAAGGACGTTGAAGAGGTTCTCCTTGGCGAAGTCTGTCGTGGGGCGGGCGTTGAAGCTCTTGGGTACGTCGAAGCGGCGGCGCTTGTACTTACCTCCGATGATGCGCATGTTCTCTTAAGCTTGTGGGGATGTGGCTGCCTCGCTCCCAGCGTGTGGAAGGCTACGGTAACCCTGGATGGTGATCTGTGAGATATAGGGGCGAAGCAGTTCGCTCGCCTCGCGGGCCGCTCCTTGGAGCTGTGCAAGTGCAGGGGCTTTCTCTTCCTCACTGAAGGCTATCGTGAGGCGGTCTGCATTCCCCTCAAGAGCGAAGTGGCGCCAGAAGGCGAAGGTGTAGAAGACGACTTCGCCTGCTACGATCTCCTCATTGTGCCCCGAGATGATGGGAGCGCTATTATATGCCTCGACTTCTCCGCCTGCGATGATGAAGAGGTCCATTGCACTGGAGCGAAGGAGGAGAAGGAGCTCACGTCCTTGGGCCGCTCTACTCTTCGACCGCTCTTCCTCTACTATGGGTGCGAAGTGTGGCTCGGGCTTGACAAGCAGGAGCGTGCGGCGAAGGAACTGATAGGCTTCGCGCTGCCAGCTGAGGACGAAGGTCTTCGCGTCGTCTGGGAGCGTGTAGCGTAGGGCGCTCAAGGCCTCACCTTGTCGTGACCCTGCAGCGTCCTCGGAGTGGGGGAGCCAAAGCTCATCTCTTCCCTCTTGCAGAAGGGACGTGGGGACAAGTACAGCCTGCTCAGGCTCATAGAAGAATTGGACGGAGCGGTAGGGGTAGCTGAGGAACTCATACGTGAAGTACAGCTCCTGCAGAACCTCGTAGACGGAGTGTGCCGAAGCCGATGCCTCGAGTCTCCCGCTATGGATGCAGCGGGGAGCATCGGCACCCTCCGTCCCTTCGGAGGTGATACAAAAAGCAAGTCCACCCGAAGTGGTTCGGATGGACAAGCTGTAGTGAGCAGCCTCAGCTGCTGTGATCTGTGGTATCGGAGTCATTACTCCCAGTTACCGTTCGTCTTAGCTTCGGTCAGAGAGCCGACACGAAGACCGGGGAAGGCGTTCGTCTTAGCCTTAGCAGCTTCGACCTTCTCACGTACACGACGCTCGTTCTTCAGAGGATTCAGGTAGCTTTCGTAAGAAGCTGATGCCTGGAAGACGGGCATCTGGATCTTCAGTTCGCCCACTTCCTGCTCGATAGAGCTGGCTACGACCTGGATAGAAGAGTCGGGGTTGTTGGGGATGATGAAGAGCTTAGCCAGATCCGTGCCGTCGTTCAGCAGGGTATCCTTAGCTGCGACCCAGACGGTGTCACGACGGATGAGCCCGCGACGAGCTGCATCTTCTTCGGTGAGGCCCTGGTCACGCATGGCGCTGGTGTAGTCGCCCTCTGCACGGATGTAGAATACACGACCATTCTGTACGAAGTCGATCAGCTCTTCCTTGTTGGCGTACTTGTCGTAGACGCTCTTGTAGGCTTCTTCAAGGCTTGCGATCTTCTTGAGCTGCTTCTGGAGCTCTACCTCAATCTTCTTCTGCTTCTTGTCGAAGGTTACTGGTGCCAGCACGCTCTGGATCGTGATGTAGGCAAGTGCCACTACGGCCAAGGCTACTAATGCGAGGATAACTTTCTTCATTGTTGGATCTATGTAGTAGTTTGAGTTAGACGAGTCTCATTGCGTGGAGCTACTAAGACCGTTCCTATGCCTATAATTCGTAACTTCACACGGACAAAGATAGAAATTATTATTACATGCCGTATACAGCGCTCCTTAGCGCCCTCAGCTCTCTTCCGCTGGATGGCTATACCAGCGACCAGCGGGAAGCACTGGGTACCCTTTACGAATATATAGAAGAGCCCTCGCCCTATGCGCTCTTCCTCCTCACAGGCTATGCCGGTACGGGAAAGACGTTCCTTCTGCGTACGATAGCTGATCTGGCTCAGCGAGCGGGTTTGCGTGTGGAGCTCATGGCTTCGACGGGCCGAGCTGCAAAGGTCTTGTCCGCCTCTACGGGTCGCCCTGCCTCGACGATTCACCGCACGATCTATCGTGCCTCAACGCAGATGCAGGAGGAGGGTGGAAGCTTTCAGCTGGGACGAGTAAGCGGGGCGACTCCGACACTCTTCATCGTCGATGAGGCATCGATGATCTCAGGGGATATGGGTGAGATGACGCCCTTTGGCTCGGGCAACCTTCTTGATGACCTCCTGTCCTATGTCTGGTCTGCGGATGAGGCTAAGCTCATCTTTGTCGGTGATACGGCTCAGCTCCCTCCCGTGGGTACTCCTCTCAGCGATGCGCTCAATGCAGAGGTCCTTACCTCACGCTACGGGCTCCATGTCTACGGGATGGAGCTGCGTGAAGTCGTGCGTCAGAAGCGTGGGGGGATCCTGCATAATGCTACCCAGCTCCGTGAGCTTCTGGACGAATATGCTGATGAAGATCCCGAGGAGATCCTGCCGATTCATCTGGAGACAGAGGGATGGCGAGGGATCTTCCCAGTTGAAGGCGGGACGTTCATCGAGAGGCTGGATGAGGCTTACCGCAAGTATGGGGAGGAAGAATGCTTGGTCATCTGCCCATCGAATAAGCTCGCCCTGGAGTGCAACCATGCTATCCGTAGCTCTGTCCTCTTCTATGAGGAAGAGCCTGTGGTGCGAGGTGAACGCCTCATCGTCGCTCGCAATAACTACCATTACACCAAGCGCCCCGACCGATCTGACTTCATTGCCAACGGTGAGATCATCGAAGTGCAGCGTATCGGTCGCCACTACTACGAGTATGGCCTGCACTTCGCCGATGCTACCATTTACCTCCCCGATCGAGATGACTCGCTGGAGGTGCGCCTCCTGCTTACTTCGCTCGAAGATCCCACTCCTCAGCGCACTCAGGCTGAGCGTCAGCGACTCTTTGAGCTAATCGCAGCAGACTATGCTGATATCCCTTCGGTCACGGATCGCCGAAAAGCTATACGCCGTGATCCCTTCTGGGGGGCGCTGGAGGTGAAGTATGGCTATGCCGTCACGGCACACAAGGCACAGGGGGGACAGTGGGCTTGCGTCTTTGTTGACCTAAGCTTCGTCGGCTACCTCCCCGAAGATCGCAATTTAGTTCGCTGGATTTATACGGCGATCACACGCGCTACGAAGCGGGTTTACCTTTTGGGATATCCCGCAGGTCTCGTAGACTAAATGCCTATTCTTCTCTCATTCTTAATCCCAAGATTGAGCTTGTCTGAGTATGGTACGCTTGCGGGAGCTGTATAAGGGTGAAAAATGAACCCGTGGAGCCTGTCGCTTCAGAGTCCAGTCCTCTATTTCGGGTGCTAAGGCATCGAACGCCCAGCTCACACCGATATGCCTCTCCGAAGAGATACATAAGCCCTTCGCCCTATCGCGCGTATTCCTCGTTATCCAGCGGAGGGAAAAGTGTCCTTCTCGTGAAGAGAAAAGCGTCTTCCCGTAGTAGTTTTCTTCTATCTATGCACGTAGTCTTAAAGACCAGGCACGTCAGTCCAAATATCCACGTACGTAGATATTAGATCCACGTACGTAGCCCAAACTTATCTGCCACTCGTCCGTAACTTTTACCCCTACGTGGAGCAACAACCTAAATATAGATCACCTCACAAAGCTATATAGCTTCGCACCGAAAGCTATATAGGAATCCAAGCAAAGCTATATAGGAATCAGTCCAAAGCTATATAGCTCTACTCCACGCACCCATATACCTATTCAGACCATTGTGCAAGCCCGCCTTTTCATTACTCGTACCTTCTACCCTTGGAAATCGGAGGCTTTAAGCTGAGAAGTCCGAAGGAGGAGAGTGCAAGCTGTGAAGAGATGGCCTTGTGCTTCGCTCGTGGGTAAACTACTTTCAGCGTAGCGAAAAAAGGTACGACTGCCTGCGCATCAGATAGGGTTATCTAATGCATCTCTTTGGCTTGCCTTCAAAGCCTGCAGAGATCCACTGGGTGTCGGCGCTTTTTTGCTATCTTTGGGCACTTCGAATTTGGAACAATAGCACGCTTACTCATCATTATTATATGGAAGAACAAACCCTTACTACAGAGGTGTCCCGCGCGAAGCGACGTAACCCCATTGCTTGGGTACCCAGCGTCTACTTCGGTATGGGGCTACCATACGTTGCTCTCTCGCTTGTCTCCGTCCTCATGTTCACTGACCTCGGTATTGACAAGGAGGCGGTGACTTTCTGGACCTCGCTCTTAGTCCTACCTTGGTCGCTGAAGCCCCTCTTCTCCCTCGTTATGGAGCTCTTCGGGACGAAGCGCCAGTATATCTATATCACCGAAGCGATCTCAGCCCTGATGTTCGGCTTGGTTTGCTTCTCGCTACCCCTGCCGAGCTTCTTCTCTATCTCTATCGCTCTGATGGGGGTGCTGGCTATTAGTGGCTCTATGCACGATATCGCTGGGGACGGGGTATATATGCAGGAGTTGAGCCCAGCAGAGCAGGGACAGTTCGCTGGCTGGCAAGGTGCCTTCTATAACCTCGCTAAGATCCTGACTAATGGCGGGCTTGTCTATCTGGCTGGCTACCTCTCGAAGAGTATGGGGCTGGAGAAGGCTTGGATGGTCATCATGGGGATCTGTGCTGTGCTGATGCTCGCACTTGCGCTATATCATATGCGTAGCCTTCCCCGCGAAGCTGCACGCGTACGCCGCTCTGCGGACGAGAGCTGGAAGGAGCTCGTTCAGGTCTTCATCTCATTCTTTGAGAAGAAGCACATCTATCTCTATCTGATCTTCATCTTCCTCTATCGCTTGGGCGAAGGCCTTGCGATGAAGATCGCTCCGATCTTCCTCAAGGATGAGATCTCTAAGGGTGGGATAGCACTCTCCAATGAGAACTATGGTCTGATCTATGGCACGGCAGGTACGATTGCCTTTATCCTCGGCTCCATCCTCTCAGGCTACTATATCTCGCACTTTGGTCTGAAGAAGACACTCTTCTCGCTGGTCTGTATCTTCAATATTCCCTTCGCTGTCTACCTGATCTTGGCTATCTTCCAGCCCTCTAACCTCTGGTGGATCGGTACGGGTATCGTCTTCGAATACTTCAGCTATGGCTTCGGGTTCGTCGGGATCACGCTCTTCATGATGCAGCAGATCGCTCCAGGGAAGTATCAGATGGCTCACTATGCTTTTGCTAATAGCTTGATGAACCTGAGTGTCATGGTGCCAGGGATGCTCAGCGGTAAGCTCGCGACGGCCTTCGGCTACCAGACCTTCTTCATCATCGTCCTCTTGGTCACGCTGCCAGCTATCATCATGGCGATTCGCCTGCCCTTTGCTCACGCAGTAGAGGCTAAGAAGTCCGACTCAAAATAGATTCTCAACTACTCCAATATTATATAGTACGTACAATGAGTGAACTTAAGATCGTAGGGCAAGCCCTACCCAACATGCCTTGGGAAGATCGTCCCGAAGGCTGTAAGGATGTCGTCTGGCGCTACAGTGCCAACCCCATCATCCCACGCGACCTGCTGCCTACCTCCAATAGCATCTTCAATAGCGCTGTTGTTCGCTTCGGCGAAGGCTATGCAGGGGTATTCCGCTGCGACGATACGAACCGCCGTATGCGTCTGCACGTCGGCTTCAGCGATGACGCGATCAACTGGAATATCAACCCCGAGCCTCTGACCTTCGAATGCGAAGACAAGGAGATCGGTGAGTGGGTCTATGGCTACGACCCTCGTGTCGTCTTCATCGAAGACCGCTACTATGTCACGTGGTGTAATGGCTACCACGGTCCTACGATCGGTGTCGCCTATACCTTCGACTTCAAGACCTTCCATCAGCTGGAGAATGCCTTCCTTCCCTTCAACCGTAATGGTGTCCTCTTCCCCCGTAAGCTGAATGGCAACTTCGCTATGCTTAGCCGCCCCAGCGACAATGGTCACACGCCTTTCGGTGATATCTTCTACAGCGAATCTCCCGACCTCGAGTACTGGGGCCGTCACCGTCACGTCATGTCTCCTGCTCCCTTCGAGGATAGTGCATGGCAGTGCACGAAGATCGGTGCAGGTCCTATCCCCATCGAGACGAGCGAAGGCTGGCTCCTGATCTACCACGGCGTACTGGCTTCGTGCAATGGCTTCGTCTATGCCTTTGGCTCTGCGCTGCTTGATCTCGATGAGCCTTGGAAGGTGAAGTTCCGCTCTGGCCCTTACCTCATCTCTCCTCGTGAGCAGTATGAGTGCATGGGTGATGTCCCCAACGTGACGTTCCCCTGTGCCGCTCTACACGATGCTGAGACGGGTCGTATCGCCATCTACTACGGCTGTGCAGATACGGTCACGGGTCTTGCCTTCGGCTATATCGACGAGATCGTCGAGTTCACGAAGAAGCACTCGATCATCTAAGCTCTCCGAGCATAGACTCCCCCTATAAGAAGAGGCGCATAGGTGTATCACTCCTATGCGCCTCATTGCCTTTATTTATAGTGCTCTCGCGGACCCTATATATCATATAATCTTATTATCTTTGCCACAGATATTTGGAGCCCACAGACCCTATGACGGCCCTGCACCAAGAGGGTGAGTGGCTGATGGGCTTATCTGGACGACAGACCAGTGGAGAGCCGAGAGGCTGTCCTCAACACCCTCAGACAAGTATAAGTATACAAAACAAGACCCCACATGGCAGACGAAAAGGAGTTCGCTCCTCGACCAAACCACAGTAGCTCCGAGGAGACTACCCAGCGCCCAGCTACTCGCGCGCGACGCGTACCTGCGGCCTCTACCGATGGACAGCACATCTCATCCACCCCTAACTCAGGGACCCCCACACGACGCAGACGCGTCTTCATCGTCTCCGAAGAGGAGCAGCAGATGCACACTGGACGTCCTGCTGCTCGCCCCTCGCGTGCAGAGCACTCCAACTACGACGGCTCTTACTCCTCCTCGGTAGAGCGCTCTCGCTACGAAGAGCGCTATCAGGCTGAGCGTGCCGATGGCCGCTATAGCTACAACTACAACCGCTCCGAGCGCCCCCATCGCTCTGTAGCCCCAGGTCAGCCCGGTGAGGGTCAGCCTCATAGGGGGAAGTATGCAGGCAAGGGTCCCAAGAAGGGCGGTCCATCTGCAGCACCTAAGGCAAAGAAGAAAAAGAAGCAGCCACAGCTCCCCGTACCCGTAAAGTACGAGGAGATCGTCGATCCATCGCAGGATCTGCGTCTCAATAAGTTCCTCGCTAACGCTGGGGTCTGCTCACGCCGTGAGGCGGATGCCCTCATCGCCGCAGGTGAGATCACGGTAAATGGCGTCGTTGTCACAGAGCTGGGCTCACGTGTTACCCGTATCGACGAAGTCATGTATAAGGGCATGTGTGTCTCGACCCAGAGTAAGGTCTATATCCTTCTTAATAAGCCTAAGAACTGTGTCACCACGAGCGACGACCCCGAATGCCGTCGTACGGTGATGGATCTCGTCAAGGGCGCTTGCGAAGAGCGTATCTATCCTGTCGGTCGTCTTGACCGCAATACTACGGGCGTCATCCTCATCACGAATGACGGTGATCTGTCCAGTAAGCTCACGCACCCCTCCTTCATGAAGAAGAAGATCTATCACGCATGGCTGGATAAGCCCGTCTCTGTGGAGGATATGCAGCGCATCGCTGAGGGTATTGAGCTCGAGGATGGTGAGATCCATGCTGACGCACTCAGCTACGTCAGCGAAGAGGACTTGAGCCAGGTAGGTATTGAGATCCATTCGGGTCGTAACCGTATCGTCCGTCGTATCTTCGAGCACCTGGGCTACCACGTCGTCAAGCTGGACCGCGTCTACTTCGCTGGTCTGACAAAGAAGAACCTGCCCCGAGGTCGCTGGCGCTACCTCACAGAGCAGGAGGTCAACAACCTGCGTATGGGTTCCTTCGAGTAATAGCTACTTGTCGACATCTCACCTCGCACACACCACTCAATCATACATCTATGAAACGTACCAGAATCATCGAGCTTCTTCAGGGCTCACTCGTTGGACAGCAAGTGAACGTCAAGGGCTGGGTCCGTACCCGCCGTGGCAATAAGGCTATTAGCTTCATCGCACTGAATGACGGCTCGACGATCCATAATATCCAGATCGTCGTCGACCTCACGCGCTTCGACGCTGATCTCCTCGCTAAGATCACCACGGGAGCAAGCCTCAGCGTGGTCGGCGAACTCGTCGCCTCTCAAGGTCAGGGGCAGAGCGTAGAAATACAAGCAAACGAACTCGAAGTCCTCGGGACGGCAGATCCCGCTACCTATCCCCTGCAGAAGAAGGGGCACTCGCTGGAGTTCCTCCGTGAGATCGCCCACCTGCGTCCTCGCACGAATACCTTTGGGGCGATCTATCGCATGCGTCACCACATGTCGATCGCTATCCATACGTTCTTCCATGAGCGTGGCTTCTTCTATGTGCACACGCCGCTGATCACGGCGAGTGATGCCGAAGGTGCTGGGCAGATGTTCCAGGTCACGACACTCGACTTGGACAACCTCCCACGTACCGAAGACGGTCAGATCGACTATAAGGAAGACTTCTTCGCTCGTCATACGTCGCTCACCGTATCGGGTCAGCTCGAGGGTGAGATGGCTGCGCTGGCACTCGGCGGTATCTACACCTTCGGGCCAACGTTCCGTGCGGAGAACTCCAATACACCTCGTCACCTCGCAGAGTTCTGGATGATCGAGCCCGAAGTAGCCTTCCTCGAGATCCAGGAGAATATGGATCTGGCTGAGGAGTTCATCAAGTACTGCGTGCAGTGGGCGCTTGATCACTGTATGGATGACCTGACGTTCCTCGCTGAGCACTTCGACAAGGAGCTCATTGATCGTCTGCGCTTCGTACTGGATAAGCCCTTCAAGCGTATGACCTATACCGAGGGGATCGAGATCCTCGAGGCAGCGGTCAAGGCTGGTCGCAAGTTCGAGTTCCCCGTCTATTGGGGGGCCGACCTGGCGAGCGAACATGAGCGCTATCTCGTAGAAGAGCACTTCCAGCGCCCCGTCATCGTCACCGACTATCCTAAGGAAATCAAGAGCTTCTACATGAAGCTCAACGACGACGGCAAGACCGTCCGCGGTATGGACGTCCTCTTCCCCAAGATCGGGGAGATCATCGGTGGCTCCGAGCGTGAAGCTGACTACGACAAGCTCGTACAGCGTGCACAGGAGGTAGGTGTTCCCGAGAAGGACCTCTGGTGGTACCTTGACTCACGTCGCTACGGTACGGCTCCTCACTCGGGCTTCGGTCTGGGCTTCGAGCGCCTGCTGCTCTTCGTCACGGGTATGGCTAACATCCGCGACGTCATTCCCTTCCCCCGTACGCCTCGCAACGCAGAGTTCTAAGTCGCGACGGAGTACCTGCTCCTTCGCACCACATACAGAATCAAGTCGGGCCGATTCCCTTGGGAGTCGGCCCGACTGCTATTTGGTCGGGCACTGGCTATGAACAAAAGTCCGCCCCCACGTATTATCTCTATGCGCTGCAGTCGTAGCGCATCCAAATATTTACCCCAATGAAAGTACTTGTTATCTATTCGCACTCTTATCACGACACCAGCCACGCTGGGAAGGTTATCCTTGACGTCTTCAAGGCACAGCCTGACTTTGAGGTTCGTAATCTCGAAGAGATCTACCCCAACTGTGCTCCCATCGATATCGCCCTTGAGCAGCAGCGCTTGGTAGAAGCTGACGTTATCATCTTCCACCATCCCATCTTCTGGTTCAACATGCCAGCAGGCCTCAAGCACTATATGGACAAAGTCTTCCAGTATGGTTTCGCCTATGGTAGCACGGGCGGCAAGCTCCGTGGAAAGAAGTTCATTCACTCCTATACGACCGGCGTTGGCGCAGCGACCTTCGCAGGGGAGCTGGGCGAAGTCCTGCCTGCAGCGCTCAAGGCTTCGGCTGGCTTCTGTGGTATGGACTATCAGGGTGCCTTCCCGCTTTATGGTCAGATGGCTCTGACGAATCCGAACGTGCCTGCCGAGGCGAAGGCACACGCTGAGCGTATCGTGGAATTCGTTCGCTCGCTCTAAGGTCTCTGCCTTTATTCCCTTCGAGGAAAGCCTCCAGCCGCTCCCTCACTGACGAAGCCCGTCAGTGGGGGAGCGGCGCTTTGTGTAAGGCCACTTGCGGAGTGAGTAAAGTCTGGGCGCTTTGCGAGGAATATACCTCGCTGTCGTAAGGAATATGCCTCGCCGTCGTGAGGAATATACCTCGCTGTCGTGAGGAATATACCTCGCTGTCGTGAGGAATATACCTCGCTGTCGTGAGGAATATACCTCGCTGTCGAAAGGTATATACCATTTGCTCGAAAGGTATATACCATTTGCTCGAAGGGTATATACTATTTGCTCGAAGGGTATATACCTTTCGTCTAAAAGCTCCTTATGAGGGGAGGGGAGTGAAGCCTTTTTTCCCTGTCTACACGGGGAAATTCGGGGAATGGCCTCTTATTCGGTATCTTTGCTTAGGCAAGCCCCAGACGTGGGGACACCTTTATCCGCTTAGAATTGATGCAAACAGATACCTATACGAGTGCCCATGGGGCCTCTGTGACTCGCTTTGCCGACGTGGAGATCCTCCGCTATGAGATCCCAGGCTTCGAAACCTTGCCACTGGAGCGCAAGCTTTTTGTTTACCATTTAAGTGAAGCTGCCCTTGCTGGCCGCGATATTACCTTCGACCAAAATGGGCGCTATGGCCTGCGCTTGCGTGCGCTCTTCGAGGGCATCTACCTCGGCTACGAAGGCGATCGTACGAGTGTGGACTTCCGTGGTGTGGAGGAATATCTCTTCCGCCTGTGGTTCTCCTCGGGCATCCATCACCACTACGGCTCGGAGAAGTTCGAGCCGCATTTCTCCGAAGCCTATCTCCGTAGCTGCATCGAAGAGCTACAGCGAAGCAAAGGACAGCTCCTCCGCTTCCGTGGGAGAGAGCTTGACGAGCTCCTCGCAGTGGTCTTCGACCCCGAGCGTGAGCCACGCCGCACGGTACAGAGTGGCGAAGGCGACCTGGTGCAAGCTTCTTCGGCGAACTTCTATGCTCCCGACGTCACGCAAGCCGAGGCCGAAGCCTTCTACCGTGCAGCTTATGACTACCTCACCGAAGAGGAGCGCCAAGAGCCTCCTTCTCTCGGCCTGAATAGCCGCTTAGCAAAGACCGAAGACGGCCAGCTCTACGAAGAGGTCTACAAGCAGGACGGGCTCTACGGTGAGGCCTTGAGCCAGATCATCGCCCACCTCAAGGCCGCTGTGGCTTATGCTGAGAGCGAAGCCCAGCGCAAGACTATTCTTTCGCTCATCGAATACTACAAGAAGGGTGAGCTGGAGGAGTACAACCGCTATTCTATCCATTGGGTCGGCGATACGGAGCCTGTCGTGGACTTCATCAATGGCTTCACCGAAGTCTATACTGACCCCCTCGGGATGAAGGGGATGTGGGAATCGCTCGTGCATATCCGTGACGAGAAGGCGAGCGAGCGTACGGTGAAGATCTGCAGTGAGGCTGCGTGGTTCGAAGCGCATGCTCCCATTGATGCCCGCTTCAAGAAGGAGAATCCCCGTGGCGTATCCGCTACGGTCGTCTCGGTAGCTATGCTCGCTGGCGACTCTTATCCCGCTACGCCCATCGGTATCAATCTTCCGAACGCTGACTGGATACGTGCGACCTACGGATCGAAGTCCGTCACCATCGACAATATCCACGAAGCCTATCGCTTGGCAGCTCGTCACAGCGGGATGGATGCTGCCTTCGTCCCCGATCCTGCTACCCGTGCCCTGCTTGAGAAGTACGAAGGGGTGACGGAGCACCTACATACCGACCTGCACGAATGCTTGGGGCACGGCTCAGGAAAGCTCCTGGACGGCGTCTCGCCTGATGCTCTCGGCGCTTACCATTCGACGCTGGAGGAGGCACGTGCCGATCTCTTTGCCCTATACTATATGGCTGATGAGTATCTCGTAGAGTTGGGGCTCCTTCCCGATACGGAGGCGTACAAGGCATGCTACTATCGCTACCTGCTCAACGGGCTTGTCACGCAGCTTGTACGTATTCGCCCAGGGCACGTCCTTGAGGAAGCCCACATGCGCAATCGTGCTCTCATCGCTCGCTACGTACTGGAGCGTGCCACTGCTTCGGGCGCTGCTGAGCTTCGCGGCCTGGAGCTTATCGTCCACGACTATGCAGCTCTTCGCCCCATCATCGCCGAACTTCTGGCTGAGGTACAACGTATCAAGAGCGAGGGAGATCAGCCTGCAGGTCGCGCCTTAGTGGAGCGCTACGCTATCGACGTAGATCCCAAGCTTCACGCCGAGGTGCTGCGTCGCTACGCTACGCTTAATATCGCCCCCTACAAGGGCTTTGTCAATCCCCGCCTTGAGCTTGTCTACGATGCCGAAGGCGGTATCACCGATGTCCGTGCGACCTATACCGAAGGCTATGCCGAGCAGATGCTTCGCTACAGCCGTGAGTATGCCACGCTCCCCGAAGATCCAACGACAGCCGAGCAGGTTCGTCACCCCGAGCCCTCCGATGCTACACTGGAGGCGGCTAAGGCTCTACGCGGAAGTCTGCGCCATGCTATGGACGGGCAAGTCGCTTCGTCTATGCGCTCGAAGGGGCTTTATTACGGCATCAACTTTGGCCTTACGCTGGACTATATCCTTCGCCTGGCGGAGAAGCAGCCGAAGTCTGCCGATCTGGCTCGCTATATCCTCAGCCGAGATGTGCGTGAGCTGAAGATCATCGGGCAGCTTATCTATCCCGAGGAGGCCGTGACGTACGAAGTGGCTACGCAGCTGGCTCTCTCATCCTTCTCTAACCCTGAGCTGCGTGACTATCTGGCAAAGCACTTCTTTGACCGCATACCCGAGGCTCCCTATTGGGCGCTTGACTGGATCTTCACAGAGCATTCACAGCGCTGGGAAGATTTACTCCCCGTGGCCTTTACGATCTTAGCACGCTGGCTCTCGCAGGGCTTCCACATCGAGCATGAAGCGCACCGCAAGCGCTTGCTCTCGGAAGTCCTGGAGATCCTCTCCGATAGCGAAGTGCCTTTCCCCACGCCTCTTCAGCGCACGGCTCTGCTTATGCTCAAGCGCTGGGGACGCTCGGATGAGGCGCTACGTAGCGAAGTCCTTGCCTCGCCGCTCCTCAAGGCTTGGGCTGAGGGAGAAGCTCCCGTGCAGCGCGAGTTCGCTGACGACCTGACGTTTGAGTTCGAAGAATTTATCACTAACCCATCATAACCCTTTATGAAGACCTTCCTCTTAGCCTCGGCTTGCTTGCTGCTTGCCTCGGGGACTTCCCTTCCCGCAGCAGCTAGTAGCACGATCGCCCTCGTGAGTGTTAGTCCGGATAGCACGGCGCGCTATCAAGAGCATGGGACGAATGCCAGCCTCATCGGGCGTGGCTTCGACCAAGCGCTCTTCACCTTTACGCTCCCCGTGGCTGTCGGCTCTACGCTGGAGTCCGTGACGATTGATCTCAGCGGTACCTCCCGTATTAAGGATGTCCGTCAGCTGAAGCTCTATCGCACGAAGAACAAGGATCGCTTTGACCATCGCACGCCCGGGCAGCTCGTAGCCTCTGCGCCCGTCAAGCGTGCTTCTCGCGTCAAACTCGATCTCTCTCCACGTACGACGATCTCGAGCGATGATGCCTTCTGGGTTGTCTGTGATATAGCCCCTTCGGCGCAGGAGGGTGGGGAAGTCGTCTCTCGCCTTAGTGCGCTGAAGACGTCGAGCTATGAGCTCTCTGCACTCCCCGATGCGAAGGAGCACCGCCATGGTATCGTCCTGCAGCGTAGCTTGGTCTGGGCACCTGGCGAAGGTGGCTCACTGCACTACCGTATCCCCGGTGTCGTCCGTCTCTCGGATGGAACCCTCGTGGCAAGCATTGACCGCCGCAAGAAGAATGTCAATGACCTGCCAGGAGATATCGACGTGGAGATCAAGCGCTCGATAGATGATGGTAAGACTTGGAGTGCGCCTATCACGGTGGCTCGCGGTACGTCTGAGCACGGCTACGGTGATGCTGCCATGGCTACCGACGGACGTACGATCTACATGGTGATGGTCGGTGGCGCTGGTCTTTGGCATTATCCTTCGCATGCCACGCATCCTATCCAGATGTACTTCACTAAGAGCACAGATGGTGGCCGCACATGGGAGCCTGTGACCAATATCACGAAGTCTATCTACCGTGATCGCTTCGAGTACGGTGGCTTCTTCGCTTCGGGCAACGGGATCATTACCTCCACGGGCCGCATCATCTTCGTTGCGGCTATCCGTACGGAGGAGGCTTGGGGGGGACGCGCTGATAACGTCTTGGCTTACTCTGACGACCAGGGGAAGACATGGCAGATCTCCGAGACCGCTCGCGTCAATGGCGACGAGTCAAAGATCGTCGAGCTCTCCGACGGCTCGCTGCTGGTCTCTTGCCGCAATCGTGCTGGTGGCCTGAATGCGCGTACCTACGTACACTCCAGCGATGGCGGCAAGACGTGGTCTGAGCCCAAGCAGTGGAATGAACTGATGGGTAATGCTTGTAATGGTGGCTTCGCCCGCTACGCACCCGTCGGTAGCAAGAAGAATGCAAACCTCCTTCTGCACACCCTCCCCGCCAGCGCCACGCGCGACCACCTGAAAATCTTCCTTAGCGAAGACGAGGGTAAGACTTGGCCTTATTCGCGTGAGCTCTGCCGTGGCGAGTCGGTCTATAGCGAACTGATGATCTTCCCCGACGGGACGATCGGGATCATCAGCGAAGAGGATGATAACCCCGGCTTCGATATCTACTTCACGCGTGTGAGCCTTGACTGGATCCGCAAGGGTAATGCGCCTCGCAAGAAGTAGCACTCCCCAAGCAGAGGTACGCTCATAAGCCTTTCCGCTCTCGGAAGTAGGCATAGAATTAAAGGGCTGATTTCGCACTGGCGAAGTCAGCCCTTTAATTCTAAGCGCCCGAGGAAGCGATCGTATATGGGGCGTAAAACTTCCGTATATGCGCCGCTAAATTTCCGTATATGCGCCGCTAAATTTCCGTATATGCGAAAATAAATTTCTGCATATACGAAAAAATCTTTCTGTATATACGGAAATTTCCCTCCGTATATACACCGTGGAATGCCCGCATATATGGCGTGATATTTCCTCGGTATTTGCATAGTAAAGCGCCCCGCCTGCAGGTCTGTCTGCGGGCGGGGCGCTTTGGCTTTTAGGGGATAGGGCGACTACTTGCGGTAGCGCTTCGTAAGGTCTTCGAAGTAATCAATGCGTCGGTCGCGCAGGAAGGGCCACCAGCGGCGTACCGATTCGCTTCGGGTGAGGTTGACTTCGACGATCTGGATCGCTTCTTCTTGCCCCAGCTCGCAGAGCAATTCCCCCTGTGGGCCAGCGACGAAACTATGACCCCAGAAGCGGATACCCTTGGTCTGACCCGATGGGTCTTCTTCGTGGCCCACACGGTTCACCGCGATCACGGGGAGGCCATTGGCTACGGCGTGACCGCGCTGGACGAGCTGCCAGGCATCGCTCTGACGGCTCTGCTCTTCGACGACGTCGCTACTTTCGTAGCCAATAGCCGTGGGGTAGATGAGCATCTCGGCTCCCGAGAGTGCCATGAGGCGGGCTGCTTCGGGATACCACTGGTCCCAGCAGACGAGTACACCGAGCGTACCGACAGAGGTCTCGATGGGCTCGAAGCCCAGATCCCCAGGGGTGAAGTAGAACTTCTCGTAGTAGGCGGGGTCATCGGGGATGTGCATCTTGCGATACTTCCCAGCGATGGAGCCGTCGCGCTCCAAGACCACGGAGGTATTGTGGTACAGGCCTGCGGCACGACGCTCAAAGAGCGAGAGGACTAAGACGATCCCCAGCTCGGCAGCCAGCGCACCGAACTCCTCCGTGCTTGGCCCAGGGATGGGCTCCGCTTGGTCGAAGACGTTGACATCCTCCGTCTGGCAGAAGTAAAGGCCGTTGTGAAGCTCTTGCAGTACGACCAGCTCTGCGCCTTGGGCTGCTGCCGAGCGGATGGCTTCCTTCAGACGGCGCTTGTTGTCGGAGTGGTCGGCGGTGTTGGCCTGCTGAATGAGGCCGACGCGAAGTATTCTCTTTTCGGACATAGGTCTTATCTCCACTTATTCTTGTTGATGAAGCCACGGGGGAACTGCATCGTGGCGCAGTGTAGGCTACCATGCTGGTAGATGAGTGCACGGCTGGGCACGGCGACGATCTCGCGGTCGGGTACAGCAGCTTTCAGGCGCTCAAGTGCTACGGCATCGGTCTCGACGTCGTAGGTAGGTACGAGGAGCGCACCATTGACGAAGAGGAAGTTGGCATACGTGGCGGGTATGCGCTCTCCTTCCTCATCATGCAGGGCGGGAGGCAGGGGCAGAGGGATAAGCTCGTAGGGAGCACCGTCCTTCGTACGCAGTGCTTCGAGCTCCTTCTTCATGCGCTCCAGCTCGTGGTAGTGGCTATCCTTAGGATCTTCGCAGCTGACATAGGCAATGGTCGTCGGAGTGAGGAAGCGAGCGAGCGTGTCGATATGCCCGTCGGTATCGTCGCCCTCGATCTGGCCGTTGGTGAGCGTAAGGAGACGCTCGCCCCCCAGGATCTCAATGAGGTACTGACGGAGGGCTTCGTCATCGACGCCCGCATTGCGGTTGGGCTCGACGATTACGCTCTCGGTAGAGAGTAGCGTCCCAGCGCCATCACTTTCGATACCGCCGCCTTCGAAGACAAGGCTAAGGGCATTGGTATATGCCGTCTCGGGGACGAAGGCACGCGAGAGGTAGAGGGCACGCGTAATCAAGTTGTCCTTGTCGGCTGCGAACTTCATTCCCCAGCCGTTGAAGGTGAAGTCCACGATCATGGGGCGCTCGTTGCCCTCTTCGTCCGTAAGCAGGAGCGAGAGGGGAGCATAGTCGCGGCACCAGGTATCATTGCAGTCCATCTCCATGATGAAGAGCTCGTGCTTGTGCTCGCGGTCAGAGAGGAGGCTGCGCACATGCTCGGGATCCTTGGCGAGGATGAGGAGGTCTTCGTAGGCGAGGATGCTCTCAGCCATCTGCTTGTAGCAAGCTTCTATTTGGGGCAAGCGCGAAGCCCAGTCCATCGTCTCATTGGGCCAAGAGATCAGGACGAGGTCTTGCTCCACCCACTCGGGGAGGAAAGTTAGACGTGGGGTCATAGGGATACTTATTAGGATTGTAGGGAAAGAAGCTGTGCTCGGAGCTCTTCCCAGAGCTCGGGGACAGCTGTCTCAGCGCTGCGGTCTTCTCCACTCAGTGCAGCTTCACGTAGCTCGGTCGCAGCCAAGTCCATTTGTGGAGCTTCGGGGTGGAGATGTAGCATCGCTTCGGGAAGGGCTGCAGGGTCAATGTCCTCCAGCGGATAGCCTGGGCGAGGATAGACGTGCAGGGGGATAATCCTCAAGAGCCGCTGGTAGTCATACCAGCGGTCTATGAGGCGGAGGTTGTCACTCCCGATAAGGAGCGAGAAGTCATATTCGGGATAGAGGAGGCGTAGCGCTCTTATGCTCCGCACCGTATAGTGGGGTAGCGGCAGTAGCTCCTCCAGCGTGATCAGTCGTAGGCGTGGCTCACCGTGTATGGGACGGCGTATATAGTCTGCTCGCCAAGCGAAGGGGAGCTGTGATGCACGGTCCTTGAGTGGGTTGAGCGGGCTCAGCACGAGCCATACTTCATCGCACGGCAGGCTATCCAGCGCAAACTGTGCCAGATGTAGGTGGGCACGATGCAGTGGATTGAACGAGCCAAAGTAGAGGCAGACGCGTCTCCGTGAGCTAACCACAGGTACTATATCTGTACGGGCAGCCCGAGAGTACGCTGAGCGAGCTCGATCTCTTCGGGCTCACCGGTGTGCTTGCCATCGACGTCGCTGAGCTTGACGCAGGGATTCCAGCGCTCCTTCTCTGTCATCTTGCACTTCCAGAGCTTCATGACGATGTTCATAGGGCGCACACCATTGCCGACGTCATTGGAGAAGTTCGTGCCGATACCGAAGCTGGCACCGATACGGCCCTTGCAATAGTTGGCGATCTCGATAGCGCGCTCAGGATCGAGGCCATCGGAGAAGATGATGTACTTGATGGTGGGGTCTACGCGCAGCTCTCGGTAGCGAGCGATGACTTTCTCCGTGAACTGGAGTGGATCCCCGCTGTCGTGGCGCAGGCTGGTGAAGAGCATAGCGTGCTTCTTACTGAAGTTGCGCATGAAGACATCCGTCGTGTAGGTATCTGTAAGTACCGTACCGAGGTCTCCGTCGTAGACATTGATCCAGTCTTCCATAGCCATGTAGTTAGCCATCTTGTAGCCGAACATAGCGCCGTGGAACTGAATCCACTCGTGGGGATGAGTCCCCGATACGCGAAGGCCATGCTTATAAGCATAGTAGACGTTGCTCGTGCCGAAAAGGTAGCCAGCAGCGTGCTCCTTGAGAAGCTCCGTCACGCGGTCTTCGATAGCAGCACTGAAGCGACGACGCATACCGAACATTGAGAACGTGATGCCGTGCTCAGCGAGCTTACGAGCCTTGCTGATGATCGTGCGCTCGGTGTACTCCATGTCGGGCTGAGCACCGAGCATCTTATAGTAGAGCTCGCTCACGAGAGCAAGGATAGGCGTCTCCCAAAGTGTGACGCGATAGAGCAGGCCTTCGGCGATGATAGACAGGTGGCCCTCAGCATCCTGCTCAACCTTTACTTCCTCGGGGTCAAAGCGGAAGCCTCGTACAAAGTCAATGTACGTCGGGGGGAGGTAGGGGAGTTCGCGATATAGGAAGCTCGCCTCGTCCTTAGTCAGGGCGAGCTTAGACATCTCTTGGATCTCCTTCTTTAGCTCTTCGGCAAAGCCCTGAGGGTAGGTCGTCTTCTCACGGTCGATGAAGCGGAACTGCCCATAGGCTCGAGGGTAGAGCTTGGAGTAGGCATAGCTCGTGGTGAACTTATAGAGGTCTGTATCTAATACGCTTTGGATGATAGCCATGATGTGGTAGTATTATTTGTGACTATGTTATGCTCGCAAAGATAAGGATATATAGTGTCACTACCTTATCTGATATAGGCAGATACATAAAAGCCCCACCCCTACGGCTCTGTGCCTTGATGGGGTGGGGCTTATATTATAAGGTATAGGGAGATCGGGCTTACTTGATCTTCTTGAGGCTTTCGAAGCCTTCGCCATAGACGCCCTTTACAGCTCCATTGGAGACGAAGGCCTTGGGGTCAATCTCTTCGATGATGCGCGAGATAGCTACAGACTGCTGCTTGCGCACTACGACGAGGAGGACCTTCTGAGGCTGGCCCGTGTAGCCCCCCGTAGCTTCGAGCAGGGTACAGCCACGACGCAGACGAGAGGTGATCGCATCATTGATCTCTTGATACTTCGAGCTGAAGATCATGAACTGCACCGACTGGCGGTTGCCACTCGTGTACCAGTCCATCGTCATCGCCAGGAGTACGACCTCGATGAAGGACATGACGAGCTTGTCAAAGGCCACCAGCGGGTCGATCTTGATGTCTGCCAGATAGACGTTGGCAAAGTAAGAGAAGAGTACCACCGTACCGTCCACTGCGACGAAGATGCGCCCGAAGGACATATTGCGGTACTTGCTGATGAGTGCGACGATGACATCCGTCCCCCCAGAGCTACCATTCACAGAGAAGATGAGCCCCAGCCCGAGACCACACATCATAGACCCGAGGATGAGAGCCAGCAGAGGCTGATCCTTGAGGACCATCAGATGCCACAGCTCTTCGACACGTGGGTCGGGAATAGCGGTACGCGTAGCGATGGGCACGAGCACAGCAAGGAGACCAATCCCGATGAGGGTCTTGATGAAGAAGTTCTTATCCAGGAAGAGGAAGGCTATGACAAGGAGGCTGATGTTGATGATGTTGTACGGGATGTCAACCTTGATCCCTGTGATGATCGTGATGATGTTACAGATCCCCATGAGCCCTCCCGTGGTGACACGCTGCGGATAGATGAGGAAGCTGAAGCCTACAGTGTAGAGGAGTACACCCATCAGCACGATCAGGAGGTCTTTCCAGAAGTACTTGGAGACCGCTTGATGAGAGAGTTCATGGAAGAGATCCTTGAACTTCTGGCCGAGGAACGTCAGCAGATTGAAATTCTGTGCCATTGTTACTTGTTAGTGAGGTTGGTAGAGGTTAAGCTATTGTGATTACTATAATACGATGTTGATGATGCGGCCGGGGACGATGATGACCTTCTTAGGAGTCTTGCCCTCGAGCCACTTCTGTGCTTCGTCAGCCGAAAGTACGGCCGCGCGGATCTCATCCTGAGATGCTTCACGTGGCAGCTCGATGGTGAAGCGTGTCTTCCCATTGAAGCTCACGGGGTACTTGAAGCTATCCTCGACGAGGAGCTTCTCATCATACTCGGGCCACTGGGCAGCGACGATGGTCGTCTCTTCACCGATGGCATGCCAGAGCTCTTCGGCGATGTGAGGAGCGAAGGGGGCGAGGAGGATGAGGAGAGGCTGGAGTACCTCGCGAGAAGACGTCTTCAGACCCTGCAGCTCGTTGATACAGATCATGAAGGCAGCTACGGAGGTATTGAAGGAGAACTGCTCGACGTCCTGCGTCACCTTGCGGATCAGCTTGTGCAGGCTCTTGAGTTCTTCCTTGGTAGCGGGTGTGTCAGTGACACGTAGGCCGTCGGCAGAGTAGTACAGCCCCCACAGCTTGCGGAGGAAGCGGTGTACGCCGTCGATACCATTGGTGTCCCAAGGCTTGCTCTGCTCAAGAGGACCGAGGAACATCTCATACAGACGGAGCGTGTCGGCACCATAGCGCTCGACGATCATATCGGGGTTGACGACATTGTACATCGACTTACTCATCTTCTCGACGGCCCATCCGCAGATGTACTTGCCATCCTCGAGGATGAAGTCAGCCGTAGCGTACTCGGGGCGCCAAGCACGGAAGGCTTCGAGATCGAGCTGGTCGTTGTAGACGATATTCACATCCACGTGGATGGGGGTCGTGTCGTACTGATCCTTGAGGCCGAGGGAGACGAAGGTATTCGTGTCCTTGATGCGGTAGACGAAGTTGGAGCGACCCTGGATCATCCCCTGATTGACCAGCTTGCGGAAGGGCTCATCCTCTACGACGAGGCCGAGGTCATAGACGAACTTATTCCAGAAGCGGCTATAGATGAGGTGACCGGTAGCATGCTCTGCACCTCCGACGTAGAGGTCTACATGGCGCCAGTAGGCATTCTTATCGCGACCGACAAGTGCCTTGTCATTGTGTGGATCCATGTAGCGGAGGTAATAGGCGGAGCTACCAGCGAAGCCTGGCATTGTGCTTAGCTCGTAGGGGAAGCCTTCGGCGGTGTGCCAACCCTTAGCACGACCAAGAGGGGGCTGACCATCGGAGGTGGGGAGGAACTTATCTACCTCGGGGAGGCAGAGGGGCAGTTCATCTTCGCTGATGGTATGGGCTGTCCCCTCGGCATCATAATAGATGGGGAAGGGCTCGCCCCAGTAGCGCTGGCGGCTGAAGATAGCATCACGCAGACGATAGTTCGTCTTGACCTGTCCCAGCCCTTCGCTCGTGATGTGTGCCTTCATCTTGGCGATGGCATCCGTGACGGAGAGACCAGTGATGATACCTGAGTTGATGAGTACACCGCTCTTGCTGTCCTTGGATTCCTCCCAAGTCGCAGGATCGGTAGCTTCTTCGCCTTCGGGGACGACAACCTGAATGATAGGCAGGCCGAAGTGACGAGCGAAGGCAAAGTCTCGGCTGTCGTGAGCGGGTACGGCCATGACGGCTCCCGTCCCATAGCCTGCTAAGACGTAGTCACTGATCCAGATGGGGATCGCTTCGCCTGTCAGCGGATTAGTCGCATAGGAGCCAGAGAAGACCCCAGAGACGCGACGATCAGAGAGACGGTCACGCTCGGTGCGGCGGCGAGTGGCTGCCAGGTATTCGTCTACGGCAGCCTGCTGCTCGGCGGTAGTGACCATGGGTACATAGTCACTCTCGGGGGCTAAGACCATGAAGGTAACCCCATAGATCGTATCGACACGCGTAGTGAAGACGGAGAGCTCTGCTCCATCACCACCCACGAGAGGGAAGCGAACCTCTGCACCTTCGCTCTTACCGATCCAGTTGCGCTGTGATTCCTTGAGGGATTCACTCCACTCGAGGTCGTTGAGGCTGTCGAGTAGGCGGCCAGCATAGGCCGAGACGCGCAGACACCACTGCTGCATCTTCTTCTGCTCTACGGGATGGCCTCCGCGTTCGCTCACACCGTCGTGGACTTCGTCGTTGGCCAGTACAGTGCCGAGAGCAGCACACCAGTTGACCATCGTCTCTCCGAGGTAGGCCAGACGATAGTTCATCAGGGTCTGCATCTGCTTCTTCTTATCCCAGCTACGCCATTCTTCGGCGGTGAAGGAGAGCGCTTCGCTTTCGGCTACATTGATTCCCTTAGTCCCTTCGGCCTCAAAGTGGGCGATGAGCTCAGAGATAGGAGCAGCCTTGCCTGTAGCATTATTATAATAGGAGTGGAAGAGCTTGATGAAGACCCACTGCGTCCACTTATAGTACTCGGGATCGGAGGTGCGTACTTCGCGTGACCAGTCAAAGCTGAAGCCAATCTGATCCAGCTGCTCACGGTAGCGACGGATATTCTCCGTAGTCGTTACTTCAGGGTGCTGCCCCGTCTGGATCGCATACTGCTCAGCGGGAAGCCCGAAGGCATCGTAACCCATGGGATGGAGTACATTGAAGCCACGAAGTCGCTTGTAGCGGGCGAAGATGTCCGAGGCGATATAGCCTAATGGGTGACCGACATGCAGGCCTGCTCCCGAGGGGTAGGGGAACATGTCCAGGACGTAATAAGGGGGGCGGCTGGGATCTTCCGTGACACGATATACGTCTTCTGCTCGCCAGTACGCTTGCCAGCGTGCTTCGATAGCTCTAAAGTTATATTCCATCTATAGGTAGTTGACTTGTCTTTAATGAACACGCAAAGGTACGTTATTTGCTTCAAAATGTTGCGACTTCAATCCTGCTTTTGATGCCCTCACAGATATTTCTCTTGAGGAGGTTTGTCAGGCTTGCGAAGGGCGTCTTTTAGAGGGTGGTAGCTTGCCTTGATATGGCTCTATGGAATGTATAGCTATGGGAGGGTAAAGTAACCAGTACTGCTCGACGAGTTGACCAGTACTGGTTGGTAATAGTGACCAGTACTACTTCGCTTCGTGACCAGTACGGGTCAGAACGCCGACCAGTACTGGTTTGATTTTACTCTATTGCAGAGCGGCTTGGGATAGGAGGCAAAGTGATTGATACATAGTGAACTGGTGGTATCCCGTTTTGAGATACTTTCTACAGTGCTATTCGTCGTAAGATGGGTGCTACCTGAGTGGCTGTCTACGTCGCTTGAGTCGATTCGTAAACGACTACTGATCTGCGTGCGAATGACTATAAGTTCAGGGGCTAAACGACTATTTGTTTCGTATATGAACGACTATTGGTTTGTACTTGGAGTGACTACTGGTCTGAGATCAAACAACTATTGCAGCAGTTTTACCTTTCAATTGCTTCGCTTCACTTCCTCCCAAGGTAGGTCAATTGAAAAGCTGTGTTGAGCTTAGCTATAGCAATGCACTTAGAAAGCAGCAGGGCTCCCGCATCAAAATCCGAGTACTTGCTCGAGGTAGTCTATGCGCAGGCTGCATTTTGAAGCGGGAGCCCTGGCTGGAGAATTGGGGCAAAAGGAAAAAAATGTTTAGCTTTGTAGTGAGCAAGATTTTCAGTCCTTATTATACCTCTTCGAAGGCTTTTGCATACAGTCTCTCCAGGGGGTAGAGTAGGGATGGGATAGCACTATAATATAGAAGAGAATGACTATGGAACTCCAGACACCAGACCAAGCACAGCTTGACCACACTGCCCCCGCAGCACAAGACGCGGCTACACCACTCGATCAGACTCCCTCCTACCAGTCTATGAGCCCTCAGGAGCTCGTCGATCATTTGGCTGTACTCCTCCAACAAGAAGAACTTCCTGAGCGTAAGCTCGTCGAGAATATCCGTGGTCAATTCATTCGTCGTCGTGAACGCCTTGATCCTAATGACACGGAGCAACGTGAATCCTTCGAAGTGCAGGAGCTCCGCCTCGAAGGCCTACTCTCGACCTTCCGTGAGCACGACAAGAAGCGTCAGGAGGCCTTAGAGCAGCTCTATGCTGAAAACAAGGTCAAGAAGGAAGCCCTCCTTCAGCGCTTCGAGGATCTCTTCAAGAGTAATGAGGAAGGCGCTGAATTTGGGAGCCTTTACTCGACTTTCACTGCTATCCGTGATGAGTGGAATGCCCTGGGGCAACTGGATCCCAAGGATGCCACTGTACTCAACCGCCGTTTCTATGAGCTACGTGATCAGTTCTATGATCTCAAGGCTATCAACGATGACCTGCGCCAGATCGACTTCAAGAAGAATCTGGAGGCAAAGCAGGCTATCCTTGCAGAGCTCCGTGAGCTCGATAGCGTGAAGGATACGATCGCGGCCTATCGCCGTCTGCAGGAGCTCACCGCGCAGTGGCACGAACTTGGCCCTGTATCAAAGGAGCATCGTCAGGAGATCAACACCGAATTCAAGCAGCTGGCTACGGCTCAGCATAAGCGTCATCAGGAGTTCCACGACCAGCGTAAGGCCACTGAGGAAGAGAACCTCCAAGGTAAGGAGCGCCTCTGTCTGCAGGTGGAAGAATTGCTTTCTTCCGCTCCGCTCTCCTCGCACTCTGCCTTCAACAAGGCTGTCGAGCAGATCAAGGCTATGCAGGAAGAGTGGCGTAAGATCGGCCGTGCTCCCCGTAAGGACAACGAATCCATCTACCAGCGCTTCCGTGCCGGTATCGATGCTTTCTTCCGCCGTCGCAATGACTTCTTCAAGGCTAATCACGAGCATACCGAAGAGATCCTGCAGAAGAAGCGTGCGCTCATCGAGCGTGCTGCTGCTCTGAAGGATAGCACCGCTTGGGAGGAAACGACCAACGCACTCAAGGCTCTCCAAAAGGAATGGCAGGAGCTCGGTGCCGTATCTCCTAAGTACAGCCAGAAGATCTGGGAAGAGTTCCGTGCCAGCTTCGACTATTTCTTCGATCGTAAGAAGAAGGAAGCTCCCCGCCGAGACAAGGCTTACAGCGAAGCTCGCAAGAGCCTGGCTGTAAAGCGTGAGATCATCAAGGAACTTACGGCTATCAATGAAGGCGAAGTACCAGAGAATCTCCGCGACCTGCTCAATAGCTACAACGAACGCTGGAAGCAGGCTGGCTTCGTCCCCAACAAGGATCGTGAGGCTATCAATGCAGCTTATCGTGAGCTGCTCGATGCTCTGCATGGCAAGCTACGCCGTCATCGTGAGGAGCGTCGTCTCTCGGGCTATAGCGCTTCGCTGAGTAATCTCGAGGGTAAGGGGGCCACGCTGCAGAGCGAGCACAGCCGTATGCAGCGTCATCTGGACCGTCTGCGTAGCGAGCTCCAGACCTATGAGAGTAACCTGACTCGCCTCAACATCAGTAGTAAGTCGGGCTCTTCGCTCCTCTCCGAGATAGAGCGTAAGCGCGATGCTCTCGTAGCAGACATCCATCTGACGGAGCAGAAGATTGCCCTCCTCGTAGAAAAGGAAAAGGCAGGCGAAGAGGCTTAGTCCCTTCCTCCTCTCGCTTCATAGCGACTCCCCAGGGACCCCATGATGGCGTGCCTGGGGAGTCTTTTATCTCCCACTCCTATGCTCGCTCGCACACTCGTGCACTATGGTCTGCACTTCGTCTTTCCGCTGGTGATAGCGCTGCTCTGGCCGCGTCGTCGCTGGACGGTGGTGTATCTCCTGCTTCTATCGACGATGCTGATCGACGTAGACCACCTCTTGGCACGCCCGATCTTTGACCCGAATCGCTGTAGTGTCGGGACACATCTCCTGCACTCCTATCCGATGGTAGGGCTCTATGTGGTGATGCTCTTCCTGCCCTATGAGCGCTGGGGATGGCCTTGGTGGCTACGTGTCCTGGCAGTCGGCTTGACCTTGCATATCCTCACTGACTGGCAGGACTTTTACCTGTGGTTGCACTGAGGTATTGATATAAAGAGAGCGCCCCGATAAGCGATAGGCTTATCGGGGCGCTCTGTCTTTAGGGGAAAGTATTCGAAGGACTACTTAGCGAAGTGCAGCTGAAGGCCCTTGATACGCTTCCAAGCTCCACGAGTGAAGTCGGGGAAGGCAACAGGTGCAGACTGGTGCTCCAGAGAGAGACGAGTCAGGTCACCGATGACAGACCATTCAGCGAGGTCATAGACGTCCATATCGAGGGGCAGACCATTGCGCATGCAGTAGATCAGACGATAGTCCATGATGAAGTCCATACCGCCGTGACCACCGACCTTCTTAGCCTTCTCAGCGATCTCCTTCTGGATGGGGTGCTGGTACTTCTTCATCAGCTCATCTCTGGTAGCATCGCTGACGTAGTCGTGGCTCTTGAGGTCTTCGTGGTTAGGTACAGCCTTGAGGTTCTGCTCCGTGGGGCGGAGAGCATAGCCTTCGTTGGGGTACTTGTTAGCGAAGCCGTCGGTACCGATGACTTGATACATACGGTCGTATGGGCGGTAAGAAGCTACGTTGTGCTCGAGGTAGATCGTCTTGCCAAGAGCTGTCTTGATGAGCGTCTGAGTCATCTCACCATTCTTGACTACGGGATTCTCTACTCCGAGTTCCTTCTTCATGAAGCGGGGGATAGAGGTGGCAGGTACGTCCATAGAGGTGAGGTACTCCATGCGGTCGCCACGGTGGATATTGAGTACCCAGCAAGCTGGGCCAAGGCCGTGTGTCGCATAGACATCACCGCGATTCTCCTGATTGAACTTCAGGCGCCAGTTGCCTTCGTAGTACTTCCAGAAGGGCTCGAGGTTGTGGATGTAGGCACCCTTGGCGCTGAGGACGTCACCGAAGAGGCCCTGCTGAGCCATGTTGAGCGTGGTGAGCTCGAAGAAGTCATAGACGCAGTTCTCGAGCATCATGCAGTGACGCTGCGTGCGCTCTGCCGTGTTGATGACGTCCCAAGCTTCCTTGAGGGTCGTCACAGCTGGTACTTCACAAGCGACGTGCTTGCCCTTCTGCATAGCATAGATCATCATAGGGGCGTGACGTGCCCAGTCGGTAGCGATGTAGACCAGGTCGATGTCGGGGCGGTCACAGAGCTGCTTCCATGCGTCTTCGCTGCCGCTGTAAGTAGCTGCTTCGGGTAAGCCAGCCTTCTTGAGGATGGCCTGGCTCTTCTCGACACGGTCGGGATGAAGGTCACAGAGCGCCTTGATCTCTACGCCCTCGATCTGGGTGAAGCGCTCGACGGCACCTGGGCCACGCATACCCAGCCCGATGAAGCCGACGCGAACGACGGGCATCGGAGCATGACGGAGTCCGAGTACATCTCGCTGCCCAGCGGGGCGCTTAGGGATAGCGGTCTCGAGTAGGTAGCTCTTAGCGGGCTGCTTACTCTTTGCCTTCCCCTGGGCGCTTACGGCACCCACCGAGAGGATCGTAGCCAGGAGTAGGGAGGCTACTTGCTTGATTGCTTTCATGTAATTGTGTAGAATTAAAATATGGTATTATTTACCGAATTCGGAGGTGAAGTGGAAGCGTATCTTGGGGAAGTCCTGCTGCGCCATCGTCAGTACATAGCCCGAGTCGGCCAGATAGACATCACGTCCGACGAGATCCTTCGCCATGAACTGTGACTTACGCTTCTTGAAGTTCTCCAGCTCTGCGGGATCATCGCTTTCGATCCAGCATGCCTTATAGAGGCTTATAGGCTCCCAGCGACAGGCGGCGCCATACTCGTGGAGGAGGCGGTACTGGATGACTTCGAACTGGAGCTGGCCGACCGTGCCAATGATCTTACGACCGTTGAACTGATTGACGAAGAGCTGTGCTACACCCTCGCCCATGAGCTGGTCGATACCCTTGGCCAGCTGCTTGGTCTTCATCGGATCTTGGTTCTCGATGTACTTGAAGAGCTCGGGGGAGAAGCTGGGGAGACCCTTGAAGTGAAGCTCCTCGCCAGCCGTGATGGTATCACCGATGCGGAAGTTCCCCGTGTCAGGTAGACCGATGATATCACCTGCGAAGGCCTCTTCTACCGTCTCCTTACGCTGGGCCATGAAGGCCGTTGGGCTACTGAACTTCAAACTCTTACCGAGGCGTACGTGCTTGTAGCTCGCATTACGCTCGAAGCGACCAGAGCAGATCTTGATGAAGGCGATACAGCTACGGTGGTTGGGGTCCATGTTTGCATGGATCTTGAAGACAAAGCCTGTGAAGGCAGGTTCGTAGGGCGATACCTCACGTTCCTCTGCCTTGACGGGGCGGGGAGATGGCGCGATCTCTACGAAGCAGTTGAGGAGCTCTTGCACCCCGAAGTTGTTGAGTGCCGAGCCAAAGAATACAGGAGCGATATCGCCCGACAGATATTCCTCGCGGTCAAACTCGGGGTATACGCCATCGACGAGCTCCAGATCCATACGGAGCTTCTCTGCCTGCTCGGGTGTGATGTGCTGCTCGAGTTCGGAGGAGTTGAGGTCCGTGATCGTGACGCTCTCGGTGATGCGCTGCTTGTCAGGCGTGAAGAGATTGAGTGCCCCCTCGTGGATGTTGTAGACGCCACGGAAGCGCTGACCCATGTCGATGGGCCAAGAGAGAGGGCGTACACGTATCTGCAGCTCCTTCTCGATCTCATCAAGTAGGTCAAAAGGATCCTGTCCCTCGCGGTCCATCTTATTGATGAAGACCATCACGGGCGTCTTGCGCATACGGCACACCTCCATGAGACGGCGGGTCTGGGTCTCTACCCCCTTAGCTCCGTCGATGACGATGATGACGCTATCGACAGCGGTGAGGGTACGGAAGGTATCTTCAGCGAAGTCCTGGTGACCAGGGGTATCCAAGATGTTGATCTTGTAGCCAGCGTACTCGAATCCCATAACGGAGGTCGCTACGGAGATACCACGCTGCTTCTCTATCTCCATCCAGTCACTCGTCGCGGTCTTCTTGATCTTGTTGCTCTTGACGGCACCTGCTACGTGGATAGCCCCCCCGAAGAGAAGGAGTTTCTCGGTGAGGGTCGTCTTACCGGCGTCAGGGTGACTGATGATAGCGAAGGTACGTCGCTGGTCGATCTCTTTCTTATATTCGTTCATGTAGGGGGATCTAATTATGAGTAGTGTCTTCGGCCTCGATGCCCTCTTGCTCCATCTTGTAGCGGTGGGCAAGCATAGCGAGGAAGGCGCTGATCTGCTTCATTGACTTCTTGGTCTCCTCGCTGACCTCCTTGTGCTGGAGGCTGAGGGTGATATAGCCGTAGAGGGCATTAAAGCAAGTCTCGAGGTCGCTCTCCTCTGCTCCGTTATTCTTGCCTCGGAGCTGGATGAGAGCTGGGAGTATCTGCAGGTGCAGTCCCGAGTAGACGATGTCATTGGGATTGCTGATGAGGCGGCGGTGAAGCTCCTCGAGCTGCATCAGTACGATACGGTTGACGTCAAGGTGACCCGCCTGTACCTTGCCCTCGGTGCGCATCATCTCGATGAGCTCAAGGTACCATGAGCGGATCTCAGCGCGCTTCTCCTCGTCGACGTCGTAGCGGGGGAGGAGGAGCTGCTCGACTCCCTCAGGGGAGACACCTGCAGCACGGATGAGATCCTCTACCTGCCACATATAGAGTAGGTATTCTGCGATATTCTCTTTGCGCTTCTTCTGTGCAATGATCATAGGGGAGAGCGGCTACTTCTTCTTGAGGAGTGATGAGGCGAGGGCTTCGTCTGCATCATGTGCGCCAGGCTGGAGGCCGAGGATACGGCAGACGAGGGGGTAGAGGGTGATATTGGGGATGGGCTTGGAGACCTTGCGACCAGGCTGGAAGTCTGGGCCGACAGCCTTGAAGATAGCATACATCTCAGGATTCTTATTGTCGAAGCCATGTCCAGCATGGAGGAAGTCCTTGGGGATGCCTTGAGGACGGAAGAAGATCTGCGTGCCGAGGTCTGCGATGAGTACCAGCTCACCGATGCGGGGGCTGCTACCGAAGTGCAGGCGAGCGGGTAGCTCACTCTTGCGGTAGACCGATATGTGGGGTACCTTCTTCAAGATCTTATATGCCGTCTCGGTATAGCCCTTCTTGGGATAGAGGTGAGTGAAGGGCCCCGTAGCGACATGCTCAAAGCTATCAATAGGGAGGTAGTCTGCGAGATTGACCGCCTTGCTGCGGTCGAAGAACTGCATCCCATGGTCAGAGACGAGGATGAAGTCTACCTGCTGATGGATGGGGAGCTTGGCGAGCCCCTTTCGGAAGTAGCCGATGACTGAGTCCATCTTCTCTACCATACGAAGGGTCTTAGGAGACTCAGGGCCGTTGTGGTGGCCTGTATGGTCGGGCTCTTCGATATACCACATGACCAGATGTGGACGCTCTGCCGTAGGGAGATTCAGCCAGCTAAGTACCGAGTCAGCACGATCTGTGTAGGGTACTTTGTCATTGAACTTCTTCCAGCGGTCGGGGTGATGTCCCCCGACGGGAGTCTCACTACCGACCCAGAAGAAGCTGGCGGACTTCACTCCGTGGCGACGCGCTACATTCCACAGTGGCTCGCCCTTGTAGAAGGCGGGATCTGCTACGGCCTTGCGGTCGCCGAGTCGATAGCGTGCACCACGCTCGTCCCAGAACTCATTGCCGACGAGTCCATGATTATTGGGATAAAGCCCCGTAGCCATCGAGTAGTGGTTGGGGAAGGTCAGTGTGGGATAGGAGGGGCGGAAGCGACCAGCAAGCCCTTCACGATCCATAGCATCGAGGTTGGGGGTAGCGCAACGCCCCTGGTAGTCGGGGCGGAAGCCATCAAGCGAGAGGATGACCACATAGCGGTCTTGGCGTGGGGTGCGTTGACTAAGAGCAGCGGTATGTTGTCTGGTCGTACCGCAGCCAGTGATGGCAGTAGCGGTAAGGGCCGTAGCGCAGAGGAGCGCACAGAGACTCGACTTCATCGGAGTGGGTAGATCTATTTCGTAAGCGTGAAAAATGCTCCTTGTCGACCGAGAAGGAGGGCAAGGAGACCTATCGTTGTCTTTACTACAAAGTTAATGAAAAAGCCCCTTTGTGCGATGCCTCTTCGTTACGTGAGTGTCGTGATTAAATATCAGGATGAGTCTCCTCCTATTTCTCTCGGTTATAGGGTCGTGATCCCCCTGGGCGGAGCAGTCGCTTAGTGCGACTTTGGCGGGGCTGTATAGGGTCCTGGAATATAGTCTATTAGAGTGGGGGAATGTGAAGAAGTACTGGTTGATATTCCCCTTTCAGAGACTGTTGCCGCGAGTCCTGTCCTCTATTTAGAGTTTAGAGTGCTAAGGTATCGCACACCCAGCTCCCCGATATGCCTCTCCGAAGTGATACACAAGCCCTTCGCCTTATCGCGAGTATTCCTCTTATCCAACGGAGGGAAAAGTGCCCTTCTCGTGAAGGAAGAAGCGCCTTCAAATAGTGGTTTTTCCGCATCTACGCACGTAGTCTTAAAGCCCAGGCACGTCAATCCAAATATCCACGTACGTAGATATTAGAGCCACGTACGTAGTCTACACTTATCTGCCACTCGTCCACAACTTTTATCTCTACGCGGAGCAACAACTCTAATATAGGTCACTTCACAAAGCTATATAGCTTCGCACCGAAAGCTATATAGGAATCAGTCCAAAGCTATATAGTTTTCTTCGCCATCCTATATAGCTCTGCCCACGCACCCATATACCTCTTATGAGACCATTGCACAAGCCCATCTCTTCATTACTCGTACCTTCTTGCCTCGAAAATCAGAGTCTTTAGGCTGAGAAGTTCGAAGGAGGAAAGTGCAAGCTGTGAAGAGATGGTCTTGCGCAATGGTCTCCTTTCAATCGTTTTTCTCTCAGTGTAGGTTAGGATCCATAAAGTATAGCCCCTTCCCCGAAGGCTGATGGCACTTCGGAGAAGGGGCTACACGTGTGGTAAAGAGAAGGGTGTCGGGCTATGGACGCGAGTAGAGGAGTGGAGCTACCGATGGGCGTACTTCGCTGAGTACTCCTGCGCGATAGGCACAGTCACCATTGATATAGGTAGCCTCCACTCGGTGACCGAAGGTATGCCCTTCGAAGGGGGACCAACCGCAGAGGGAGATGATGCTCTCGGTCTTGACGGGTGTCTTGCCCTCGGGATCGATGAGGACGAGGTCGGCATAGTAGCCTTCACGCAGGTAGCCACGCTTCTCGATAGCGAAGAGCTCGGCAGGGCGGTGGGCCATCTTCTCCACGACCAGTTCCTTTGTAAATACGCCTTCGCGGGCCATGTCAAGCATAGAGATGAGTGCATACTGCGTGAGCGGGCCGCCACTGGCTGCTGTGAGGCAGTTGCCTTCCTTCTCGGAGAGGAGGTGTGGCGCATGGTCGGTGGCTACGATGTCTACGAGTCCCGAGCGAACGGCTGCACGAAGCGCCTCACGATCTCTGAGGGTCTTGACAGCTGGATTCCACTTGATGCGGTTGCCTAAGCGATCGTAGTCGGCATCGGTGAAGATGAGGTGGTGCACACAGGCCTCGGCTGTGATCTTCTTTTCGGTAAGTGGGAGATCATTGCGGAAGAGAGAGAGCTCACGCTCCGTCGAGACGTGGAGGATGTGCAGGCGGCTATCAAGGCGTGTCGCCAGCTCGACGGCTTCACTCGAGGAGCGATAGCATGCCTCTTCGCTACGGATGAGAGGGTGGTAGTGTACATCGAGCTTCTCTTCGCCTACAGTGGCGAGGTAGTGCTCGCGGTTAGCACGGATGATCTCTTCCTTCTCGCAGTGCGTGGCGATGATGAGGTCGGTCTCAGAGAAGATACGCTCAAGGGTCTTCTTGTCATCGACAAGCATATTACCCGTCGATGAGCCGAGGAAAAGCTTGAGTCCAGGGGTACGACGTGCATCAATTCGCTGGATCTCATCGGCATTATCATTACTCCCCCCGAAGAAGAAGGAGTAGTTGGCCCACGAGGTCTCGGCGGCACGCTGCATCTTCCATTCCCAGGCCTCGAGGCTGGTCGTAGGAGGCTTGGTATTGGGCATCTCCATGAAGGAGGTCGTGCCACCAGCGACAGCGGCACGGCTCTCACTCTCTATCGTGGCCTTGTGTGTGAGCCCAGGCTCGCGGAAGTGCACCTGATCATCGATGCAGCCTGGTAGGAGCCAGAGGCCTTCTGCGGGGATTACTTCGTCGACTTCACTGAGGAGGCCTTCGGGGAAGCTGTTCTCTCCCTCGTATATGCGCTCGATGAGAGTCCCCGAGGTCAAGAGAGAAGCGGTGAAGGAGCGGCCTTCGTTGATGAGAGTAGCGTTGCGGAAGAGTCGTTTCATTGTAGTATTCTGTGAGATTAAAGGATGGAGAGGAGAGCTAATGTATTGTTGAGAAAGTGGAGGAGTATCGGGAGACGGAGGTTGTGTGAGTCCACTGCGAGGTAGCCGAGCATCAGTCCTAAGAGCATGCGGCTGGGAAAGCCCACGATAGCTCCATGGAAGAGGGCGAAGATCCCTGCTGAGAGGATGATCGGAAGCCAGCGCTTGTGCGGGAGGACACGCTGTAGTGTGCCCTGGAGAAGGCCTCGGAAGAAGAACTCTTCGGTGATGGCTGGGACAACTGCCATCGTGAGGAAGAGTAGGGGGCGAGATCCCTCTCCACTGCTGAGAAGCTGTAGTAGCCGAGCCTCGACAGCATCCTGTACAGGGTAGCCAAGCTTCTGAGCAAGGGCTATAATCCCCATATAGAGGAGCTGAGCAAGAAGAAGTACAAGGAGAGAGAGCCCGAGGATGGTGAAGCTATGCTTAGGCTTTCGGTACTTGGCTGGTCGCGGTTGGGAGATCCTGCTCCAAGCAGCTTTCCCCGAGGGAAGGAAGAAGGTAGGAAGCAAAAAGATGCACAGCGAGATCACAGTACTCGTGATCAGCTGTGCATCTACTGATGGGGTCGGGAGGAGTGTCCCCCCGAGAAGCATGAGTCCAGGAGTGAAGAGACCTAATGAGATGAGTATCCATGCAGCGAGTGCTGCAAGCTCAGTCTGTGGCTTCATTCCTCGAGATCTTCGGCAGTATCGTCTTGATGTAATCCTTGTCCTCGGCGAATCTTCAGCGGGGAGAGACCGAACATACGACGGCAGAACGCTGACAGGTAGCCAGGTGAGGAGAAGTAATAGCGCTCAGAGATCTCCGTCAGAGATAGGTTGCTATCGACTAGATCCTTGTACACATGGCGGGCGCGCTGCTGGAGAAGCCACTTCAGTGGAGAGACACCGAATTCATCGTCGAACATACGCGTCAGCGTCGCAGGGGGTACGCCGAGCTTGCTGGCGAGATCCTCCACATTGCGACACGAGAGGTGATGCTTGAAGACCTGACAGCTGAAGCCTGAGCGCTTGCAGTGGAAGCCTCGAAGGAATTCCTCTTGGACGCGGCGAGCATAGTTCATGCGTAGCAGGAGGAAGAGTTCTTGAAGCTTTACGTCAAAGAGGCGCAGGTCAGAGAGGGAGTATTGTAAGTACTCTATGATGGCACATGTCCAGAGGTCAATACCATGGGACATAGGGAGCACCGTGAGATCCTTCCCCTTATGCGAATCGGGGAGCTGGAAGCTCTTCTTCTTTGGACGCTCTGGGCACTGACGAGCACAGAGATGTACGCTGGGGAGGAAGTGGAAGGTAATGCATGAAGTCTCTCCCTCGGCCACGATATTGAGGAGGGTACCCATCGGGACGAAGATTATGCTCTTCGCTGCGAAGTGCTGAGACTCCTGCTCCCCATTCATGTAGGTAGTGATCTTCCCAGAGAGGAGGAAGATGAGGTAATAGTTGCCCTGACTCTTCAGATAGAGGTGCTCTCCATCGCCTAATTGCTTGTGCTGCGGGATGGAGATGAGGGCTGCTGACTGGTGCTTGAAGACCGAGTTGCCAGTGAATAAAGGCTCTTCGTCAAACCGAGGAGAGGCTACTGTCGGACGCATAAAATAATGGGTTGCAAAGGGTGCAAGGTAATGGATGCAGGGCTGATATTATAGCTCAAGTAGTCCTGCCGGGATATGTAGGTAGAGGCGGTGCCCCTGGAGGTCAAGGCGCTCAATGAGCTCCTCGGAGATAGGGAGGATAAGCTCCTCGCCAGCAGTCGTCTCGACTCGCAGTAGAGTATTGATTGTCGATTCGTCGATCTCTACAGCACGCCCTAGACAGCTTTGTGTAGAGGCATCGTAGAGGTCAAAGCCGACAAAGTGCTGGAGGTCGAAGATGTCCTCGACATCTTCCTCTCCAGAGAGGTAGTCACGATCCAGCCAAATGGGACGTCCTGTGAGGGCGTCTGCGTCGTCCTTCGTCGTGATACCAGAGAAGGTGATGAGGTCAATATCCTCCCCTTTGGTGCGACGCTTTAGCACACGGTAGGGGATGAGCAGACCTTGCTCCTCCAGCATTAAAAAGGGTGAGGTGTCAGCTCCCTCCCATAGACCTGAGAGGTCTACGGAGAGCTTGGCTGACACTTCACCTTGCGTACCATGGGCACGGCCCAAGGTACCTATATGCTCGAAGTCTTCCTTACGCAGCATAGATTAGAGGCGGGAGATACGGGCTCCAAGAGCATTCAGGCGGGCTGCGATGTCTTGATAGCCACGGTCGATCTGCTCAATATTATTGATCGTGCTGGTACCCTCTGCACTCATCGCTGCGATGAGCAGGGCGATACCTGCGCGGATGTCAGGAGAGGTCATCTTCGTAGCGC
This sequence comes from Porphyromonas sp. oral taxon 279 str. F0450, assembly GCF_000292995.1. Lineage (NCBI taxonomy): Bacteria > Pseudomonadati > Bacteroidota > Bacteroidia > Bacteroidales > Porphyromonadaceae > Porphyromonas > Porphyromonas sp. oral taxon 279. The sequence goes on along the minus strand of NZ_ALKJ01000019.1, from coordinate 392,905 downwards.
GTAGCTGGTGCGACTGACCGAGACCGATGACGACGGCACGGTGGGGGTCACAGAGCATAATCTGAGCGCCCATATCGATGAGCTTATCTACGAAGAAGAGGCGGCTCTCAAACATCTTCTGATGGATGAGTACGCTACCCTTGGCCTGGGTGGCTGTGACGAGGAAGACGCTCAGGAGGTCTGGCGTCAGCCCAGGCCATGGAGCATCTGCTATGGTCAGGATAGAGCCGTCCATGAAGGTGTCGATCTCGTAGCCGTTGGGGTGGCGGGGGACGAAGAGGTCATCGCCCTGCTCCTCGATCGTGATACCCAGACGGCGGAAGGACTGTGGGATAATGCCGAGGTCAGGGATGCTGACGTTGGTGATGCGCAGCTCCGAGTTCGTCATAGCTGCCATACCGATGAAGCTACCGATCTCGATCATGTCGGGGAGCATAGTATGCTCTGCGCCATGGAGCTCCTTCACGCCCTGGATCGTGAGGCGGTTGGAGCCGATACCTTCGATCTGTGCACCCATACGCACCAGGAGCTTGGAGAGCTGCTGGAGGTAAGGCTCGCAAGCTGCGTTGTAGATCGTCGTCGTCCCTTCGGCAAGAGCTGCTGCCATGAGGATGTTCGCCGTACCCGTGACGGAGGCTTCATCAAGGAGCATATACTTCCCCTGAAGCTTCTTAGCCTCGAGGATGTAGCTCTTCTTGTCGGAGTCATAGACACAGCTAGCACCGAGCTCCTGGAAGCCGATGAGATGCGTATCTAGACGGCGACGGCCGATCTTGTCGCCCCCAGGCTTGGGGAAGATAGCGTAGCCAAAGCGCCCAAGCAGAGCCCCAGCCATGAGGATGGATCCGCGCAGTGCTCGTGAGCGACTGAGGAACTCCTCACTGTGTAGATAGTCGATGTTGACTTCGTCAGCCTGGAAGGTATAGCTACCCTCGTCATTGAGGCGCGTCACCTTCACGCCGATGTGGCGCAGCAGGTCGATGAGGTTGTTTACATCGAGGATGTTGGGGATGTTGTGGATCGTCACGATCTCAGGGGTGAGGAGGACAGCGGAGATGATCTGGAGCGCTTCGTTCTTTGCGCCTTGGGGACGGATGCTACCCTGCAGGGAATAGCCGCCTTCAATTACGTAGGATGCCATGTAGTAGTGAGTGGTACCGGAGCTTGAATTATTTCTTCTTGGCCTTCTTGCTGTTGAGAGGCTTCTGGAGCTTACCTGGTTTGTCTATTGTGTTGGGGTTGATGTTGAGCTTGCAGTTCTCTGGAGTGAGGAGGATCTGACCATCGGAGAGCTCGAAGAGGTCCTTGAAGATCTTGATGTCCTCGACGTTCCCTTGATTCCACGTCATGTAGTCGCGCTTCATCTGCAGTGCGATGAAGTACTCCGCTGCAGCACGCTCGGGGCCCATCTCCATAGCGCATACACGCTGGATCATGCCCTCGATGAAGTGACCATAGTAGCGGTATTTGATGAAGTGGCCTGGGTACTCGGGCTTCTGTGTCTCGTGCTGGATCGCCTCCTTGGTGATGGTTCCCTCGGGGTAGTCGACGTCGAGCTCGAAGTCGGCCATGATAGCGAGGTGATCCCAGTAGATGGTCTCCTTATCGATGCCTGCACCCTTCTCGGGTACGATGGCCTCCATGGAGCGTATGATACTGCGGGCACAAGCATTCCGCTCCTCACGCTCCTTGATCGTCTTACAGTGGGCTACCATATTTTGGATATGGCGGCCGTATTCGGGCAGAATGATGGTGGGCAGTTGATTGTTATATTCCATGTAGTGTGGAGTGTTACTTCAGACGAGCCTTGATAGCCTCGGTCTCTGCCTCGAAGCCAGGCTTCTCAAGTAGAGCGAACATATTCTTCTTGTAGGCTTCGACACCGGGTTGGTTGAAGGGATTGACCTCAAGCATGTAGCCACTGATACCGACGGCCTTCTCGAAGAAGTAGAAGAGCTGCCCGATGTAGTAGGCATCCAGCTTGGGGAGTACGATGCGGATGTTGGGGACACCACCATCGATATGTGCTACGCGTACACCGAGCTCAGCCATCTTATTGACCTCATCGACACGCTTGCCGGCGAGGTAGTTCAGGCCATCAAGGTTGGCTTCGTCTGACTCGATGCGTAGGGTAGTGTTGGGCTCAGCGATGCTGACGATCGTCTCGAAGATAGAGCGCTCGCCCTCCTGGATCCACTGCCCCATGGAGTGCAGGTCAGCAGAGAAGTCTACCGAGGCATTGAATATACCCTTATGGTCCTTCCCTTCGCTCTCACCATAGAGCTGCTTCCACCATTCTCCGATGTAGTGAAGGCGGGGATGGAAGTTACCGAGGATCTCGATCTTCTTACCAGCCTGATAGAGGCTGTTGCGAGCTGCAGCGTAGAGTGCGGAGGGGTTCTCTGCAAAGGGGACGGACTCATCGACAAGTGCCTTCATCTCGCGAGCACCGCGGACGAGCTCACGGATATCGAAGCCAGCTACGGCGATGGGAAGCAGACCGACGGGGGTCAGTACAGAGAAGCGACCACCGATGTCGTCGGGGATGATGAAGGTCTTATAGCCCTCCTTGTCTGCGAGGGTACGCAGGGCGCCACGCGCCTTGTCGGTGACGGCGATGATGCGCTTGCGAGCTTCTTCGCGTCCTACCTGCTCTTCGAGGAGTGCCTTGAGGATGCGGAAGGCGATAGCGGGCTCAGTCGTCGTACCGCTCTTGGAGATATTGATCAGACCGAAGCGCTTGTCTCGGAGGAAGGCTACGAGCTCACTGAGGTAGTCCTCACCGATGTTGTGCCCAGCGAAGATCACCTGAGGAGCGGTGTGCTTCGTCTGATAGGCTTCAAAGGATGGGGTGAGTGCTTCGATGACAGCGCGTGCACCGAGGTAACTCCCACCGATGCCGATGCTCACGACATAGTCGCAGCGCTCTTGCAGTCCACGGGCAGCTTCTTCGATGGATGAGAGTTGCTCTTCGCTGATCTCACAGGGAAGGTTGATCCACCCTAAGAAGTCATTACCCAGCCCTGTGCCAGCGTGGAGCTGCTGTTGGTACTGGTTACTCTTTTCTTCCCATGCTTGGACACTCTGGGGTGTGACAGCGGTGTAGATCCCGGAGAGATCTAATGTAAGCGTCTTCATTGTCTCTATGCTTAATTCTATGTATTCACAATTTTGTGTATCGCCGAGGCCTACTTGACGTGAGCTCGCGATGTCTCCTTCTCGTTGTGCCCATGACCTAAGTGGCGGGGACAACATGGATTTATGCAAAGATATGAAAAAGCCACTAAATTACACAGTTGCGTGGTCTATTTCCTGCATGAAAGAAGCACCTCCCATGCCCAGTCCTTAGACCAAGTATGGGAGGGGCGATTATCTCACCTCCGAGGTGGGAGCGGTGGATGCTACTCCTACTTATATAGGTAGCGGCGAATGCTCTGCTTGGGAGTCTTCTCGAAGGGCTCGGTGCGCAGCTCGAAGCGCTGGATCTTCTCATAGCTACCGACCTGCTGGTTGAGAGCAGCACGCTGGCTCTGGATAGCCTCCCATGCTTCGTCCAGCGTGATGCCTGCCTGCTCGATGAGCTGCATATTGAGGACGATGAGTGCCTCCAGCTTCCCGTCGCGCATCAGTACGAGGCTTTCCTGCACGTAGGGAAGCATGCCGATCTTAGCCTCCAGCTCTTCGGGGTAGATATTCTGTCCGTTGCTTCCGAGGAGCATAGCCTTGGAGCGACCACGGATGTAGAGGAAGTGGTCGCTATCCATCGTCCCGAGGTCCCCCGTGCGCATCCAGCCATCTTCGGTGAAGAGTGCTGCCGTCTGCTCGGGGTTCTTGTAGTAGCCCATGCAGACATTCTCCCCACGCACCTGGATCTCACCGATCTCTGAGGCGGTGGCAGAGGGTGTCTGCTCGTCATTGAGAGGAGCGATACGTGCCTCCATATAGGGCTCGAGCACACGACCACAGGAGCGTAGACGCCATTCCTCAGCTTCGATGAAGGAGATGAGTGGAGCACACTCGGTCATACCATAGCCCACGGTGATGGGGAAGCCAATGCGCTTGAGGAATTCGCCGACCTCGGGGTTGAGGGCTGCACCCCCGACGATCACCTGGCGGAATGCTCCGCCAAGGCCTTCGGAGAGCTGCTCGCGGATCTTGCGATAGACCACATTGCGCAGGATGGGTAGGGAGAGCATGAAGCGTACCTTGCGGCTCTTGAGTATGGGCTGAAGCGTATTTTGATAGATCTTCTCCAGGACGAGCGGTACAGATATGATGACCGTGGGGCGCACCTTCTTGAAGGCTACACCGAGGATCTTGGGCGAAGGGATCTTACCCAGCACGACGACATGGGTACCCGAAGCCATTGCAAGGAAGAGGTTGATCATGCAGCTGTAGACGTGTGCCATCGGGAGGAAGCACAGCAGGGTCTCCTTAGCGCGGATGATATTTCGCTCGATGCAGAAGGCGAGGTTCCCTGCGAAGTTATTGCCCGAGAGCATAACCCCCTTGCTGAAGCCCGTCGTACCGGAGGTGTAGTTCAGTACGACAAGCTCTTCATTCGGGGTGTGGTAGTAGCTGACATCCTCGGGGCGCATACCTGTGGGGTACTGTGCCTTGTGGTTGGCCTTGGCATCGGCGAACTGCTGTACAGCTTGGGGTGTGCCGTGAAGGATATGCCCCTCTTGGAAGTCCAGGATCGTAGATACTAAGGGGATGCCCTCTAGGCGCATGTTGCTCCACAGATTGGCATTGATCGCTAAGAGCTTCGACTCGGAGTGGTCGATGATCTGCATCGCATCAGCAGGAGGGAAGTCCTGTAGGATGGGTACGATCACCGCTCCATAGGTGATGACGGCTATGAAGAAGATGGCCCATTCAGCAGAGTCCTTGCCCATGAGAGCGACCTTGTCGCCACGCTGTAGTCCTTGGAGTCGGAAGAATTGGTGCCACTCGTCTATGGCTTCGGTCATCTGTCCGTAGGTATAGGTCTGTCCTTCGTAATTGGACATCGCGGGCAGATCCCAGTGTTTCTGAAAGCTATCTTCGAAGAAGGATATTAAGTTCTTTGCTATCATTTTTTTGAGTGGGGTGAGTCCCCCTGTTCTGGTAAACCTTTGGGCAAAGGTACGGCTTTTTGCTTAGTCTTGCACACTTCTTCTTATTGTGAGCATGTATAAGAGAGTAGCCCTCCCCATCACTGCTAAGCAAGATGATGGGGAGGGCTACTTGGTATGGTGTGGAGGAAGTCTTGTGGAGGACTCCAGCTCAGAGGCGGTAGTTGAAGCCGAAGCTCAGGAGCTCATTGTACTGGAGGTGCTTATTCCATCCTGATGCGGGACGCACGGCATCGTCGTATCGGAGGTTGAGATTGAGGCGCGTGGAGAAGAAGCGCGTCAGCGCCATATCAAGCGTGTTCTCCCACTCGGCTTCGACCTGCTGGTAGGAGGTGTTGAAGTAGAGTCGTGAGGTCCAGGTGAGGTTCATATTCACGCGCCACTGCCAGTTCGCACGGATCGTGGAGCCGATGCGCTGATACCAGAGCTTGTCGGGGCTCAGGCCGTGACGCCCTAAGTCAATGTGGCTATCCTTTGTCGCGCGGAAGGTGTAGGAGAGTGGAGCGACGTTGATCGAGAGGTCGAAGGAGCGGCCATAGACTCTTGTGGACTTCATCGAGTAGTCATACTTCATCCCGAGCCCCACGTTGATCGTGTACGGAGCGAGGAAGTCGGACTGCAGGCTGCGCATATTCTCCAGATAGGAGTGGAGGAGCTGCGTGCGGAGCTCAGCGTCGATGGTATAGTACATCTTGTTCCAAGCCTTCAGACCGTAGTTGGAGCGCAGGCGCAAGAGGTCATCTGCGATGCGGTAGCGATGCACGCTATCCTTCTCGGCACTGTAGACGTTCAGCTTGCTCTCTATCTCGTTGGTCCACTGGACACGCTCGGTGACGTAGCGTAGCCCGAAGTACGTCCTCATAAAGAGGTTGAGGTTGGAGGCACCGCCCTTGTACCAGTTGTCCGATACGTGATTCTGTGAGAACTGTATGCTACTCTCCAGTGCGGGGATCCAGTGGCGCTGCTGTAGGACTGACAGGCTGAGATCCTGGGGCAGCTGTATACCCAGCGTGGGGGTCTCCTTGGTGTATTCGGAGAGGGCACGTTCGGCGGATTCGAAGCTGGGACGTGTCAGCACGAGGGTCTTGGGCTTCGAGCTGAACACTCGTCCACTGATACCATCTCCCGAGGGCAGGATATGCGCGAGCATACGCTGGCGGAGTCCGTAGCTGTAGCTATTGAGCCCCGAGAGGTCAATAGGAAGGTGCTCTAAGGTCGGGCCAGATGTCGAGGGGAGGAAGCTCAGCTCAGGGGCTGAAAGCTCAAGGCCGGTGCCCGAGACGGGAGAGAAGTCAAGCAGGCTCTTCGTCTTCTTCTTCCTCAGAGTGGGGCTGATGAAGGGGAGGGTAGACTGGTAGGGGTTGGTCCCTCCCGCCTGATAGTACTGCAGGAGCTGCTGAGAGAGACTGGGGGCTACGGCGAGAAGCTCCAGGAGGAGAGGCGAAGAGACGGGAGTAGGGGTATAGTAGTCCGTCCCTTGAGCCACGAGGCTGTCCAGGGCGAAGGCTTGGAGGGCGACCTCGTCGGTCGTAGGCTGTACCTGCTGTGCTGCCAGTCGGGGAGCCGCGAGGCTCATACTACTGAGGGTGAGGAGGAGTACGTGTCGTCGTATAAGCATTGTCTTCGTAGCATTGTCGCTCTTCATCGAGCGCTACAAAGGTAGTATAATAAGATGGGGTTATATTGCAGTGAGGGCATATCTCCTATGAGGGGCTCGCTATTCCCCTTGACGGAGCGTTACTTCTCTCCCTGGGTAAAGCTTTATCTCTTCTTGCTGGAAGCTCGCAAGCTATAGTTCAAGAGCTTTGTCTATGTACGAAGTCTTAAGAACTACGTGCATGGATAATAGGCATCTCGTGCGTAGACTTTAAGACTACGTACATGGATTGAAGTATTTCCTAGTACCTCCTATAGAATATCTCCCAGGGAGGGAGAGAACGCGCTGCGCAGTTGATACTCTTCCTTGCGGTGATAGTTAAAGGAATACTTCTCTGTAATTCCGTTGTGGCGGGTCGGGGATAAGGAGCCCTGTGTGAGCTTTGTGAGATCTATCCTTTGCCCCAGGGATTCATTATCTTTGCGTAGCTAAGCAATAACAATAAGCATCATGGCATTCATACAGACTGTACGAGGCATCGCGCCTCAGATCGGTGAGGACTGCTTCCTCGCTGTCAACGCTACCATCGTCGGAGATGTCGTCCTCGGGAAGGGCTGCAGTATCTGGTTCAACTCCGTCCTCCGCGGTGACGTCAATTCCATCCGCATCGGCAACAACGTCAATATCCAGGACGGCTCCGTCCTACACACCCTCTATCAGAAGTCCACCATCGAGATCGGCGACAATGTCTCTGTCGGGCACAATGTCACGCTCCACGGCTGCCATATCCGTGACTACGCCCTCATCGGTATGGGATCCGTCGTGATGGATGATGTCGTCGTCGGCGAAGGGGCTATCGTAGCTGCAGGCTCGGTCGTCCTATCCAAGACCATCATCGAGCCCTACACCCTGTGGGCTGGTGTACCAGCTAAGCTCGTCAAGAAGGTCTCCCCCGAGCAAGGGCGTGAGCTGAACGAGCGCATTGCCAACAATTACCAGATGTACGCCTCGTGGTTCGATAAGGAAGAGAACCCCTAACCTCGCATACTTCATATATAATAAGACCTATGAAATCAGTCCTAACGACTTCATTAGCGCTTCTCCTTAGCTTTGGTGCCTCTACGGCTGTGCTTCATGCCCAGAGTTCCAAGGACGGTGCTATCACCCCCAAGCTCCTCGAAGAGCTTCGTCAGAGTGAGCCTAAGTCCTCTACCGAGAAGGCACTCCACAACGCCATCGCCGTACAAGGGATGCAGGACTTCTTCATCAACAATCAGCGTCCACGCTCGATCGAAGATAAGTTCTCCGTCGAGGTCCAGAGCTCTGGTATCACCGACCAGAAACAGAGCGGACGCTGCTGGCTCTTCACGGGGCTCAATGTCCTGCGCGCTCAGCTGATGACTCGCGAGAAGTCGGGTACGTTCTTCTTCTCGCAGAGCTACTCCTTCTTCTGGGACCAGCTTGAGAAGTCCAATCTCTTCCTCGAGGGGATCATCGAGACACGTAAGCTCCCTATCAATGATGCGAAAGTAGAGTGGCTCTTCAAGAACCCCATCAATGACGGTGGCCAGTTCACGGGGATCTCCGACAACCTCTATAAGTATGGTGTCGTACCTGCTGAGGTCATGCCCGAGACCGCCTCGAGTAGCAATACCAAGCTGCTGGGTAAGATGCTCGCACGCACGCTCCGTCAGACGGGGATCCAGCTACGTAAGGCTTCCGAGAAGGGCGAATCACTCGCTCAGCTTCGCAAGCGTAAGGAGGACGGTCTGAAGAAGGTCTACCGCCTCCTGAGCCTCAACCTCGGCGTCCCTCCCACTTCCTTCACCTATACGCTGAAGGATAAGGACGGCAAGGCGATCTCTACCGAGACCTATACGCCTCAGTCCTTCTATGAGCGCTTCGTCGGTGCTGACCTCCGTGGCCAATTCGTCATGCTGATGAATGATCCCTCTCGCCCTTACTACAAGGTCTATGAGATCGAGTACGACCGTCACGCCTATGATGGGAAGAACTGGACGTATGTCAACCTCCCCATGGACGAGATCAAGCAGATGGCTATCGCTTCGCTCAAGGACAATACGATGATGTACTACTCCTGCGACGTCGGCCGTGAGCTGGATCGCTCTCAGGGTATCGCTGCTCTTGATAACTACGATTACGCTTCGCTCCTCGGCTATCCCTTCGACATGGACAAGGCTGAGCGCATCCAGACCTTCGACAGTGGCTCGACGCACGCCATGACTCTCAAGGCTGTTGACCTCGATGCTTCGGGTAAGCCCGTGAAGTGGAAGGTCGAGAATAGCTGGGGTGAGAAGACGGGTGTCAAGGGCCATATCATCATGACAGATGCGTGGTTCGATGCCTACACCTTCCGTCTTGTAGTGAACAAGAAGTACGCTACGCAGAAGGTGCTTGACCTCTTGAAGACGAAGCCCGTACAGCTCCCCGCTTGGGACCCTATGTTCGCTCCTGATGCTCCCTAAGCTCTCGCACGAACATAACATATAAAGCAGCGCCCCCTTAGCCACGAGCTAAGGGGGCGCTGCTTTGTTTGTCTTGCTCGCTTCCTCTATTCGGTCTGCTGTATGATGCAGGGAGCGACTTCCTGCCAAAAGCCTGGGAAGCTCTTGGCTACCACTTCGGGCTCTTGCATCCGAAGCTTAGGGACGCGAAGCGCAAGTAGTGTGAGTGCCATGGCTATACGATGGTCGCCATGTGGTGATAGCGTCGGTGTCGAGCCGTGAGCGATGAGCGGTGTCTTGCCGTCCCAGCTGAGGCTATCGGGGCCAAGGGTGAGCTTGACACCGAGCTTCGCCAGCTCGTCAGCAAGCGCTTGGAGGCGGTCGGACTCCTTGATACGAAGATGAGCTACTCCCGAGAGCGTGAAGGCTTCACCTCGACCGACGAGTGCAGCGACGACGGCAGGGACGAGATCGGGGCAGTCGCTCATGTGCGCTGTGAAGTGCGCACGCTTGGCTTCCTCTACGTTATGGGTGATGCGTATCCCTGCTTCGGTCTTCTCGGTATGAACACCCAGCTGCTCAAAGAGCTGTACAAGATAGGCCGCATCCCCTTGCAGGGAGGGGAGTGCGAGTCCCGAGAGTTCGATGGTAGAGCCTACGGGCAAGAGGCTGAGGAGTGCATAGGCATAGGATGCTGCACTCCAGTCTGCTTCGTAGCCTTGATCATGGGGCGATGTACTACAGCTATCCTCTTCCATCTTCCCTCGATAGCGGAAGAGCCCGCTGGACGCTTCCTCCCAGATGAAGCCTTGCTCTCGGAGCTGGGCTATGGTCATCAGCGCATAGGGGCGAGAGGCAAGGCCATAGCGCCGTGTGTCGACCTCAAAGCCTGTGGAAAGCCTTGGCGCAAGAAGTAGGAGGGCACTCAGATACTGAGAGCTGGAAGAAGCATCCAGCTCACAGCCCTGCCAAGCGAAGGTGCTGGACTCGATGAGTAGCGGGGGATAGCCTTCATAGTTTAGGTAGGTGATCTTCGCACCTTGGCTGCGTAGGGCTTCTACCAGAGGAGCGATCGGTCGCTCATGCTGGCGTCCCGTACCATAGAGCCTCACGGGGCGCTGGGCGGTGAGTGCAAGATAAGCGCAGACGAAGCGCATCGCCGTGCCTGACTCTGAGACATTGATCTCCTCCGCTCCCTCTTGGTAAGTACGGAGCGCAGCGTGAAGAGCTAAGATATCCAGTGGAGTACCTTCGGCAAAGTTGAAGTGCGGGAGCTTGCCACGAAGCGCGTCAAGTAGGAGGGCTCTTGCCCAAAGGCTCTTCGAGGGCGGTAGTGTCCAGCAAAGGTGTAGGGGGGCTGCTGGATCTCGGTAGGAGCGTGTGAGGGATGAAGTGGACTTCACTGCTTCGCCTTGGAGAATAGGGGAGCCAGGAGCAGAGCGATCTGCTCAAGGGCGGGGCGATCTACTTCCTCCGAGAAGTCCGAGAGCTGATCACTATCGATATCCAAGACGCCCACGATCTCTCCTGCGGTATCTCTCAGCGGTACGACGATCTCGGAGCGAGACGCAGAGGAGCAGGCGATATGCCCAGGGAAGGCATCTACATCGGGGACGACAAGCGTCTTCCCCGTCTGCCAGCTCGCACCACAGACCCCTCGACCTCGTGCGATACGTGTGCAAGCAATATCTCCTTGGAATGGCCCAAGCACCAGCTCATCTCCCTCCACCAAGTAGAAGCCGACCCAGAAGAAGTCGAAGGCCCAGCGCAGTGCTGCGGCTGTATTGGCAAGATTTGCGATGAGATTAGTCTCCCGACAAGTGAGGCTTTGTAGTTGGGGATAGAGCTCTTGATAGCGTTCTTCTCGAGAAGTTGCTTGGAGGTGGAGTTGCTCTGCCATCGTTGCTTCGTAATAATGGTGTCAGGGGTAGTGGCTACTCCATCTCGCGACGGAGCTCGATACGGAAGGTCGTGCCTACTCCCAGCTCAGAGTGCTTGACATAGATGTGCCCGCGGTGATAATCCTCGACGATACGGCGTGCCAGAGAGAGACCGAGCCCCCACCCACGCTGACGAGTCGTCACCCCAGGGCGGAAGATATTGCGGTGCATCCCTCTGGGGATGCCTCTACCCGTGTCGGTGACATCAATGTAGACCCACTGATCTTTGAGTATGTACTGGAGCGTGATCTTCCCCTTACCCTCCATAGCATCGACGGCGTTCTTGATGAGATTCTCGAAGACCCATGCCATCAGCGGCTCACTGAGCTTCACAACGATAGCTTCGTCCAGTGATGTAGGAGGGATGAGCTCTACCTGAGGAGAGATACGTGGCTGCATGTAGTGGATGGCACGCAAGACGACCTCTTGTAGGTCAGCCGACTTGAGGTTGGGAGACGAACCGATCTTCTGAAAGCGGTCAGCGATGATACCGAGGCGCTCGATATCCTTCTCCATTTCGTTGGTGACCATCTCTTCGGTCCCCGTGCTCTCAAGGTACTGCTTCCATGCCATGAGCGACGAGGTAGGAGTACCCAGCTGATGCGCTGTCTCACGAGCCAGTCCCTCCCAGATGCGGTTCTGGTCTGACTTCTTCAAGCTAACGAGAGCCACGATAGCGACACCAAGGAAGAGGAAGAAGACAGCGAGCTGAATGTAGGGGAAGATGTGTAGCTGCTGGAGGACCTTACTATCGGAATAGTAGAGGTAGAGCGGATCGGTAAGCCCCTCCATGACGATAGGAGGGTAGCCTGTGCGGAAGGCCGCCAGCTTCTGATAGAGGAATTTCTCCGTATCCTCCTTTGGTAGCTCAATATTATTGTAGCTGATGATGCGCCCCTCCTTGTCCGTGATGATGGTCGGGATAGAAGGGTTGGACTGGAGGATACGCGAGAGGTAGATGAGGGTGGTGTTGATATCGTTCGTCGTGGTGGCCTGAGTTGCATTAGCCCAGATCTCCATATTCAGACGCTCAGCCTCTGCCATACGAGTGACCAAGCGGTCTGATGCCCAGAGGGAGACGATGATGAAGATGATCGATGCGATGATCATCCCCGTGCGGACGTTGCTGTGTCTATTGAGCCATGCGCCTCCGCCGTGGGCCCACTGCTCTCCTATCTTACTGATGCGCATGGGTAGGGCGTATCCTTGAGCTTAGTGCTTGATCTTATTGGCCTTCATCACCTCCTCTGCATAGCGGGCAAAAGTCGCCAGCCAGTGGTCACCACCATAGTCAGAGCGGAAGATCTGATCCATCCCGTGGACATACATCTGAGCTGACGCACGAGCGAAGCGTGCCTTGAGAGGATGCCCCTGGGGCAGGTAGCCAGAGATGCGAGCCATCGTCCAAGCACGAGTATATGCAAGACCCACCAGATGCACGATGGTGTAGTCGGTGAGGTCGCTGACGACGGGCTTTTCGCAGAGGCGGTTGATGCCCTGTGGCGTGAAGTAAGTCGAGAGCCAGCGTACATACTCTCGCTGGGGGAGTACACGCGTCATCAGGTCTGCTACCATCAGCGTAGGGGAGAAGAAGTCAGTAGCATTAGGCTCCCATTCGGCTGGTGCCTTCTTGTCGCCGAGGTGGAGCTGACGCGCTTTGGCGATGAGGGCCTGCTCGAACTCCTTGTCGCCACGAGCACGGGCAAAGTCAATAGCAAAGGCGAGTGCAAAGGCGGAGTTGGAGTGTGTGCCGATGCGGTTGGGGTAGGTCATCTTAGTCAGGTAGGCCTTCCACTTTGCGACGATCTTGTCCGAGAGGATATCGACATGAGTAGCCCAGCTCTTAGCCTTCTCTTGCAGAGCCTTATCTGCACTATGCTCAGCGAGGTGATGTAGCTGTTCGCTGAGCTTTATAAGCCATGCCCAGCCATAGGTACGCTCATAGTTGCCCGAGAGCTTACGGTCAAAGTAAGCCGCTTCTCCACGCATCTTCTCCTCAGTGAAGTGCTCATCAAAGGCTGCGATGATCTCGCCTCGCGCAGAGATGTCGGGGTAAGTCGATAGGATCTCGGCGAGCATCCAATGGCTATGTACTGAGCTGTGCCAGTCAAAGGAGCCATAGAAAGCTGGGTGCAGGTCACGTGGAGTGAGGCGAGCATCGAGGCTGTCGAGGATATTGTGACTCGTCTTATTCGGATACTCCACGAAGATGTTCTTCAGGGGCATCTTGATGAGGCGGAGTAGCTGATCCTCGGGTGCCTGCTGTGCCATGCTGAGGGCGGGAAGGGCACAAGCCGTGAGGAGTACAAGCAGAGATCGCTTGCAAGCCTTGTGGAGCTGCATAGTGTATGGGGGGTTAGGCGTTGGTGCTGTGAGTATTCTTGTTGGGGAAGCCCTTGAAGCAGTGCCAGTAGCGGAGCTTGAAGACCCCGAGGAAAGCCTCCTTGAAGATCGAGGTATTCATCTTCGAAGTCCCCAGCACGCGATCCTCGAAGGTAATGGGTACCTCCTTGATCTTGAAGCCAAGACAGTAGGCGGTGTACTTCATCTCGATCTGGAAGGCATAGCCCTTGAAGTGTACTTCGGGAAGGACCATCGTCTCGAGTACTCGGCGACGATAGCAGACGAAGCCAGCCGTCGAGTCCTTGACAGGCATGAAGGTGATGAGGCGCACGTAGAGCGAAGCCCCATAGCTCATGAGGATGCGATCCAGCGGCCAGTTCTTCACACGGCCACCACGGGTATAGCGTGAACCAACGGCTACATCTGCTCCTCCTTCGGCACATGCCTTATAGAGCTCCAGTAGCTTCATCGGAGGGTGGCTGAAGTCACAGTCCATCTCGAAGACATACTCGTAGTCGTGCTGTAGTGACCACTGGAATCCAGCGATGTAGGCTGTGCCGAGCCCGAGCTTGCCCGAGCGCTCCAGGAGATGTACCCGCCCAGGATATTCTGCTTGCTTCTCTCTGACGATGGCTGCGGTGCCGTCGGGCGATCCATCATCGACGATGAGCAGGTGGAAGGGCTGGGGGAGTGCGAGTACGGTGTCGATCATCTGAGCGATGTTCTCCCGCTCGTTGTAGGTGGGTATAATGACTATGCTATCGCTATTCATATTAATATATGGGGATCGACTTCCTGCTGAGGTGGAGTCCAATTCCGAGCCTTTTGGTCGATGTCCAAGGCAAAGATACCAAGATTTGGTTAGTCTTGGACTGAAAAAGTACGATGGACTTGAGGTGATCCTATGATGAAGGCCGCTGTATTTGCGGAGGTCGTTTGATGCGTCGCTATTGAGTGGTGCTTCAAACCAATAGAGGTCTACGATCAAAGCAGTATTGGTGCAAGGGGCAAACCAATAGTGGTATGAGGGGTAAACCCGTATGAGACTGTTGCCGAGAGTACTGCCCTCTATTGTGTGTGCTACGACATCGCACGCCCAGCTCCCCGACATATCTCTCTGAAGTGCTACACAAGCCCTTCGCCTTATCGCGCGTATTCCTCTTATTCAGCGGAGGGAAAAGTGTCCTTCTCGTGAAGGAAAAAGTGCCTTCACGTAGTGGTTTCCCTCTGTCTATGCACGTAGTCTTAAAGACCAGGCACGTAAATCTAAATATCCCCGTACGTAGATATTAGATCCACGTACGTAGCCCAAACTTATCTGCCACTCGTCCACAACTTTTATCCCTACGTGGAGTAACGACCTAATATAGCTCTAGCCACGTACTCATATAGGTTCGCCCGCTGACCACTATTGGTTAGAAACAGACCTCAATAATAGGGGAGGGTATCCCTTATGAATCGGGGCTTAAAGCCTGAAGAAAAGAGGGATTTAATGAGCCAATGTATAGTGAGCTGTCGCTAATTTAATGACCTATTTTCCTCACTTACAGTCCCTGCTTTAAGGAGTTTAAGAACTATTGGAGGCTGCTTTCTAATAGGGATGCCCGAAGCTCTCTGCTGGCTACTCAGTCAGTAGCTGCTATCGCCTTGTGAAGGAGGGGATGCATCCCCTATGCTTATGAAAATAGTTAATTAAGTAGGGGTTTGGTGGGGTGTACTTTATTCGTTAGCTTTGCTTTGCATTTGCAGAACAAAATAAGCAATGGCAGCGCGGCATGTCCTCTATCACTAACGGTACTATTCCTCACCAGAAGACACAACCTCCCATGGGTGGCTTTGGCCGTGCTAACATACGTATTATATAATTTGTAGTAGTAAAGCTATGGACGAACAGAAAGCGGTCAAAACCCTTAAAGACATCGTGATCCGCTTCTCCGGTGACTCGGGGGACGGTATGCAGCTCACAGGGACGATCTTCTCTGACCTCTCCGCCATGACGGGGAACACCATCTCGACACTCCCCGACTTCCCCGCTGAGATCCGCGCCCCACAGGGTACCCTGAGTGGTGTATCTGGATATCAAGTCCAGATCGGCTCTCGCTCGGTACGTACTCCAGGTGAGAATGCGGATATTCTTGTGGCGATGAATCCTGCCGCTCTTAAGGTTAGTGTTAAATACCTTAAGAAGGACTCGATCATCATCATCGACACAGACTCCTTCTCCGCCAACGACCTGCGTAAGGCTGAGTTCCTGACTGAAGATCCCTTCGAAGAACTCGGACTGAAGACTCAGCAGGTCATCCCTGCTCCGATCTCTTCGATCGTGAAGGAAGGTCTTAAGGACTTTGGCCTCGACGCTAAGTCTGCCCTCCGATGCAAGAACATGTTTGCTCTTGGGCTCATCTGCTGGATCTGTGATCGTCCTCTTGGCCCCGCAGAGCAGTTCCTTGACCGTAAGTTCGGTAAGAAGCCTCAGCTCCGTGATGCTAACATCGCATCGCTGAACCACGGCTTTGACTTCGGTGCTAATACCCACGCTTCTGCCAGCATCTTCCGCATCGAAACGCAGAAGCCTGTACCAGGTCGCTACCTCGATATCAATGGTAACAAGGCTACAGCTTACGGGCTGATCGCCGCTTCTGAGCAAGCTGGTCTCGAACTCTTCCTCGGTAGCTATCCTATCACTCCTGCTACGGATATCCTGCATGAGCTCGCTAAGCACAAGGCTCTTGGGGTGAAGACCGTCCAGGCAGAAGACGAAATCGCTGGTATCTGTACCGCTATCGGTGCTTCGTTTGCTGGTGACCTCGCTGTGACGACTACCTCTGGTCCTGGTCTTGCCCTGAAGAGTGAAGCTATTGGTCTGGCTGTGATGGCTGAGCTTCCTCTGGTCATCATCGACGTACAGCGTGGTGGTCCTTCGACAGGTCTTCCTACGAAGAGTGAGCAGACCGACCTGATGCAGGCACTCTATGGCCGCAACGGTGAAGCTCCTATCCCCGTCCTCGCTGCGACGACACCTGATACTTGCTTCCTCTATGCCTACTGGGCTGCTAAGATCGCCGTTGAGCATATGACCCCAGTTATCCTACTTACGGATACCTTCGTCGCTAACGGTTCTTCTGCTTGGCGAATCCCCGACCTCCACGAGTTGCCTACTATCGAGCCTAACTACGTATCTAAGCTCCCCGAAGGTGCTGCTGAAGGCTGGCGTCCGTACTTCCGCAACCCCGAAACAAAGGTTCGCTACTGGGCTGTACCTGGTACCCCAGGCTTTGAGCACCGTCTCGGTGGTCTTGAAAAGAACTTCATAACCAGTGCTATCAGCACGGACGCTGCTAACCATGCCCTCATGGTCAAGACTCGTCAGGAGAAGATTGACTACATCTCTAATGAGCTCCCTCTCCTTGAGGTCGAAGGCGATCAGGATGCCGATACGCTGATCGTCGGTTGGGGCGGTACCTACGGGCACCTCTACGAAGCTTCCCATAAGGTACGTGAGCAGGGCTACAAGATCGCTCATGCCCACTTCGCTTTCATCAACCCTCTGCCTAAGAATACGGAGGAGGTACTGCGCCGTTACAAGAAGGTCATCGTCGCTGAGCAGAATACGGGTATGTTCGCTCGTCACCTGCGTGGTCTGATCGACAACTTCGTGCCTCATCAGTACAACGAGGTGACTGGCCAGCCCTTCAGCCTCTCTCACTTAGTCGAAGAATTCATCAAACTTATCGAAGAATAGCCCTATGGAAACGAATGTAAACCCAGTGAAGTTAGACGCTAAGAGCTTCAAGAGCGACCAGTACGTACGCTGGTGTCCTGGCTGTGGTGACCATGGTGTCTTGGCTACTCTCCAGAAGTCTATGGCCGAGGTGGGTATCTCGACCGAGCAGACGGCAGTCATCTCGGGTATCGGCTGCTCCTCACGTCTGCCCTACTATGTGAACGCCTACGGCTTCCACACGATCCACGGGCGTGCTGCAGCTATCGCTACCGGTCTGAAGACCGCTCGCCCCGACCTCTGTGTATGGATCGCTACGGGTGATGGTGATAGCCTCGCTATCGGTGGTAACCACTTCATCCACGCTATCCGTCGTAATGTAGACCTTAATTTTATCCTCTTCAACAACCGTATCTATGGTCTGACGAAGGGTCAGTATTCACCTACCTCTGAGCGTGGCTTCGTATCAAAGAGCTCGCCCTTCGGTACGGTCGAGGACCCCTTCATTCCGGCGGAGCTTTGCTTCGGTGCACGCGGTCGCTTCTTCGCTCGCTCACTGGATATCGATATGAAGCTCCTCGGGCAGTGTATGGTAGCAAGTGCTCAGCACAAGGGTGCCGCTGTCGTCGAAGTCCTGGTGAACTGTGTGATCTTCAATGACGGTGTGCATAAGGGCGTAGCTCAGCGTGATACGCGTGAAGATCGCTCCATCGTACTTCGCCATGGCGAGAAGATGATCTTCGGTAAGGAGAAGAATAAGGGTATTGTCCTTGATGGCCTTCGCCTAAAGGTCGTGACCATCGGCGAAGATGGCTACACGCTGGATGATGTCCTGACGCACGATGCTCACGAAGTCGATCCTACCCTCCACACGATGCTGGCGATGATGGGTACGAGCGATGATATGCCTGTGGCCTTCGGTATTATCCGTGACGTCGAGGATATTTGCTATGACCAGGCTGTCACGCAGCAGATCGAGGAGGTCCGTGCTCAGAAGCCCGGTATCCGTAAGCTTGAAGATGTCCTGATGAAGGACGCCTATTGGGAAGTAAAGGAATAAGCTACTAAGGCTTATCCTCCGCTATAAGACAGCGCCCCCTCTCCATCGTGGAGAGGGGGCGCTGTCGCTTTATATGTGGGATAGGCTTAGTAGCCTCTACCTCGCGCTGAGCGAGTGATAGGCGTCGAGGATGACTTACTGGTAGAGCTGGCACTGCTATCTGAGGTAGGCTGGCTCTTGGACTTAGGCTTGTTCCCCTTCTTGGGAGACTGCTTCGGCTGATGTAGCGTGCTGTCGGAGATATAGAGCTGCGCCTGGAAGTCTGATAGCTCTCGCTCGATGCGCTCTTGCGCTTTCTTCTGGGCTTCAGGGCTCTGGTACTCTTGGGATAGCGTACGCCCACGTAGGTTCTCCGTCTTGACTATCTCCCCCTTGTAGAGTCCCAAGCGTAAGAAATCAAAGAGCGTACCTCGATAGGCGCTGTTTCCCTCACTTAGTGGGATGAGCCCACTTTGTAGGTAAGGAGCCAGGTCACTGTACTTAACCCAGAATAGGGGGAGGCGTAGCTCTCCATAGTCGCCTACACCTGAGAGGATGGGGCATAGGGCTTCTACTTGCGTTGAGTAGGTAGAGGTCCCTTCATCGAAGATATGTGCTTCCTTGATGTAGTAGCCCTTGACTTCGCTGGATGGGATGCTTTGAGGATCCCCTTTGATATAGCTGATGTGGAAGCGCTCTATGAAATCTTCGAAACTTAGGCGATGTGCCTCATCGAAGCGCTCGGGACCATCAAGGTATTCATATACTGGGAGTCTGCCAGCAGTATAGAGCTGGAAGATCTGTGCGAAGAGGTTTGCCTCTCGCTCAGTAGCTATTTCGGGGCTATAAAGCGGAGCATTAGCAGGCTGCATAAGGTCAAGAGCTCGGTAGATCCCTCGGCGCCAGGCGACCTGATCTGTCGTGATGGTGTCGGAGGATAGGAAGTCCTTAGCGCGCTCAGTGAGCCCATGATTCGTGGCTTGCTCTACGGCTTTCTTTTTCTCTCGTCGCTCCGTCTGCTGAGTACCCTTGCGTACGATAGGGGTACGAGGTGTATCTTGAGCAGAGAGCCCAAGTGAGGAGAGAAGAAGGGATGAGAGGAATATAGTGGTTGTTCGCTTCATTGCTTTCGTAAGATAGGTGGCTTTGGTCTATGCGATGACAAGCTCAAGAGAGGGAAGACGACGCTCGATGCCATCAGGGCCTCGAGCGATGATGTCTGTGATGAAGAGACGACGTCCGTGGGGGGTATTTTGGATGAGGCGTATCTGTCGGTCGGAGAAGTTTGCCCCTTGAGAGGATTCGGGGAGCGCATTGCCCAGAGCATCGAAGGCTAAGAGCTGGAAGCGCAGTACGCTGTAGTTGATATCAAGGAAGGAGTCATCAAGGGCTGCGCGGACACCGCCTGAAGCAAGTAGGGAGCTCTTAGCTATTCGCCCTCCCTTGAATCGGGTGCTTCCGCTCCCCATGCTGATACTGAGATAGGGCATCGGGTCGGGGAGGCTACGTACTCGGAGCTTCGTCTGAGCTACGGGCTGGCTCTTCCCTCCGATGTTGGCTGTCACGGATATGATGACTTCGCTCCCCGCCTTTGTTGGATGAGCGATCCATAGATCTCCCTTTCGGATGAGGCTGCCCGAGGAGCTGGTCGCTGTGATATCTTGGAGTGGAATACCTGGTACAGCTATTTGAATGGGGTTGTCAATCCCTGCATAGAGGACGTTCATCATTGTAGGGGCGATGGTGGCTGTTGGCTCGATCACCGTGTAGCTACTCTCAAAGGGGCTGCGTACGATCGTCCCATCATTCAGCTCAGCCTCTATATGTCCTTTGATCGGGAAGGTGCCGGTCGATGGTGTCGCTAAGCTAACCCTTCCAGCTGAAGAGGAGGGCAAGGCATTCCCTTGGAGATAGATTTTTGGGTGCTTCGTCGTGTCAATGCTGCTGAGTACGATGGCGGCTTGGTAAGGGACGCCGCGTAGGATAATACGGCTGTCTGGGATGACTTGGGCAGTGAGTTTATTGGAGCGATAGTCCGAGGCTCCTATGTTGCGTAGCAGTTCGCTGAGTGTCTCGCCCTCGACATAGCGTAGACTATTCTGCAGCTGGGTTAGCTGAGTGATAGCGGCTATGGCTGGCATGCTCTCAAAGCACTCTTCTTCCCAAGTCTTCCCTTCTCGCCCCTCAGGAGTACTAAGGCGAGAGAGAATCTTACCCTCTGAGTTGGAAGACTTCAGTAGGCTCCCTACCCAGGAGGTATAGCTATTGAGATGCTTGCGGAGCTCCTTCCCCTTGGGATGAATAGGGGCAAGTAATACGACAGAGGCTGCTGATAGATTGTCTCGATGCTGTAGGGAATCGGGGTATGCACCGTGCCCATCAGCTTCGATGGCAATGGCTTCCTTCAACTGCTGGAGGTGCTGATAGAGTGAGTCCGTGCGTCGCTGTAGCTCTTGACTCTGCTCGTAGTACACGCTTGCCTTCGCGGGATTGGTGCTGAAGGCGGCTTGCATGTCCGAGGCCAAGCGCCCATTCTGAGCCTCACTGGCCTCTGTCGCTTGGCGCAGCTCTCCCTCCACTTTGCTGAAGCCATCGAGTACCTCAGGTGATACATTGAGTGCCATCATTGCGATGAAGACAATGTACATGAGGTTGATCATGCGCTGTCTATTAGGATTGCTACCTGTGCCTACTGCCATGCTGAGGAGGGTTACTTCGTGTGAGTCGGTTCGTCAGCCCCTGAGGAGAGTGAGCTGTTAGGGGTATTCATATTCACCGTCAAGGCCTGTAGCATGCGCGCATAGGCTGCATTGAGTTGCTCCAGCTGGCTGATGAGGCGCTCATTCTGTTGGCGGAAGGTCGAGCTATCCTTAGCACCAGCCTCGTACATGGCATGCATGTGCTGTAGGTCTGTGCTGATTCGTTCGATGGTCTCCAGCTGAGCTCTGAGTTCCTTGATTTGGCGCGCATAGACGGCATTGAGCTCAGTGATATTGCTTGTCAAGGTATCGGTATCTCCCTGCCCTTGCTGTGGAAGGTCTGTGGACGTGACTACCAGTTGGTGCTGCTGATGGAGTATAGCTGAAGATAGATATGCTTTGTCGGAAGATTCCGCCTCCTTGCTACCTGTCTCTGGGCGTTCAAATCCCGAGATGAAGAAGACTGCAAACTCAGTGAGCATGCTCACAAGGAGGATCTCATCACCATAGCGTATGTGAAGGAGCTTGAAGAGCGCGCCTAAGATGACGAAGGCAGCTCCCCAGGAGTAGAAGTAGTTGAGTATACGCTTCCCTCGCTGGCTGGCGAGGAAGCGCTCAAGACGACGTATAGGGCTAAGGCGCTTGGACATAGGTGGGTGACTTAACACAAAATAGGAGCTAACTACTTACTGAACTCGACAGCCGAGCGTACACAGCGGAAGCCTATGTAGGAGTGTGCTGCATTCTGTGGAGCCTTCGTGCGATTATTGGCGCGTATATAGCGGGCTATATCCTTCCACGAGCCGCCCTTGATGACCTTGAGGGTGCGGTCAATACTATCCTTATAGTCTGCTTGATAGGATAGCTCGGGGTTCACATCATTTATGAGCTTGAGTCCTGCAGGAGTCCAGGTCGTACTGGTCCATTCGGCCACATTACCAGCCATGTCAAAGAGCCCAAAGTCATTGGGTGGGTAGGAGGATACGCGTGCCGTGATCAGATGCTTGTCTGCCGTGTAGTCACCGTCGCCAGGCTTGAAGTTGCCCACGAAGCATCCGTCACATGAGCGTACCTCGGCATTGCCCCAGGGGTAGCTGATGCTTGAGTTACCCATTCGTGCGGCATATTCCCATTCGGCTTCGGTCGGGAGGCGGAATTCCTCTACGATCTGACCCTCGGGGAGCTTGAGGCCCTTCTTGTAGGAGATGGTGCGCCAAGCGCAGTAGGCCTGCGCTTGCTCCCAAGTAACTCCCACGACAGGATAGTCATTATACCCTGGATGGCTGAAGTACTTGGTGGTGTAAATGGCATTAGTTGACTGGGGAAAATCATTGACCCAGACGGTCTCGTCGGGAAGGACGGGTACGATATAGGTACTGAGAAAGTCGTACTCGCTACGCAGCGGACGGGTGAGCGTCTCGCGGACGATCTTGCCAGAGGTGTCTATGTAAGCCGTGTCCTTGGAGATGAGGACGGTCTCGGGTCGCTTCTTCTCCCATTGTGGATTGCCCTGTGCTTCGCGTAGCTGATTACGCCATAGGGCTGCCGCACGATGGTCATAGCGCTCGTAGCGGTAGTAGAGCTGCGTAGGATCCAGCTTCTTCTCTCCTGTGACAGGATTGGTGTAGTAGATACTTTGCAGGGCACGTAGCTCCTCCTCTGTAGCTCGCTTCTCCGAGGGAATAGGGCGGCTCCAGTCCAGATGAGGTGTGGTGGGCTCTCCGTCTTTGTCTTCTGTGATCTTGTAGCTCTCGTCACCACCATAGGCCGGGTCTGCTAAGCGCTCACGTAGTATCGAGTCTCGTACGTAATATACGAATTGGCGATACTGCGCATTCGTCACCTCGGTACGATCCATCCAAAAGGCTTCGACTGATATGCCTCGGCTCACGGCAGGCGTTCCCCAGAGACTGTCAGCCTTAGCTTCTCCAAGAAGTACATGTCCGCGGGGGATATGCACCATCCCATGCGGAGCTGGCTCATTCCACGATGCTAAGCGAGCGGTAGCTACTCCTCCCATGGATGTGGGATGTGAGGAGCCACAGGAGCAGACTGCAGAGCATAGGATGAAGGCGGTACTAAATTGGGTAAGTCGAAGTGGTAGGGGATGGGTCATGAGTATTGTGTCATTTCTCAGAGCAGCCGAATACTCTTGTATCGGGGCTCTGTGTGCTTAGTCCTCCCATGAGGGAGTGTATAGCCGAGGAGTAGCTCGTGGTAAAAGCTACTTGATCGGGTGGAACGCTCGACTTGATAGCCTAGGGATAGCTCTCCGAGGCGAAGGCGGGTGTGAAGACCAAGAGCTTCGCCTTGGCGATAGGAGCTACCGAGGGCAATGCGAGCGTGGTACCATAGCGTACCTCGTACCTCCGATCGCCACTTCTCATCTTGGCTATAAGAGCCCCAGATGGCAGGGATAAAGGCCCAAGCTACAGCGGAGCCTATGTGGTAGCTAAGTGTGGCACTGTAGAGCGGAGGCAGCTGCGCTATATAGCGTTCACCGATGCGAGTGTGCACTCCGAAGAGGTCAGTCACAGCAATACCCGCAGAGAGGCGCTCTCCATAGTACTGTAGGCCTAAGCTAAGACCGAGTGCCTTGCCCTCGCTCTTTGTCGTAGGGAGCTCACTATTGGTGATACCTTCTTCAAGGGCTTTCTTCCCATCGAAGGTAAGACGGTGCAGCGCACCTTCCACACCTAATTGTAGGCGCTTCCCCTCGGATAAGGGTAGGCAAGCGCTCCCTCGTAGGGAGAAGGTCGAATGCTCCCACAGGTCTTGCTGGTGGTGTAGGAGCTGAGCTCCCACTACATGGCGCCCACCGAGGAGTTCCAGAGGTAGGTCTGTAAGGAGTAGGTAGTAGCTGTGTCGATGGTCTTCTCTTCCCCACAGGCCTGCTATTTGTCCTGTACCCAGAGGGGCTAAGGCTGCAGGATTGTAGTAGCCTAAAGCTTCATCCCACTGGCGAACTAAAGGGCGTGACTGGGATGCGACTGGCTGCGCTAAGAATAAAAGAAGGGCAAGACAACCCACGAGACCGAGGTCTCTACCCCTACGACCATAGGTGAAGGTTGTCTTGCCCATCGGATTTATAGCCTCCGAAGTGAGGCTCACTAATATTCTTCTTCGTCGAAGAAGAAGTCTTCCTTACTTGGGTAGTCGGGCCAGATATCTTCGATGGATTCGTATAGCTCGCCCTCATCCTCCATTTCCTGGAGGTTCTCAATGACTTCGATGGGGGCGCCAGAGCGCTGGGCGTAGTCGATGAGTTCGTCACGGCTTGCGGGCCATGGTGCATCTTCGAGCTTGGATGCCAGTTCTAATGTCCAGTACATAGCTGATTGGTTTGTGTATAAGTCGTTATGTGCTTAGCGAATATCAGCCGCAAAAATACGAATTATTCATTAGGTAGCCTATGGATTAGGCTACGATACCAAAATACTAACTATTCCGCTGCTTCCCACCGTGATTTTACTCTACCTCCACTCACATTATCAGGTGTTTCGACCTCAGAGAGCACACGGTTGGGTACCCCTCTATATTGCGGTAAGTGAAGCTCGTCGGGAGTGATCTGATGAAGGGGGAAATCAACCAGTACTGGTCAGCGAGCGAACCAGTACTGGTCACCTATGCCTACCAGTACTGGTCGAAGTCGTGACCAGTACTGCTCCGCGCAGTGATCAGTACTACTTCGTTTTTATAGGTATAGAGCTTCGGAGTAGCTCTCTCTCTATGAGACTACTCTGATGGCTTGAGAGGAATGGCGGTAAAAGTTCGTGAGGGTGGAGGAGGTGCTGGAGCTACCGCTGCCCCCAAGAGGCGCGGTCAAGACTGCGGTAGTGAATGGCCTCGGCGATGTGCTCCTTGCGGATCTCTTCGGAGCCAGCAAGGTCAGCGATAGTACGAGCTACCTTGAGGATGCGGTCGTAGGCACGTGCCGACAGATCCAATCGCTCCATAGCGAGACGGAGCTTCTCCAGCCCTTCGGCATCGGGGCGAGCAAAGAGCTGCATAAGCCGTGGCGTCATCTGCGCATTGCAGTGTACCTCGGGATAGGGGGCGAAGCGGCGAGTCTGTATCTCACGTGCGGCTAAGACACGCTCTCGGATGCACTCACTACTCTCTGAGGGGCGGGCATCGGAGAGCTTCTCAAAGTCCACGGGGACGATCTCTACCTGCAGGTCGATACGGTCAAGCAGAGGGCCTGATACCTTCCCCAGATAGCGTTGCACTTGCTGTGGGGTGCATTCGCAGGCGTGGGTCGGGTGGTTGTAGTAGCCGCAAGGGCACGGATTCATCGCTGCTACCAGCATGAAGCTGGCGGGGTAGTCTACGGTATAGCGAGCTCGAGCTACTGTCACGACACGCTCCTCCAGTGGCTGACGCATGACCTCTAAGACATTGCGGCTGAACTCCGGAAGCTCGTCTAAGAAAAGCACTCCATTGTGTGCCAAGCTAATCTCTCCAGGCTGGGGATTGCTCCCACCACCGACCAGTGCGACGGGCGAAATGGAGTGGTGTGGGGCACGGAAGGGGCGTGTCGTCATCAAGGTGACGTCCTTACCCAGTTTCCCTGCTACCGAATAGATCTTCGTTGTCTCAAGGCTTTCACCGAGCGTGAAGGGCGGAAGGATGCTGGGCAGTCGCTTTGCCATCATAGACTTTCCGCTCCCTGGGGCACCAATCATCAGGAGGTTGTGACCGCCAGCTGCCGCGACTTCGAGTGCTCGCTTCACGGTTTCTTGTCCCTTGACCTCGGAGAAGTCAAAGGTCTCGCTCTCTATCCCTCGATAGAATTCTCCACGTGTGTCGACCTCGACGATGGGGAGAGTCGCCTCTCCTGTCAGCATCCCGATGACATCGCGCAGGGTGCGGGCAGCATGCACCTCAAGCTTATTGACGACGGCAGCCTCCCGAGCATTGGCTTCGGGAAGAATGAAGCCGCGGTAGCCTTCACTACGGGCTTGGATGGCTATGGGTAGGGCTCCATGGATAGGGCGAACCGCTCCATCGAGGGAGAGTTCGCCCATGATCATATAGTGCTCAAGTAGGTCGGAGGGGATCTGTCCGTCAGCAGCTAAGAGTCCGATCGCAAGAGGTAGGTCATAGGCTGCCCCCTCTTTGCGTAGGTCAGCAGGGCTCATATTGATGACAATGCGCTTCCCAGGGAACTTGTATCCGCTACTCTCGATGGCCGAGATGATGCGGTCTTGACTCTCCTTGATAGCCGTGTCGGGGAGGCCGACAAGCTGGAAGTAAGAGCCACGAGTACAGCTTACCTCTATCGTCACCGTACGAGCTTGGATGCTCTGTAGGGCTGCAGCGTAGGTCTTGACAAGCATGGTGGTATAGATGTTGGGTAGGGGAATGGTGTTTGTGTTGCGGTGAGGTCAGTGCCGCTTGATTCGCCCTAAGGTATCGATCTGGAAGCGCACGGGTCGGTCGTTCCCTTGTACGCCGTACTCCCTTCGCAGTCGAGAGACTAAGCCTAAGCTATCAGAGAAAGCGATACCTCGTAGACTGTCACGGCGGAATTGACCTCGGGCTGCGCTATCAGACGGCGTAGGGTAGAGGATGACGAACTGGAGGCTGTCGGGACGAGCCTTGGCTTGCAGCCCCTCCTGCTCTCGGCGGGTGAGGCTTTTCAATCCCTCAGGCGAAGCAAATACAAGCTCAACGCTGTGATGCGCATAGAGCTCGGAGATTCTGTGGGACTTTCCCTGCAGGTCAACCCCTTCAAAGGGAAGGACGCTCGTGAGCCTTGTCGTGTCGACCTGCATCGTCGTCACTTCCTTCCATGTCTTCCCCTGAAGCATATAGTAATGTACGCGCGTAGCACCGTCATGTGAGAAGATGACCGAGTGGAAGCGTGCGGTGTCGGGCGAGAGGTGGATCGTCGGATCGAAGTGAAGTAGAGTGTCGGTCTGCTGTCCCTCGTGTCCTAAGTAGGTTACCCAAGCGATGGTGTCGCTGGGGGCTAACTTATCCAGCTTGATCGTAAGCTCAGGGTTGGACGAAGAGCAGGAGTATAGACCAGCTAAGAGGCTGGTAGCCGTGAGGGCAAGTAGAGAGCGTAGCTTATTGAGCGTCATGAGCATTGGTCTTGAGGTCAATGGTGAAGGTGCTTACGGGGAGACCCGTAGCGCCCGTGAGGTTAGCATCTGAGTAAGGACGCCATGCGTAGCGTAGACGCCAGAGGTCTTTCCCTCGGAGTGTAGGAGGGAGCTGGAGCGTGACTGTTGCACCCTCCAGAGAGCCCGTGAGTGGATGAGTCTTCCCGTCGTAGGTGAGGACTTCGAAGCCTCTCAGCTCTTTCGCATCGGATGTGCGTAGCTCTGAGGTGCCTGCAAACGTGAGTTGAAGTACTTGCGCTTCCTGGCTTACACTGAGTAGCTCGGGGCTACGTGCTTCGAGGGAGCGGTAGCCGTATTGTCCAGAGAGAGCGAGCAGTGCCAAGCGATGTCCTATGGGATACTTAATGGTAGGGTGGACATCCGCCTTGTCTCCGTGGTCCATTGAGACAACCATATCTATTCCTTGACTTGGCCGAGCAAGGCGTCGCTGGCTATCGCGGAAGGCGGGCCAAGAAGGGCGGTTGATCGAGGAGAGCTGGACATAATAGAAGGGGAGGGTAGCACCGAAGGTCTTACGCCAACTATTGACAAGCAGAGGGAAGAGTTGCTGATGTGCCTCGATGTTATGAGCGTTGGACTCTCCTTGATACCAGATAACCCCTCGGAATGTGTAGCTGGAGAGTGGACGGATCCCCGTATCGTAGAGATAAGTCGGAGCGTAGGGGTGGCGCGCAAGAGGTGTGTCTCGTGCTTGGAGGTTCTGCCCAGCGCGCTCACGTACCCATGGCATGATGAAGTCATTCTTCCTCCATTGGCGCAGGATCGCAGGGAGCTCCTGCTCAAGCGTGGCGCGGTCAATCCACGCCTCCGTGGGAGAGCCACCGATGGCATTGACTACGATACCGATGGGTATCTGGAGGCTATCTCTCAGCTCACGAGCGAAGTGATAGGCGATCGCTGAGATGTTGGTCTTGGATGGACGGGCTCCTTCCCAGGTAGCAGGGCGGTAGTAGCGGAGCTGATCCAGTGAGTCTAAGAAGCTCACAGGCCAAGCTGTGGCAGTCGTCTCGTGGGCGGGCTGCATGTTGTAGATGCGCAGCATGCTGTCAGGCTGTATGGGACGATGCTCCTTATCCGTACTTTGACTGAGCATGAAAGCCATGTTGGACTGCCCAGAGCAGAGCCACACTTCCCCTACATAGACGTTGCTAAGCTTGATCTTTCGCTTACTCTGTGGTGTACTTACCTCAAGGCTATAGGGCCCGCCAGCTGATTGAGCTGGGAGTGTGATAGCCCAAGAGCCGAGATGATTAGCCTTCGCCTTCCCGCTCCAGCCATGGAAGGAGAGCGTGACAAGTTCCCCTGCATTAGCTTTCCCTCGGATGGTCAGTGGACGCTGGCGCTGCAGGACCATCCCATCAGAATAGATGGCTGGGAGCTGTAGTCCTCCGAAGTCACCCGAGATAGCTTGGTAGGCAGTCTCTGCGAGGAAGTGCATGCCAGCTGCTACGGGGTGCACTGCATCGGGGAAGTAATGAGGGTAGGGATAGAGTGGCGTGTGGAAGTCAATAAGCTCAACATCTGCACTCTTAGCCACCTGCTCAATGGCTTGCTGTATCTGCAGCTGCCAGTCTCGAGTACCCGACTCGAAGCGCGGGTGCTCCACACCAATGGGTGTCGTACGAGCGATGAGGATACGTACCTGTGGATTGACGGCGCGTAGGGTATCGATGAGATGGTGATAATCGGGGATGAACTCATCCTGATAGTTCGGCCAATTGCGAGGATCCGTGTCATTGACCCCGAGATGAATCACGGCGATGTCTGGGCGGAAAGCCAGAGCCTTCTTGTACTCCTCCTGCTGGAAGTAGGGGCGATGCCCCGGAGCGAGCAGTGTCGCTCCGGACTTTCCGAAGTTCTCTACCAGGTACTTTGCCCCCAGCTTCTGCTGCAGGAGGACGGGGTAGGCTTCGTGCTCACGGTCTGCGAGTCCATAGCCGTAGGTGATGCTATTGCCGATGCAGGCTACGCGGATAGGGCCTTTGGACTTCGCAGAAGTGGTGAAGCTGAGGCCTAAGAAGAGGGATAGGTAAAGGCCGTATTTAATTCTCATGCTGAATTGCTTGTCGTCAGAGTATGCGCTGATCGTAGAGGCGGACGATACGTTCGGTGAGTGCATCGTCGGGATCTGTCTGGGGACGGTAAGTGGCCTTCAGGCTGGCACCTGTGATACGGGCAAAGACCTGCCAAGTCCAAGCCTTGAAGCCCCCGAGGAAGGCTTGGACGAGCTCATAGCCCGTCATGCCGCACTGTCGGTTGATTAGCTTGATGAGGAGCTTCCCCTGGTTGAGGGTCAGGTCCTTCATCTTAGGTTCCATATCTTCCTTGAGTTCCTTCTCGACTCGCTTGAGGTGGGGCTCTTGCTCCTTCTCGGGCAGGGTCTGCATATATTCGTAGGTCTCGATGATCGTGGCCGCTACGTATTTGGCGTAGGGATAGACCTTCTTGACATCACGTATGCGCCGCCAGAGCTGCCGTCGCTCCTCGATGGTGAGGGGACGGACAGTACGATTGGCGGAGATATATACCTCGGTAAACTGGATCACCAAAAGGCTGTCATTGACAGCCCGACTCACTGAGTCTGTGCGAGGAGCTTGTCCATGAAGCTCCATACTCACTCCACCGAGAGCGAGGAGAAGTGAAGTTGATAGGCTGAGGATGACAGAGCGAGGCGACATAGTGAACTCTTTAGGTAGTGGTTATTACCAGGGGCGAGGAGGCTTCTTGGCTGAGTATTCAGTAGCGAGACCACCAGCAGAAGTCTCTCTGTAGAGGCTGGGAAGATCATGCCCCGTCTTGCGCATCACCTCGACGACCTGGTCGAAGCTCACGCGATGACGCCCATCGCTGAAGGTCCCATAGGTGTTGGCATCTAAGGCACGAGCAGCAGCGAAGGCATTACGCTCAATGCAGGGGATCTGGACGAGTCCGCATACAGGATCGCAGGTGAGGCCTAAGTGATGCTCCAGCGCCATCTCTGCAGAGTACTCGATCTGGAGGTTGGAGCCACCGAAGAGCTGGCTGGCGGCAGCGGCTCCCATAGCACAGGCTACGCCGATCTCACCCTGGCATCCGACTTCTGCGCCCGAGATGGAGGCATTGGTGCGTACTACATTTGCGAAGAGGCCTGCGGTAGCTAAGGCACGCAGGATACTTTGCTCGGGGAAGTTGCGGCTCGTCTTGAGGTGATAGAGTACCGCGGGGACTACACCACAGCTCCCACAAGTCGGCGCCGTAGCGACACGTCCGCCTGATGCATTGTGCTCGCTGACAGCGAGCGCATAGGCATAGACGAGGCCTCTATTCTTGATACTGGCAGAGCCGTAGCCCTCGGCCTTGACCTTGTAGAGAGCAGCTTTGCGTCGCAGACCCAAGCCTCCAGGGAGGACACCTTCTGCATTTAGTCCCGAATGGATGGCTTGCTGCATGACGTCCCAAATCTTGGCCAGATAGTCCCAGATCTCAGGGCCCTCGTAGTGCTCTACATACTCCCAGTAGGTCGTATCTTCCTCATGCAGGCGGTGCATGATATCTACGATACGGCTATCAGGATAGATGGTCGCAGAGCGCTGCTCGTTGAAGTCTTCATTGGCGAGCGTCCCACCACCGATGCTGAAGACTGTATAGGTGTCGAGGAGCTTGCCCGCATCATCAAAGCCCTCGAACTTCATCCCATTAGGGTGGAAGGGGAGGATGATATCAGGTTTCCACAGAATCTCCGTGGGGGCTACAGGCGTCAGTGTCTCGAGGATAGCAGCATCAGTCATGTGCCCCTTGCCTGTAGCCGCCAGGCTCCCATAGAGCGTGACGTCGTAGCGCTTGGCTTGAGGACAACGGTCTCTGAACTGCTCGGCGGCACGTCGCGGCCCCATGGTGTGGCTACTGCTGGGGCCACTCCCGATACGGAATATCTGCTTGATTGTCTCCATTAAAATTATAATCAGGCTCCACTGCGGAGCAGGGAGCTGGTGACGAGTGCTTAGTACGCACGCTATCCCAAAGATACAAAATCTTATACCTCGGCCTGTTTCACTCACCGGACTCCTATCATAACGCTCTAAATCGTCTATAGAGTCTACCCAGATTTGCTTCTAAGAATGAGCACCTTCCCAAGCAGATTGGGGTGGGCTTATCTAAGTTTTAGGTGCGTAGTGGTAAGTGGTTGGTAGATTGGATTGTATGGAGATGGAGTTTGTGCCACTATTAATGGTGGGTATGAAGCGTTATTGGTTCGTACCCAAACGAATAGTAGTTCGGTATACAAACCAATATTGCTTTGCATTCATTCCTATATTGGAGACGGTTGCCTATAGTCCCGCCCTCTATTTAGAGTGCTAAGGCATCGTATGCTAAGTCCCCCGATATACCTCTCCGAAGTGATACATGAGCCCTTCGCTTTATCGCGCCTATTCCTCTTATCCAGCGGAGGGAAAAGAACCATTCTCGTGAAGAAAAAAGCGCCTTCCTGTAGTGGCTTTTCCCCATCTACGTACGTAGTCTTAAAGACCAGGCATGTAAATCCAAATATCCACGTACGTAGATATTAGAGCCACGTATGTAGTCCAAACTTATCTGCCACTCGTCCACAATTTTTATCCCTATGCGGAGCAACAACCTAATATAGGTCTCTTCACAAAGCTATATAGGAATCAGTGCAAAGCTATATAGTAATCAGTATGAAGCTATATAGTAATCGGTGCAAAGCTATATAGTAATCAGTGCAAAGTTATATAGGAATTAGTACAAAGCTATATAGCTTTCTTCGCCATCCTATATAGCTCTACCCACGCACCCATATGCCTATATGTGAAATCATTGCGCAAGCTGTGAAGAGATGGACTTGCGCAATGGTTTCTTGAGGTGCCGTGCAATGGTCCCATATTGGATCATACTATGCGCATATCACAGAATGCCCCCTACACATGATTTGCATATCAATTCGTTTGTGAGGGAGAGCCTGCCATATTGGCGTAGAGTAG
The DNA here is from genome assembly GCF_000292995.1 of Porphyromonas sp. oral taxon 279 str. F0450. NCBI lineage: Bacteria > Pseudomonadati > Bacteroidota > Bacteroidia > Bacteroidales > Porphyromonadaceae > Porphyromonas > Porphyromonas sp. oral taxon 279. The sequence continues at coordinate 360,874 of NZ_ALKJ01000019.1, read as the reverse complement.
AGGTGTGGCATCCTCTTTGAATAAGGGAAGGCACTAACACGTATATCCATCATACAAGATAAACTATAGACTCTATGAGTAAGCAAGGTAAGATTGGGGTGACGAGTGAGAACATCTTCCCCGTCATCAAGAAGTTCCTCTACAGTGAACATGATATTTTCCTTCGTGAGCTGGTATCCAATGCCGTAGATGCTTCGCAGAAGCTGCGTGCGCTGGCCTCGGCAGGCGAGTTCAAGGGTGAGCTGGGCGACTTGAAGGTCTCCGTTAGCTTCGATGCTGATGCTAAGACGATCACTGTCAGTGACCGTGGTATCGGTATGACTGCTGAGGAGGTCGAGAAGTACATCAATCAGATAGCCTTCTCTGGGGCAGAGGAGTTCCTCGATAAGTATAAGGACGACAAGGTGGCTATCATTGGTCACTTTGGTTTGGGCTTCTACTCGTCCTTCATGGTGTCTTCGCGCGTCGAGATACAGTCGCTCTCTTATCGTGAGGGTGCAGAGCCTATCCACTGGAGCTGCGAAGGTAACCCAGAATACATCCTGGAGAAGGGGAGTCGTACGGAGCGAGGAACGGATATCATCCTGCATATTGACAGCGAGAGTGAAGAATTCCTCAGCAAGGATCGCCTCTCAACACTCCTCAATAAGTACTGCAAATTCCTCCCTGTGCCCATCGTCTTTGGGAAGAAGCAGGAGTGGAAGGATGGTGCCTATGTCGATACCGACGAGGATAACCAGATCAATGATGTACACCCCGCTTGGACCAAGAAGCCCTCGGAGCTAAAGGATGAGGACTATATTTCCTTCTACCACCAGCTCTATCCTCAGACCTTTGAAGAGCCTCTTTTCTGGATCCACCTCAATGTAGACTATCCCTTCAATCTTACGGGGATCCTCTACTTCCCCAAGGTGAAGAATCAGATGGAGCTGCAGCGCAATAAGATCCAGCTCTATGCTAACCAAGTCTTCGTCACGGAAGACGTAGAAGGGATCGTCCCTGAGTACTTGACTCTGCTGCATGGGGTCATCGACTCTCCAGATATCCCGCTGAACGTCTCGCGCTCTTATCTGCAGAGTGATGCTCAGGTCAAGAAGATCTCCAATCATATCTCCAAGAAAGTAGCTGATCGACTTGATGAACTCTTCCGTAATGAGCGTAGCCTATTCGAAGAGAAGTGGGAGAGCCTAAAGGTCTTCGTACAGTATGGGATGCTCTCCGATGAGAAGTTCTACGATAGAGCCGTGAAGTTTGACCTCGTCACTGATATCGACGGGAAGCACTTCACCCTTGACGAATACCGTACCCTTACCGAAGGGGAGCAAACTGATAAGGAAGGTCAGCTCGTATGGCTCTATACGAATGACCGCAACAGTCAATATACAGCTATCGAGCGTGCTAAGGCTAAGGGCTACTCTGTCCTCCTCTTAGATGGTCCTCTGGATGTCCATGCGGTATCTCAGCTGGAGCAGAAGCTCGAGAAGACACACTTCGTACGAGTAGACTCTGACTCTATCGATAAGCTTATCGCTAAGGATGAGCAGCGTGCTGTCAGTCTCTCCGATGTAGAGCAGAAGGCCTTGAAGGCTCTCTTTGAGGGGCGCCTGCCTCGTGAGGAGAAGCGCAACTATAGCGTGAGCCTCGAAGCCCTTGGCGCTGATGCTGATGCCGTGTTGATCACGCAAGGGGAGTTCATGCGCCGTATGCAGGAGATGGCTCGTCTGCAGCCAGGTATGAACTTCTATGGTGAGCTTCCCGAAGGCTACAATGTGGTACTCAATACTGAGCATCCATTGATCCAGCGTCTCCTTGCTTCGGAGAAGGAAGTTGTTGAGCCTAAGCTCTCGACACTGCGCGCTGAGCTTCAGGAGCAAAGTGAGCTTGTCGAAGCTGCTCGCACGGTGCAGTCAGCTAAGAAGCCCGAAGAGGTGAGTGTGGCCGAACGTGAGGAGCTTGATGCTCTGACGAGTAAGCAAGCCGAACTCGAAGGGAAGATTTCTGAGGAGATCAAAAAGTTCGGTGCAGAAGAGCTCCTCGTGGGGCAGCTCGTTGACCTTGCGCTCCTTGGTAATGGCCTACTCTCAGGTGAGGCACTTGCTGCCTTCATCCGCCGTAGTCAGCAGCTCCTGTAGTAGACGAAGGTATATCACAAGGTAATTAAGAGGCTGTGCCTCCGGTATTCAGACCACATTGAGGTCGGATGCTGGAGGCACAGCCTTCTTCATTATAGTAGTCGTATCTTTGCGCTCATACATTACTATTTTACATAATATGCGCTACCTCTATACATCACTCCGCCGCTGGAGTTTCTCTTTATTGACTTGCTCTCTACTGGCTGGCTCTCTCTCAGCACAGACGGATAATGAAGTGCAGCCCGACCGTCCTGACCATAGTGAAGGAACAAGTGTACTACGCCCACGAAGCTTGCAAATAGAGTGGGGGATAGGGGCTTCCTCAGGTCATCATAACATGGGGCTAATGCTTCGCTATGGACTTGTACCTGATCTTGAACTTCGCTTAGAAGGTCTACTGCAGCGTCCTCATCGCGGGGCAGTGCAGGTCTCAGATCTCACGCTCAGCTCCAAGCTCGCTCTCTTCTCTGGTGATGGCTGGATCCCAGCCATGACGCTTGTCGGCTATCTGAACTACGCCCCTCAAGAGGAGACCCGCAGAGTGACGGGAGATCTTACACTTGCTCTTGAGCAGGAACTGGTATCGGGCCTTTCCCTTACCTGTAATATTGGCTCAGCTGAGGGGATGCGTCGCCTCTCTATGACCGCAGAGTTAGGCTATAACTTCACAGATCGGCTAAGCTCCTTCGTGGAGTACTATGGGGTCTTTGGCCCTGCAGAGCATGGATGTGACTTAGGGCTAAGCTATGCCGTGACGAAGGATTTCCTTGTAGACCTCTCTTGCGGTAGGACTTTTTTCGCCAGCGGAGCGGTGAACTATGCCTCCCTCGGAGCCACCTACAGACTGTAGTTTGGAGCAAGTAAAAATGGGGTGAGTGAAAACTTTTCGGCACGTTTCGTAAGCTCCGATATGTTGATTATCTTTGCTCCATAAAGCAAATAAGCTATTTCGTATCAACTAACTTTATAACCCCCAAGAAAGAACATGAACATTCCACAGGAACTGCGGTACACCAAGGACCACGAATGGGCACGCCTCGAAGGTGATGTTGTCTATGTAGGTATCACGGACTACGCTCAGGGTGAGCTCGGCGAAATCGTCTATGTAGACGTCACGACCGAAGGTGAAAGCCTCAGCGCAGAAGAAGTCTTTGGTTCTATCGAAGCTGTAAAGACGGTATCTGACCTCCTCCTCCCTATCGAAGGGGAAATCCTCGAAGTCAACAGCGAGCTCGAAGACAGCCCTGAGCTAGTCAACAGCGATCCCTATGGTAAGGGGTGGCTCGTCAAGATCAAGCCCGCTAACGCTGACGACGTAGAAGGTCTGCTCAGCGCTGACGACTATAAGGCTCTCATCGCAGGATAAAGATGCAAGCATCCCCACTGGTCAGCATCATCATGGGCAGTACCTCCGATCTGCCCATCATGGAGAAAGCTGCCGCTCGTCTCGATGCCCTCGGCATTCCCTTTGAGATGCTCGCACTCTCTGCTCACCGCACACCTCGTGAGGTAGAGGAGTTCGCCACTACGGCTAAGGAGCGTGGCGTCAAGGTAATCATCGGTGCTGCTGGTATGGCTGCCCATCTCTGTGGTGTCATCGCTTCGATGACTTCCATTCCAGTGATCGGTGTGCCTATCAAGGCTTCCCTGGAGGGCGTTGATGCTCTCTACTCTATGGTGCAGATGCCTCCAGGTATCCCCGTAGCGACCGTGGGAATTAATGCGGCAGAGAATGCTGCACTCCTGGCCGTACAGATGATGGCTACCTCTGATGAAGAGCTCTATCGTAGACTCGAAGCCTACAAGGAGTCGCTCAAGGAGAAGGTCGTCAAGGCTAATCGAGAGCTTGCAGAGGTCAAGTTCGAGCACAAGACGAACTAACCCCCGCATACACATGTTGTAAACCCAGGAGGTGGAAGCACTTCCTGGGTTTACTTTTGCATTATTGTGTAAGACTTATTCATGGCAGAGAATCATCCCTCTCATACTACATCCGCTGAGCCTTGTCTCTATCACAGACGCCGTGCAGCGTTGGTTCATATTGGCGATACGCCTCTTGGCGGTGACTATCCTGTACGCGTCCAGTCAATGGCGACGGCTTCGACTCTGGATACGGAGGCTGCTGTCGCTCAAGCAGAGCGCATCATCTCCGCGGGTGCGGAGTACCTACGCTATACTGCACAGGACAAACGTGTGGCTACTAACCTCGGTGTGATCCATAAAGAGCTCCGCGCTCGTGGTATCACGACGCCCTTGGTAGCTGATATTCACTTCAACCCAACGGCAGCTGATACGGCACTGGAGTATGTAGAGAAGGTGCGCGTCAATCCTGGTAACTACGTCGATAGTAAGGGTACGACCGAGTGGAATGATGAGGTCTATCGTGCCATGCATGAGAAGGTACGCGAGCGATTCGGAGCATTCGTCGAGCGTGCCAAGACGCTGAAGCGTGCGATACGTATCGGTGTCAATCATGGCTCGCTCTCGGAGCGTATGGTGATGCTCTATGGCGATACGCCCGAGGGGATGGTACAGAGTTGCTTGGAATATCTGGATGTCTGTCGTGAGCATGACTTCCATGATATCGTCATCTCGATGAAGTCCTCCAATACTGTCGTGATGACTGCGGCAGTTCGTCTGCTTGTCGCTCGCCTTGATGAATTAGGTTACCCTGCTTATCCCTTGCACCTCGGTGTGACAGAGGCTGGTGAAGGCGAAGACGGTCGTATCAAAAGTGCTGTCGGTATCGGTTCGCTCCTGGCTGATGGTATCGGAGATACGATCCGTGTCTCCCTCAGCGAAGAGCCCGAGTGTGAGATCCCCGTGGCTCGTGCTCTTGTGGACTACATCGCACCTCGTGAGCATGTCGCGCTTTCAGTGGACGGATCGCTTCTTCCTTCATGGAAGGAGTACCGCGAGTTAGCTCAAGATGCTCGCAAGAATACGACTTCTCTCGGAGCCCTCGCTGGTGGGAGCAACCTGCCCTTAGTGCTCTATCCGACGGAGAAGCCTTTAGATCTCTCCACCTTTACTCAGCGTCCCGATGCCATTCTCTCGGGCGAAGGACAGCTTCAGCTCACAGGTGGCACGCCTATCGTAGGAGTCTCCGTGAAGAGCATTGCTACGGACGAACTTACAGCTGAGCGTCTTGCTGAGCTTGCTGCTGTGCCTCAGACACTGCTCCTCCTTGAGAGCCGTGGCGATAATCCCGTCGCGGACTGGCGCTGGGGCTTCACGCAGCTTCGCCGTGCAGGTGTCAATTGCCCCATTCTACTTCGTCGTCGCTACGAGACCACTGATCTGGAGCTCTTCCGCCTCTATGCAGCTGCCGACTGCGGTAGCATCTTCCTCGATGGCTGGGGTAATGGCCTTTGCCTCGAAGCTCCTCACCTCCCTGCCGAAGAGATCATCAAGACCGAGCTGGGCATCCTACAGGCAGCCCGCCTTCGTATGAGCAAGACGGAGTTCATCAGCTGTCCTGGCTGTGGCCGTACGCTCTACAATCTGCAGAATACCATCGCTGAGATCAAGGCCGCTACCTCACACCTCAAGGGGCTCAAGGTCGGTATCATGGGCTGTATCGTCAATGGCCCTGGCGAAATGGCCGATGCGGACTACGGATATGTAGGTGCTGCGCCTGGCAAGATCGACCTCTACAAGGGACAAGAATGTATCAAGAAGGGTGTACCTCAAGCTCAAGCCGTCGAGCATCTCATCGACCTCATCAAGGAAGGTGGCGACTGGAAGGACCCCGAATAAGGTAGTCCCCTTCGCCTTCATCTCTCATCCCCATCATTTATATCTCTCCTATGCGTGTCAAGCTGATCAATAAGTCTAAGCATCCTGCTCCTCACTACGCCACATCTGGTGCTGCAGGTATGGACATCCGTGCTAATCTCTCGGAGCCAATGGTATTGGAGCCTCTCGGGCGCTGCCTTATTCCCACGGGTCTTTTCCTTGAGATCCCTGACGGCTACGAAGCGCAGATCCGCCCTCGTAGTGGACTTGCGCTGAAGCATGGTATTACCCTGCCCAATAGCCCTGGGACTATCGACTCGGATTATCGTGGTGAGCTGAAGATCCTTATGATCAATCTCTCCAAGGAGCCCTTTACGTTCAACGACGGCGAGCGCATCGCTCAGATGGTCATAGTCCGTCATGAGGTCGTGGAGTGGGAGTTGGTCACGGAGCTTAATGAGAACACCGATCGCGGCACTGGCGGTTTTGGCCACACGGGCCGCGATTAGTTCGCCCGCCCTCACATCAAAGATCAAGCCCCGGCTTCCTAATGGAGGTCGGGGCTTTCTCGTACCAATTCAAAGAGGGTGGAGCTTATTGCTTCCACCACAAACGTCTCGAAGCTGCGGAATGTGGGTCCGTCGTCTCTACAGCTTGCTCGATGTCATCCGGCAGGTGATAGAAGAAATCCAGTCCAGTGAACTGCTCCAGCTCACGAATCGAGAGCGTCAGCCCGTCGATGCGCTCACCCTTGCCGTAGTTTCTGTGTTCGGTGAGGAAGGCAATGCCTTCGTACGTCTTACCCTTCTTCATCAGAAGCGCCATCCAGTAGTAGCGGGGGACGACCATCTTACCCTTGATGCGCTCGGCCTCGACCTGATCATCGCGGATCGTCCCACCCTTGGCGACGTAGAGCCTATCGCAGAAGGCGCGGTCACGTGCCCATTCTTGGACGCGATTCTCCAAGCGGTGCCAGATGCCGGCATTATGAGTCTGGAGCTGCGGGCTCATATTCGTGTAGTAGAAGGTCTGTTCGTTGGCTGCCTGCGAGAAGGTGCGGTCTTCAGAGGCTACCAAGTGTCCGCGGCTGTAGCCACTTCGGCGGAAGAAGTTGGACGTATCATACGCCGCGGGGATCTTAGGATCCCAGCTCCACGCGTCACTACGGCGCACGTTGTCTTCTGCCGTCGCAGCGTCGAAAGAGAATGCAACCCAGCGCGAGTGGAGCTTCGTGACGTCGTACTCGAGCGAGTAGTTTACCTTCCCCGAAGCTCGGTGCGTGACGAAGTAGTTATTGTTGCCCCCAGCCAATCTTGGTAGCTCAAGCAGGGTCGTATCCCCATTGATGATCTCGTCCTCGATAGCACCCTGAGGCGAATAGCTTGGGAGGGCTTGGGCTGAAGCCTGCTCTGCGGGCGCCGCTTCCTTGGTCATCTGCTTGTAGACCAAGATGCCTAAGGCGGCGACAGCGATGAGTAGGGTTAGTTTCTTCATTGAAGGGAGAGGTCTTGCTTTAAATCCGCTGCAAAGGTAGTGACTTCGTTCCTTTCCTTCCAAGCTTTCCCTGCTTCGGATCGGGGAGGAAGTCATGGAGCATCTGATGGGAGAAATAAAAGAAGCCTAACCGCAAGGGACCGTCGTCCACTTGATGTTAGGCTTCGACCGTTTAAGAGCTCGTCTGCTTCACAGCTTCGTGTCCCGTTGGCCTTCTCTCGAAGGCGCTCAGGCTATAGCCTGCGATGTGGACGAGAAATGGTGCTCTCTCTCCGAGATGGAGAGGTTGTTTGTCTGTACTGCAAAGGTACAAAAATGGCCTATATATACCTAATAGAGGGGAGAATTCCGTTGCTTTAGCTACCTACTTATTCCGATTCGGGAGCCTTGCTGGGTAGAATTGCTGGCGAAGTAGAGGGAGGTACCGTCGTGAGGAATATACCTTTCTGTCGTGAGGAATATACCTTTCTGCTGTGAGGAATATTCCTTTCTGTCGTGAGGAATATTCCTCGTCGTCGTAAGGTATATACCTTTTGATCGAAAGGTATATACTATTCGCCCGAAGGGTATATACCTTTTTGCCGAAGGGTATATACTATTTGCCTCAAGGGTATATACCCTTCTGCAGGATGGTATATTCCTTTTTCGCGGGGACTTCCTCCGAGCCCAGATCAAGATAGGGGAGAAGACGCAGAAAGGGCTCTCCCTTTCCTTTCGGAGGAGGGAGAGCCCTTGGTGTAAAGTGCAGTGAATGCGGGGCAGAAGCCTATTCGATAGCGGCTTGGGCTGCGGAGAGCCGCGCGATGGGGACACGGAAGGGCGAGCAGCTGACGTAGCTGAGGCCGATGTGATGACAGAACTTCACCGAGTGAGGATCGCCACCGTGTTCGCCGCAGATACCGCAGGGCAGGTCGGGGCGTGTGCTACGTCCGCGTTCGACAGCCATACGGATGAGCTGGCCCACACCTTCTTGGTCGAGCTCCTGGAAGGGGTCTACGCTCAGGATCTTCTTATCGAGATAGACGGGCAGGAAGCTGGCGATGTCGTCGCGGCTATAGCCGAAGGTCATCTGCGTGAGGTCATTGGTCCCGAAGCTGAAGTACTCGGCGTGGCGAGCGATCTGGTCTGCCGTGAGCGCTGCACGAGGGATCTCGATCATTGTACCGACGCGGAAGTGGAGTTCAACTCCCTCTTCGGCGAAGAGCTGACGAGCCGTGTCGCGGATGACCTTCTCCTGCTCATCAAATTCATTGACGATCCCGATCAGAGGGATCATGATCTCGGGCTGTGGGTCATAGCCTTCCTTCTTGAGCTGAATAGCGGCCGAGAGGATGGCACGCGTCTGCATCACCGTGATCTCAGGGTAGGTGTTGCCGAGACGACAGCCACGATGCCCGAGCATGGGGTTGTGTTCGCTCAGCGAATTGACGCGGCGCTGGATCTCTTGTACCGAGATACCCATCTCATCAGCCATAATCTGCTGACCAGCCAAATCGTGGGGGACGAACTCGTGAAGTGGTGGGTCAAGGAGACGCACGTTCACAGGGCAACCGTCCATTGACTTGAGGATGCCGTAGAAGTCTTGCTTCTGGTAGGGGAGGAGCTTAGCCAAGGCCTTTTCACGACCTTCCTTCGTGTCCGCCAAGATCATTTCGCGCATGGCTTTGATCTTCTCGTTCTCGAAGAACATGTGCTCTGTGCGGCAAAGACCAATACCAACGGCGCCGAAGCTACGGGCAATAGCGGCATCGTGTGGAGTATCTGCGTTCGTGCGGACGACGAGCTTCGTGTACTTTTCACAGAGGGTCATCAGCTCGGCAAAGTCACCTGTGAGCTCTGCAGGCTGTGTCTTGACCAGACCCTGATAGACTTCGCCAGTGCTACCATTGAGCGAGAGGTAGTCGCCTTCCTTGAGTACCACGCCGTCGATCTCTACCGTGCGGTGCTTGTAGTCAATGTTGATGGCGCCTGCTCCAGATACACAGCACTTCCCCATGCCGCGAGCCACGACGGCAGCATGCGAAGTCATCCCGCCACGTGCGGTAAGGATCCCTTCGGCGGCTGACATCCCAGCGAGGTCTTCGGGGGAAGTCTCGATGCGAACCATGATCACACGGCGACCATCGTCATGCCAGCGAGTAGCGTCGTCGGCGAAGAATACGATCTGACCAGAAGCTGCTCCTGGCGAAGCGGGAAGTCCATGCGTGAGGACCTTAGCTTGGCTCTTGGCGACGGGATCAAATACGGGGTGTAGGAGTTCATCGAGCTTGTGGGGCTCACAGCGCAGGAGAGCAGTCTTCTCATCAATGACTCCGTCGCGAAGGAGGTCCATAGCGATCTTGACCATCGCAGTACCGGTGCGCTTCCCATTACGGGTCTGCAGGAACCACAGCTTGCCGTCCTGTACGGTGAACTCCATGTCCTGCATGTCCTTGTAGTGGGCTTCGAGGCGCTGCTGTAGCATATCGAGCTCGGCATAGATCTCGGGCATAGCTTCTTCCATAGAGGGATAGAGGCTGGCACGCACCTCTTCGCTGATGCCCTGCTGGTGTGCCCAGTCGAGAGAGCCAGCCTTCGTGATCTGCTGAGGAGTACGGATACCGGCTACCACGTCTTCACCCTGAGCGTTGACGAGGTATTCGCCGTTGAAGACATTTTCACCCGTACCAGCATTTCGGCTAAAGCAAACCCCCGTAGCAGAGGTGTCGCCCATGTTGCCGAATACCATAGCTTGGACGTTGACAGCTGTCCCCCATTCAGCAGGGATACCTTCCATCTTGCGATAGAGGATAGCGCGCTCGTTCATCCAGCTATCGAAGACGGCGCAGATAGCACCCCAGAGCTGCTCCATAGGATCAGTGGGGAAGTCCTTGCCTGTGCGGCGCTTGATCTCTTGCTTGAAGAGTACGACCAGGCTCTTGAGTTCGTCGACGTTCAGCTCATTGTCCAGGCGGACGCCACGCTGAGCTTTGACGCGGTCGATGATTTCTTCGAAGGGGGCGATATCTTCCTTCGTCTCGGGCTTCATGCCGAGGACGACATCACCATACATCTGTACGAAGCGGCGGTAGCTATCGTAGGCGAAGCGGGGATTGCCTGTCTTCTTCGCAAGACCTTCGACGACGGTGTCATTGAGCCCAAGGTTGAGGATGGTATCCATCATACCTGGCATGGAGGCGCGAGCACCAGAGCGGACAGATACAAGGAGTGGGTTGGTGGGATCGCCAAAGGTAGCTCCCATGAGGCCTTCGATATGATGCACAGCGCGCATCACTTCGTCTGAGAGAAGGGAGATAAGTGTGTCCTTTCCACGGGCGAAATACTCATTACAGGTCTCGGTCGTGATCGTGAAGCCAGGAGGTACTGGTACCCCGATACGATTCATTTCGGCGAGGTTGGCGCCTTTGCCTCCGAGGAGGTTTCTCATGTCTGCAGCACCTTCGGCGAGGCCGTTCCCGAAGGTATAGACTCTTTTGTTGTCTCTCATTGTTAGCAAGTGTTATGCGTTGGTTATGCTAATCCATAGGCAAATGTATTGATTATTATGGATAATCCCAGCGGTGTGACTGAATTTCTTAAATGTAGATGCCGAATTGATTGCTCTTTTATTAAGTACGGGCTTGAGATAGGTGGTGTAATTGCTGGGTTTTGGTCGGATATGTGCTGTCTTTCATAAATAATATGATATGATGTAAAAGGAAGCACCCTCATCTTCTACCCAAGGAGGATAGAGGATGAGGGTGCTTATGGGATAGAGTGTAGCTCGGGCGGGGGAGCTATTGAGAGCTTATAGAGCGTATTCGTTCATCTTGCAGAGGTACTTCCCGACGATGTCGAACTCTAAGTTCACCACCGTGCCGACCTGTATGTGCTTGAAGTTCGTATGCTCGTGTGTGTAGGGGATGATAGCGACGCCGAAGGAGGTCTTCTCCGAGTTGCACACGGTGAGGCTCACGCCATTGACCGTTATTGAGCCCTTCTCAACCGTGATATAGCCCTTGCGAGCAAGCTCTGCATCCGTCTGGTGCTCGAAGCGATAGAGCCAGCTGCCATCAGCTTCTTCGACTGAGGTGCAGATGGCGGTCATATCGACGTGGCCCTGGACGATGTGCCCATCAAGGCGACCTCCGAGGAGCATGCTTCGCTCCAGGTTCACAAGGTCTCCGACAGAGAGCTTACCGAGGTTAGAGCGGTCCAGTGTCTCTTGGATGGCGGTCACGGTGTAGGTGTGCTCGTCATGAGCTACGACTGTGAGGCATACCCCGTTGTGAGCGACGCTTTGGTCGATCTTAAGTTCGCTGGCAAAGGGGCAGGAGAGTGTGAGATGAAGGTTTTCGCCTTCGCGTCGGAGAGCGACGACCTCGCCGCAAGCTTCTACGATACCTGAAAACATAGTCTGTATATGATGAGTGTTAGCTGTCGTGAGAATTGACGCTACAAAGATAAGACAACTCCCTTAGCCAGCCTCTCTATTGAGGTGATGACCTCTATATGTATAGGAGAGTGGTGTGATCCTATATTGGTCGTTGGGTAAACCTATATTGGTCGCCATGACAACCTATATTGGTCACGACGCTGACCAATATAGATTCACCTCGCGACCAATACTGCTTTTACGAGGTATCCTAAGAAAGCACCTGAATCCTTACCGTCAAGAGGCTGAGGAAGGCAATAGAGAGGAAACAATAAAGGCAGTAGTCACGACTGACCACTGCCTTTATCTTGATCTTCTTAGTCGGGATGAGAAGACTCGAACTTCCGACCTCCACGTCCCGAACGTGGCGCGCTACCAACTGTGCTACATCCCGAATACGCTCATCGACTTCCCGCTGAGGCGCTGCAAAGTTAGATAAATAATCAGTACGATGAACTGTGGAAAGGCCTATACAAGCGCTCCCTCCTCGATACGACCAGAGAGCTTCTGGTGCATTGCCGTAGCTGCTCGGCGACCGTCTCCCATGGCGAGGATGACCGTAGCGGCACCGCGGACGATATCACCACCTGCATAGACATCGGGCATCGAGGTCTTCTTTCCCTCGTCTACGACGATATTGCCCCACTTGTTGACCTCCAGCTCAGGCATTGACTTCGTGACTAAGGTACTTGCGGAGTAGCCGATACAGATGATGACCTCATCGACGGGGACTGTGATGATCTCCCCAGTGGCGACAGGGCGACGTCGGCCACTCTCGTCTGGTGCTCCCAGTTCCATACGCTCCAGGCGCATCGCAGTGACGTGACCAGACTCATCCCCAAGATACTCCACGGGATTGTGTAGGTTGAAGAACTCTGTACCTTCTTCACGTGCATGCTTGATCTCTTCTGCACGGGCGGGCATCTCTTCTTCGCTGCGACGATAGACGATGGTAGCCTGCTTGGCATCGAGACGAATGGCAGTACGTACGGCATCAATAGCGGTATTCCCACCGCCGATGACAGCCACACGCTTCCCACGTAGGGAGGGGAGTGCTTCGGCAAGCTCCTCGGGGGACATGAGATTGTACTTAGCCAGATACTCGCTGGCGGTATAGACCCCCTTGAGGTCTTCACCTGGTATACCCATGTAGTTGGCGACACCAACGCCAGTTGCGATGAAAATGCCATCCATTCCTTGGGCCTTGAGATCCTCATAGGTAATAGTCTTGCCTACGATCGTATCCGTCTGGAAGGTGACACCGAGGTCGCGCATCTTGTCCAGCTCATCCTCGATGATACTATTGGGCAGACAGAACTCTGGGATCCCATAGCGCAGGACGCCCCCGAGCTGGCTCTCGGCCTCGTAGACGGTCACATCATAGCCCCACTTAGCCATGTCGGTAGCGAAAGATAGACCAGCTGGGCCGCTACCAACGACAGCGATACGTCCCAGCTTGGGCTTATCTGAGTGCTTGGGCTTGGTAGAGTGATCTCGATGGATGCGCTCGTAGTCGGCGACATAGCGCTCCAGGTTGCCGATGGAGACAGCTTCTTTCTTGAGGCTGAGGGTGTAGATACACTGGCTCTCGCACTGCTTCTCCTGTGGACAGACACGACCACAGACTGCGGGGAGTGAGCTGGTCTCACGGATGATACCAACGGCCTCAAGCATCTCACCTTTCTCGATGAGCTTGATGAAGGAGGGGATATGAATACCGACAGGGCAACCCTCGACACAGCCAGGATTGGGGCAGTCTAAGCAACGGCGGGCCTCAGCCATCGCTTCTTCGCGTGTGTAGCCGAGGCTTACTTCTTCATGGAATGAGGTGATACGCTCCGCTATAGGGAGCTCGGACATCTTCGTACGCTCGTAGGCGATACGCTCTTTATTGGGATGGGCTTTGCGTAGCTCTGTGCGCCAGTCCTGACTACGCCGCTCCTTGATTAGCTCTTGCTTGGTCATTGTATCGGGTGATCTTGTACCGTGTTACCTCGCTATAAGTGATAAAATGTTGGAGCAAAGATAAGCAAAGATGAAGAGGAGGGAAAGAGCTTATCCATACGAAACAAGTGAGGCCAAGATCTCAGTCAGAGCATAGCTCCTCGAGATCTTGGCCTCATGATGTATGCGATCGGGTGGGGTAAAGCACCCGATGAAGGGTGTACTCTACTTATTGAGGATATCGTAGGTATCGCGAGCGATCATGTACTCTTCGTCGGTAGCGACGACGACGACCTTGACACGGCTGTCTGCAGCACTGATGACCTGGCTCTTGCCACCATAGGTGACTTCGTTGATAGACTCGTCAAGCTTGATGCCGAGGAATTCCAGCCCTTGGCAGACCTCGGTACGCATAGCAGCGCGGTTCTCACCGACACCAGCGGTGAAGACGAGGAGGTCGATGCCACCCAGAGCAGCAGCATAAGCCCCTACATACTTCTTGATGCGATAGGCATGCATAGAGAGAGCCAGGCGGTCACGCTCAGAGCCTTCTTCTGCAGCCTTGGCGACGTCACGCATGTCTGAGCCCTGCGTGCTGATACCAGCGACACCGCTCTTCTTCGTCAGCAGGAAGGTCAGGTCTTCCAGATCAAGGTGGGTCTTACCTGGGGTAGCCTTCTTGAGGAAGGGTGCGAGGAACTCAGGATCGTAGTCCTTCTTATTCATCAGGTACTCGATGACACCGCTGTCGATGTCACCAGCACGAGTACCCATCATAAGGCCTTCGCTGGGGGTCAAGCCCATCGAGGTGTCGATACTCTTCCCGTTGAGTACAGCTGCCATAGAAGCCCCACTGCCGATGTGAGCCGTGACGATCTTGCATGAAGCACGATCCAGCCCTGCGATCTCAGCCCCCTTTGCACTGACATAGTCGTGACTCGTGCCGTGGAAACCATAGCGGCGGATGCGGTACTTGTCATAGAATTCGTAGGGGAGCCCATACATATAGGCATGCTCGGGCATCGTCTGGTGGAAGGCCGTGTCAAATACCCCTACCTGAGGCGTATTGGGGAGTACCTTCGTCACAGCTTCGATACCGAGGATGTTGGCTGGGTTGTGAAGCGGAGCAAGCTGTGCGCACTCATGGAGCATATCTACTACCTCTGGGGTGATACGTACGCTCTGAGCAAAGCGCTCTGCACCGTGTACGAGGCGGTGACCGATGGCGTCGATCTCATCGAAGGACTCTACGAAGTGCTCTTCTTTGAGAATGTCGAGGATAATCTCTACGCCGCGTGTGTGGTTAGGAATGTCAAGGTGGCGCTCAATCTTCTTTCCTTCGGGGTTACGGAAGGTGATGAAGGAGTCGTTGATCCCTACGCGCTCTTCGTTCCCCGAGGTCAAGACCTTGTAGTTGGGGAGCTCAATGAGGGCGAACTTCAGGGAGGAGCTGCCACAGTTGAGGACCAGGATTTTCATAAGGTGTTGTATTATATGGTAAGGTGTGAGCTTATCCTTTCTTTGCCTTGAGGGCGATTGACTGGTTGGCTGTGATAGCTGCCATCTTATAGATATCATCTACCGAAGCCCCACGACTGAGGTCGTTGACTGGGGCAGCCATCCCCTGAAGGACAGGACCGACAGCTTCGGCACCAGCGAGGCGCTGGACGAGTTTGTAGCCAATGTTCCCAGCTTCGAGGGTGGGGAAGATGAGTACGTTAGCCTTACCTGCAACGGGGCTGTCTGGAGCCTTGAGCGAAGCCACCTTCGAGACGAGAGCAGCGTCAAGCTGGAGCTCACCATCAAGCTGGAGCTCAGGGGCCATCTCCTTGGCGATGCGCGTAGCTTCGACGACCTTGTCTACCAGCTCGTGCTTAGCGCTCCCCTTCGTCGAGAAGCTGAGCATAGCGATGCGAGGCTCTACGTTAGCGATAGCGCGAGCAGACTCAGCTGAGGATACAGCGATCTGAGCCAGCTCCTCAGCGGTAGGATTGGGCATGACAGCGCAGTCAGCAAAGAGCAGAAGCCCGTTTTCGCCATAGGTGTTGTTGGGGAGGAACATCATGAAGATACCGCTGACACAGCTGATGCCTGGGGTCGTCTTGACGATCTGCAGTGCTGGACGAAGCACGTCGCCAGTCGCATTGATAGCCCCTGCGAGTTCACCATCAGCATCCCCAGCCTTGATCATCAGACAGCCGAGGTAGAGAGGATCTTCGACGAGGACGGCAGCCTGCTCTTCGGTAAGGCCCTTCTTGCGGCGGAGGTCCAGCAGAAGGTCGATGTAGGCCTGCTTCTTTTCGTGGTTCTTAGGATCGAGGAGGTTTGCCTTATCGATGTTGTGCAGACCCAATTCTTGGGCGTGCGAACGGATGGCGCTGGGATCCCCGATGAGGGTTAGGCGGACAACACCTTCTGCGAGGAGGCGGTCAGCAGCCTTGAGTGTTCTTTCTTCGGTTCCTTCAGGGAAGACAATATGTTGAGGATTAGCCTTAGCCCTGCTGATAATGTCTTGGATCAAGTCCATAGTGATGGTAGATTTGATATTTGAGTATTCTGTATATCCCCAAAGTTACGGATTATCTTGCTTTATTGTGCAAGGCGCTCGAAGTCACGGCTCCACGCTTTGCTCTCCCAACTCTCAAGACACTCTTTCTAGCAGGACTGTTCGCTCTATTATGAATGCCAATATCGTCACCGCAATATGCTCTTTCTTAGTGGGAAAAGTGGGATTTGGCGACGCTTGTTTGGTAGCTCGATTTTGTGACCAGTACTGGTCCACATTCCAAGCAGTACTGGTACACACCTTCTACTTGTACTGGTTCGCGTTCTGACCAGTACTGCTTCGCTTGGTGACCAGTACTGGTTCGTTTTATGCTTCTCAAAGCCTTTGCAGGACCACTACCTGAAGAAAAAGAACTCCCCCGATAGATCGCTGGACCTATCGGGGGAGTTCCTTGTGGTAATGAGAGTGGGGCTGGATTTTACTCGCGCTCCTTGATCAGACCATGACGGTAGGCGTGGAGGAGCTTCTTGAGCTCTTCGATCTGATCTTCAAGGATGAGCCCCTGGTCAGTGTCTCGTACAAGGATGCGGTCTGTGGAGTAGGCCTTGACGACAGAGGTGCTGGAGATATCCTCCATGTGCTCAATGGCTTCGCGGGTCGAGCTGAAGGGCTCGTGCTTGACCAGATGAAGGCCCTGTGAATTGAAGATCAAGGTATAGCCTGCGATACCCGTGCTGGACTGGTAAGCTCGGCTGAAGCCGCCATCGATGAGCATAATCTTACCACCAGCCTGTACGGGATGCTCGCCCTTGACTTCGCGGACGGGGACATGACCATTGATGATATGAGACTCGGTGCTCTTTAGGTCGAACTCTTCGAGGATCATATCACAGACCTGCTCCTCAGTGCGGTAGACATAGTAGTAGCCCTTCTCTTCGTGGTGCGTAGCCTTATCGGCGATGAAGTAGCGCTCGAAGGTCGTCATCGCAGACTTATCAAAGAGAGGTGAATCGGGGCCACACCATAGGTACCACATATAGTCGACTGCCTCCTTGTGCTCGGGGTGATCGGCCGATGACCAGTGTGACTGGCGTACAAACTCATCGATGCGGTCGAGGAGAGCACGGCCAGAGAAGGCACGACCACGAATCTTGACCTTACGGAAGGTGCGGTCCTCATTGAGGGGGACGGAGGCATGGAAGAGGAGGTTATGGTTGCACGTGAGGTACATGCTCCCCTTCTTGAAGAGGAAGTTGATGTGGCGGAGAAGCTTCTCGCTGTGACGGAAGGAGTGCAGGAGCTTGGCTACGACATCAGCCTCAGCCTCGGTGAGCTTGTAGGGGTCGTTGGGATCAATAGTGGGGAAGAAGGTATCCTTGAGGGGATAGGTCTCTCCATTGGGGAGGGTAATCGTCCCTTCTGCTTGGTTGATGCGGTGCAGAAGGTCACGATCCTCCATCCCATACTCGGGGTGACGCGCAATGATCTGATGCTCGAGCTTGAACTGTATGATGGCGATCGCCTTGTGCATCTGCCCCATGAGGAGAATGCTCTTCTCATCATAGGTCTCATCAGCATCGCCGAGCTTTGGTGTGAAGGGTGTACAGGGGTCCTTGCCATAGACCTCCATAGCGAAGCGCGCCAGAGGAAGCATGTTGATCCCGTAGCCATTCTCCAGCGTGGAGAGGTTGGCATAGCGTAGGGCGATACGGATCGCGTTGGCCATGCTGGCGGTGTTCCCGACAGCTGCACCCATCCAGAGCATATCGTGGTTACCCCACTGGATGTCGACATTGTGGTAGGTCAGGAGCTTGTCCATGATGAACTGGGCACCAGGACCTCGGTCAAAGACGTCTCCGACGATATGCAGGCGGTCGATGGCCAAACGCTGGATCGTCTCGCAGATTGCGATGATGAAGTCGTCGGCCTGCCCCGTATCGATGATCGTGTCAAGGATAGCTCCCACGTAAGCTGACTTCTTGGGATTCATGCTATCCTCATGAGTGAGTTCCTGAGTGATGTAGCTGTACTGCGCGGGAAGAGCCTTGCGTACCTTGGAACGCGTGTACTTTTCGCTGACGCACTGCAGGACCTTGATGAGCTGATTGAGCGTGACCTTGTACCAGTCTTTACGGAGGTGATGCTGCTGACCGAGTCGCTCGAGACTTTCCTTAGGGTAGTAGATGAGCGTGCAGAGCTGACGGAGCTCCTGCTCACGGATTTGTCCGAGGAAGAGGTTCTCTACTTTGATGCGAATCGTACCCGAAGCGTTCTTCAGTACGTGGATGAAGGCTTCATATTCACCGTGGATGTCGGCGAGGAAGTGCTCGGTACCCTTAGGTAGGTTGAGGATAGCACTTAGGTTGATGATCTCAGCGGCGGCAGAGGCTGCACTGGGGTATTGCTTGGAGAGCAACCCGAGGTACTTGAGTTCACGTTCTGTGATATTCATAGTGATGATAAGTGTTGGGGGTGATTATTATAGGCGGGAGGCGAGCTCGGCATGCTTGACGCCAGAGGCACTGCGTATCTTCTTGATGAGTACGGTCAGGGCTTCACGACGCTCGACATAGAGTACAAAGGAGCCGTGGAAGAGGCCGTCCTTCGACTGGATCGAGTAGCTGCGGAGCTTGACTCCCGATTCTTTACGAATGAGAGATGTGATATTGGTGGCGATGGAGAGCTCGTCTCGTCCGACGACTTCGATGGAGGCGACCTGCGAGCTACCGCTTTCACCATTCCACTTAGCACAGATGATCTTGTGCGGAGAGTGGGCGAACATATCGGGTGCATTGGGGCAGTTCATACGGTGCACCTTGATGCCGCGGGTCGTCACAAGCCCGAAGACCTCGTCTCCATAGAGGGGACGGCAGCACTGGGCGAGGCTATAAGCAACTCCTGTGAGCCCTCTGTCGAGTATCAGTACCTCGGAGGTGTTGATCTGATTGGATTCGCTCTCGCTCTCTTGATAGGTGAAGTCTTCGGCAGAGCGAGCGGAGCCAATGGAGGGCTGCGCCTCAATGAGCGAAACGGCAGCCAGCTCCTGCTCATAGAGGTTGAGGAACTCCTGCACATCGACCTTACTGTGTGTTAGGTCGCGGTAGAAGTCGGAGAGCGTCTTGTAGCCTTTACGCAGGGTGATGCGTATGAAGGCGGCTTCATCGAAGGGGAGCTTTCGGTTCTTGATGCGGCGCTGGATCATCTCCTTGGCGACACCGATACCTGCTTCTTCCTCAGCACGGAGCAGCTGACGAATCTTAGCTTTTGCCTTGGGGCTTACGACGATGGAGAGCCACCCGGGCTTAGGGGACTGCTGTGGAGAGGTGAGGATCTCTACATTATCTCCATTCTTGAGCTGATGCCGTAGTGAGACGTTCTTCCCGTTGACCTTCCCAGATATCGCACGAGCTCCTACTCGGCTATGGATGGTGAAGGCGAAGTCAAGTAGGGTAGCACCTTGGGGGAGCTTCATGATCTCTCCCTTCGGGGTGAAGACATAGATCTCCTGTGCCTTGAGTGTAAGGAGGGAAGACTCCAGAGTTTGGCGCTTCTCCTCTTCGCCCGTAGCATCGTCACGTACGGTCTCCAGTGCTTCGCGTACGGAGGCGAGGAAGTCATCCAGACCACCTTCACTGCGGATGCCCTTGTAGCGCCAGTGGGCAGCGACGCCTTGCTCGGCGATGGCATCCATGCGCTTGGAGCGTATCTGTACCTCTACCCAGCGGTTCTCCGGTCCGAGTACGGTCGTATGCAGGCTCTCGTACCCATTGCTCTTGGGGATGGAGATCCAGTCCTTGAGTCGCTCGGGGTTCGGGCGATACATGTCGGTGACGATCGAGTAGATCTGCCAGCATACCTGACGCTCGCGCTCGGGTGGGACGTCCACGATGATGCGGATAGCAAAGACATCATAGATATCCTCGAAGGGGAGCTTCTTCAGCTTGTTGCTGATTGAGCTGACACTCTTCACGCGTCCCTTCATCTCAAATGAGACATCCTGGAGGTCTCTTAGCAAGGTCTCCCGTACGATGCGGATGAATTCGGCGATATAGGCATCACGTGCATCCTTCGTCTCACGTAGCTTGCGGGTGATGAAGCCGTAGATCTTCGGCTGCAGGTACATGAGGCAGAGGTCCTCCATCTCGCCCTTGATCTTATACAGCCCGAGGCGGTGGGCGATAGGGGCATAGAGGAAGGACACTTCGGATGCCAGCTCCTTACGATCCTCAGCTCGACGGATCATCGAGGCATGACGTAGGAGGTAGAGGCGGTAGGCGATGATGATGAGCACCACGCGCATATCCTCTGCCATCGAGATCAGCAGGTTGTGGAAGTTCTCCGAGCTGATGGTCTCCTTGCGCATATAGAGCTCGGAGGTGCGGACGAGTAGCTGCAATAAGCGCAGTACCTCTTCGCCGCAGACGCTCTTGATCTCATTGGGTGAGATGCGCCCAGCGGAGAAGGGTATATATAGGAGTACAGCGAGGATCGAATGGACATTGAGCCCGAGCTCTCGGTGGATGAGGCAGGCGACCTCCAGCTGTACGATGAAGTTGGGGATGGTGTGTATCTCCTCAGCCTCTGAGACAAAGGCTCCCTGCTCGAGGGCCTCGGCCAGCCACGTCCGTACCTGCAGGCGGCATGCTCTGTCCAGACGAGGCTGGAGGAGGCCGAGAAGGTAGCGGCTGGTACGGTAAATCTGTTGCTCTTGGGCGGGACTAAACATACGTTACTCTGCTGCGGAGTGTGATAAAAACTTCGTTTGCCGAAAGGTACGAAATAAACCTATACGAGTGGAGGCTACCCTGCTATGGCAAGATAGCCTCCATCAATGGTGGGACCCTTAGATGTGGATATGAGGCTACATACGCTCGGGCATCTCGATACCCAGGAGGGAGAAGCCAGAGGCGATCGTACGAGCGACGACTTCGGAGAGTGCGAGGCGGAAGGCACGCAGCTCTTTGTTCTCCTCCTTGAGGATGGAGAACTCGTGATAGAACTGATTATACTCCTTCACGAGGTCGTAGACGTAGTTCGCGATGACAGCAGGACTATAGGTGCGAGCTGCTTCCTCTACGACGTCTGCATATTCGGCGACCTTAGCAATGAGCTCCTGCTCCTTGGCGGAGATGGTAAGCCCAGCGAAGGTAGCGGGGAGAGCGATACCCAGCTCCTCTGCCTTACGAAGGAGGCTGCGAATACGAGCGTAGGTGTACTGGATAAAGGAGCCTGTGTTCCCGTTGAAGTCAATACTCTCCTTGGGGTTGAAGGTCATGTTCTTGCGAGGGTCAACCTTGAGGATGAAGTACTTCAGCGAGCCCAGGCCTACGCGGCGAGCGACTTCGGCAGCTTCTTCAGCGGGCATATCCTTGCCCTTACCTTGCTCTTCTGCGATGGCACGGGCCGTAGCGACCATCTCGTCCATGAGGTCATCGGCATCGACGACCGTACCTTCACGGCTCTTCATCTTGCCGTCGGGGAGCTCGACCATACCATAGCTGAAGTGCACGAGCCCCTTACCGAAGGCATAGCCCAGGCGATCAAGTAGGAGAGAGAGCACCTTGAAGTGATACTCCTGTTCATTACCTACGACATAGACCATCTTATCAATGGGGTGCCTGTCGAAGCGCATCTTCGCCGTACCGATATCCTGTGTGATGTATACCGAAGTACCATCAGAGCGGAGGAGGATCTTGCGGTCAAGGCCTTCGTCTGTGAAGTCAGCCCAAACGGAGCCGTCAGGGTCCTGGACGAACTTGCCTTCCTTCAGCCCACGCAAGACTTCTTCCTTACCGAGGAGGTAAGTCTCCGACTCGTAGTAGATCTCGTCGAAGCTAACGCCCATGCGCTTGTAGGTCTCGTCGAAGCCAGCATAGACCCAGGAGTTCATCGTGCTCCAGAGGCTGCGGATCTCTTCATCGCCATCCTCCCAGCGGCGGAGCATAGCGCGAGCGTCAGCCATCAGAGGAGAAGCTGCTTCAGCTTCTTCCTTGGTCTTGCCTTCGTTCATAAGAGCCGTAAGCTCGGCCTTGTAGTGCTTGTCAAAGAGAACGTAGAAGTCGCCGATCAAGTGGTCACCCTTTTTCCCCGTGCTCTCGGGCGTTGCGCCGTTACCCCAGCGCTGCCAAGCGAGCATGGACTTACAGATGTGGATCCCGCGGTCGTTGACGATATTGGTCTTGAAGACGCGGTTGCCTGATGCCTCAAGGATACGTGCGATGCTATACCCGAGGAGGTTGTTACGCACGTGCCCGAGGTGTAGAGGCTTATTCGTGTTGGGCGAGGAATACTCGACCATGACGAAGGGGGCATCTGCCGTAGCTTGCTTATGTCCAAAGGTCTTATCACTGCGGATCGCATTGAAGTCCTCGACCCAAGCAGCAGGTGCGATGCTTAGATTGAGGAAGCCCTTGACGATCTGAATGCCCTCAACGAGGCTGCAATGATCCTGAAGATAGGCACCGATTTCTTGTGCCGTAGCTTCGGGGTTCTTGCGGGAAATCTTGAGGAGGGGGAAGGCTACTAAGGTCCACTGACCCTCAAATTCACTGCGGGTCTTTTGGAATTGGAGTTGCTCGGGCGTAGGCATCTGCCCGTATAGAGCCTGCACAGCTTCAGCCGTCGCCTGCTGCAGGGACTGTATGATCGACATAAGCGGTAGATATATTTGTGATAAGTGGTGGGGATAGTCGCGAGAGGTGCGCCGGTAGATCCCCGCTTTATAGAGGTACAAAGGTAGTATTAATTAAGTGTTTGCTGATGGATAGAGCTTCTCCTTATTCAAAATCCAAGTGGCAGCTAAGGCTGGTGTGTATAGAGGAAGATATCTCCATTGCACTCCCCTCTGTGGAAGCTTATCCTCTTTTGCTGGGCTGGGGAGGTCATAGACATCCTGTCTACATTCTCTCTTTGTGGGGGCAAAAAGAATGCTGACGGAGGCTCAGGTAGGCTTGATAAACGAATATCTTAGAGGAATGGGGGAATCATGTGCAAACGGATACTTTATTATGAAGTGTGTTCAGAAGCCTTGCCATCTTTCTTAAGAAGATAGTATGAGCCTATATAGGTCCGCTATGTGACCTATATGGATGTGTGGGGAGAGCTATATAGGATGGTGAAGAAAGCTATATAGCTCTGCACTGATTACTATATAGCTCTGCACCGATTACTATATAGTTTTGCACTGATTACTATATAGCTTCGTGAAGTGATGACCTATATTAGGTTATTTCTCCGCGCAGGGATAAAAGTTGTGGACGAGTAGCAGATAAGTTTGGGCTACGTGCGTGGCTCTAGTATCTACGTACGTGGATATTTGGATTTACGTGCCTGGTCTTTAAGACTACGTGCGTAGATAGAGAAAAACCACTACGTAAAGGCACTTTTTCCTTCATGAGAATGACACTTTTTTCCTCCGCTGGCTAAGAGGAATATTCGCGATAAAGCGAAGGGCTTGTGTATCACTTCGGCGAGGTATATCGGGGCGCTGGGCGTGCGATACCTTATTGGTTTGTACACGGAACAGCTACTGCTCGGATGGCAACCGAATACTACTGTATATCTGACCTCTATAGCTTCACTCCACTGCTCTTAAAGAAGGAGATTACGTGCAGTGGTTTTTCTTTACCTTTGGATATGTGATAAGCTCTCTATCATTTTGATTTTATGAGGGCTGACTTCTCCTTAAAGCATCCTCTATGAACCGAACTTATATCGCGCTGCTCTTTACAATCTTCTTCTCGGTCACGGCACTCTGCGCTCAGTCCCATCGATTGACGCTCGATGTCGTGGGTATGAAGGAGAAGAAAGGCAACCTCCTTATCTCCGTATATGACTCTGCGGAGGACTACCTCAAGAAGCCTGTCAAGATGCTGACTACTCCTGCCGATGCCTTGACGAAGCGTGTTGTCCTCGAGCTGGAGTCTGGTACCTATGCTGTCGTCATCTATCAGGATCTGAATAGCAATGGGAAGGTGGATCGCAACTTCTTCCGTCTGCCGACTGAACCCTGTGGCTTCAGCCGTGATGCGCGACCTAAGATGGGGCCTCCCCGCTACAAGCCAGCTTCCTTCACTCTTAGCGAAGACACTGAGATGAGTATCAAGCTGAGGTAGTCATCAAGCCAGCAAGCTTCTTAATACCATCAGCACATGTATAGAAGCGTCATCCTACAGCTCCTCTTCCTTCTCGTCTGCAGTGTGCCTCTGCAAGCACAGGAGGCGCATGAACTCCAAGGGAGAGTCCTGAATAGCTCGGATAATCCAATCGCAAAGGTGCAGATCCTTGATCAAGCGACAGGGCTACTGCTCACCGAGACGGGGAAGGGTGGGGAATTTCAGCTCAGCCTCCCCGATAGTGTAGAGCGTGTCTCGCTGCTCTTCCTCGCCGAAGGCTATCAGTCGAAGGTGATGCTCCTTCGCCCTTCATCCCAGATCTATCGGATCATCCTCTTTGAGGCGCAGCGGTCGATCGAGGGAGTTACCGTCTCTCGCCGAAGGCTTCTGCCGATCTCGGGCTATGCTCCACTTACCTCCCGCTTCACGACCTTGGATATACTCATGACGCCACGAGCCCTCGGTGATATCCTCGGTGGGCTGATGGAGGATCCCGATGCTCAGAGCTCCGATACTGATGGGCGACTCAGTCTGCAGGGCGGTGCTCCCCATGAGAGCCAGGTCTATATCGATGGCTTGCGTCTACCTAACCCCTATAGCCTTAGCTCCAAGAATTCATCGGTGCGAAGCCTCCTCTCACCAAGCGAATGCAAGGAGATAAACCTACTCTCGGGTGGCTACTCTGCTTCGATGGGACAGGCGCTCTCAGGGGTGATCCAGATCCTCTCTCGAGATACGAAGGATGTCAAGCCTGGGAGCCTCATAAGTCTTAGTAATATAGGACCTAGCTTCACATGGGCTCTGGGAGCACCTTCCTCCTCTACGAAGGTGGAGCTCTCAGCCAGCTATACCGACCTCTCCCTCTATGATCGGATCATGCCGAGCGCCTATCCTTATACTCGGAGCTTCTATAGTCCTTCCCTCACCGCTTCCCTCTGGCATGATCTTCCTCAAGCGATGCTCAAGGCCCAGCTGAGCTATACAGGGATGGGCATCGACTATAGGCCTAATGCCTCTATGCCTACATTCAATAGCCGCCTTCGCGAAGATCGCTACTATGGGCGTCTGACCTATGTGCGAAGCCTAAGCACAGCGTGCCAGCTGGAGGTAGGTGCCCATACTCAGTACTCCGACTTCTCGGGCTCATCCCTGGTATCGCCACAGGACCAAGTCCTTGATCATGATCTCTATGCCGAAGCCCGCCTTGCTCTGAAGTACAGCGGTGAACCCTTCTCCATCCTCGGCGGACTTGACTACAGCTGGAGAGATTTCCGTGAGACCTACGAACTCACAGGAGATCGCCACCAGCTGAACTTCACCAATCATCTACCCGTGTCCTTCCTTGAGGTTAGCTACCTCCACCGTGGCCTAAGCGTCAGCGCAGGGCTTCGCGGTGAGTATGCGAGCGTCCTCAGTGTATGGAGTCTCTCCCCTCGCCTCTATGCAGGCTACAGACTTGGCAAACACGTCTTCTCCGCTTCGTGGGGGCGCTACACCCAGCTTCCCGAGAAGGAGATCCTCCGCTTTATGCCAGCGCTCAAGAGTAGCCGATCGGAGGTCTCCCAGCTCTCTTATAGCTATGGTGATAAGACGCCCCTTCTACAGTTCTCCCTCTTCTATAAGAGCTACCAACACCTCACCCGCACTCTGTCAGTGGGCTATCCCAAGCACTTCGATGACCAAGGGGGAGGGGAGAGCTATGGGCTTACCCTCTTTCATAAGGGGAGCCTTGGAGCTATCGCTTATTCGACCTCCTACTCCTATACCCAGGCTCGGATTAGCTATGATCGCTACCTCCATCCACTGGCCCCCAGCTACGTAAGTCCTCATACCTTCCGCCTCACGACTAAGTACTGGTCGGGGGCGCTGAGGAGTCTCTTTGGTTGTAGCTACTATATAGATGCGGGGACGAAGGGATATAGCTATGATCTCACACCTATTCAGCTCCCGAGGCGCTCTCGACTCGACCTCTCTTGGAGCTACCTCCCCTCCCAGAAAGTGCTTCTTCACATGGGCTGTACTAATGTCCTTGGGACGACAAACTACTGGGGTATCGAGCCTGATCCACTTACCCCTACAGAGGGGACACGTATCTCGACACCCTCCTCACGCTTCTTCTACATCGGTTGCTTCATCACCCTCTCGGGGAAGCAGAAGAAAACCCCTTAATGATCACCCTATCCACCTCACTTTAATTCTCTTATGATCATGCGACACCTTAGACACCTCCTGCCCCTCCTAACTCTTGCTCTGGGGCTCCTCTCTCCTTCGCTCAAGGCTCAAGACACAGCAGAGAAGAAGACTCCACCTACTCACCCTCTGACACTCACTGTCGACGGGATCACCGAGCCCAAGGGAGAGCTCCTCATCGCTATCTATAGTTCTGCGGAGAGCTATCCCCAGAATCCCTACAAGACGGCTATGGCAAAGGTCGACTCTCTCACTAAGACGGTCCTCATTGACCTCCCCGAGGGCTCCTATGGTATCAGTCTTTTCCAAGACGTCAATGGGAATAAGACCCTTGACTTCAATGGCTATATCCCCTCTGAGAAGTATGGCTTCAGCAATAATGCACCTGCTGACTATGGTCTCCCGAGCTTCAAGGATATTCTCTTCACCTTCAAGGTTGGAGATATCCAGTATATAACTCTGAGATAGCTTGAGCCTACACAAAAGAGCCCCCTTTGCCCGTGTGGTGAAGGGGGCTCTTTTCGTTTCAGCATACCAAGAGGGTGTGCTTTATCGTGAATCCTTTGGGCTTGTAGAATAGATGCTCCATATTCGTCTGGAGATAAGGCCTATATAGGGAGGGGAAACGAACCAGTACTGGTCACCAAAGCAAGCTGTACTGGTTGGCGCGCTGACCAGTACTCATTACATTATGCGACCAGTACTGGTTGATTTGAGGTGTCGCTATAAGTCCCAGCTATCCTCTATGGTAACTATCTTGTGTGTAGTGCGATAAGTGATGAGCATCTCCTGCTGCTCTATCAGTGATATTGCGAGAGAGCGATGGAGGGATGCTTATGTATGGTGAAGGTGCGGGCTGGGCGGTCGGGAAACGCCTCGGAATACGTATATTTGTTCCTCAAAGGACTGGCCGCTCAGAGGCTGGTCGCAGTATCTTG
Organism: Porphyromonas sp. oral taxon 279 str. F0450; assembly: GCF_000292995.1. Lineage (NCBI taxonomy): Bacteria > Pseudomonadati > Bacteroidota > Bacteroidia > Bacteroidales > Porphyromonadaceae > Porphyromonas > Porphyromonas sp. oral taxon 279. The sequence continues at coordinate 333,404 of NZ_ALKJ01000019.1, read as the reverse complement.
CTTCGCTTAGTACTACCATATTATATATGCAGTATCCTCTTCCCCACTTTGAGCATCTTGCCGCCCTGCGTCAGGCTTGGCAGCTCCTCAAGCAGAATAAGTCCCTCTATCGCTATCCCATCATCATCAGCCTTCTCACGCTGGGATCGCTGGGGTATATGCTCTTCTCTGGTCATACTTCATCCTCTTCTCTGGCTTCTTATCTTCCGCTGGTCGTCGGGACTTTGAATGGGATCTTGACTTACCTCTTCCTTATGCGGGTGGTGAAGTTCTTCGCAGGCGAAGCCTATCCCTCACATACTCGTGTTGCCCGCCTCAAGCACTTTGCAGGCTTCGTCCTTCTGGCGATACTCTTTGGCTTGGGGGCTGGTGTGGGCTTGCTGCTCTTCTTTGTGCCAGGCTTTTACTTCCTGAATCGCTGCTTCTTAGCACCTATGCTTTACCTCGATGGTAAGGCGGGTATCTTTGCCTCCTTCTGCGAGTCGTGGACGCGCACGAAGGGGCACTTCTACACGCTCCTCGGTGCACTTGGTATCGTGCTTCTTCTTGCAGCAGTGAATGCCGTGACACTGCAGCTGGCCACGGTCATCATCCTGCCTGTCGCGACTCTCTACCTCTTCATCCTCTACCGTTATCTGCAGGAGATCCCGCAGGATAAGATACCTGCTCTCTAAGCTGAGATGAAGTCTCCTATCACGCTTCGTGGGGTCGTCCGACGCCTACAATACTCCAAGCGCCTACTCATCAACCGCCGTGGGGACGGCGTTCATTCCCCTTTTGCCTTCCACTTCATCACTCGAGTCGTACGAAATCGTCGTCCGTACTACTGCTTTGAAGAGCTTCGTGGCGAGGTAAAGCGACGTAGAAAGGATGCGAAGACTTGTCCTCCTATCCATCGAGCGCGTACGCTGGAGCTACTCTTCCGTACGGCTCACGAGCTGGAGGCAAAGAACATCCTCGTCGTGACCTCTCAGCCTACGACGAGCCTATTACCCGATTATCTCCGCCATACGGGTTATACCGAAGCGATCTATGTGCTTTCGGTGGACGAACTGCAAGGCGTGAGCCTTCCCTACTGTGATCTTCTGATCTGCGAATACCTGCCCGAACGGGAAGTATTGGAGCAGCTTCTCAGTCAATGTATCTCCACCTCCCCGACACTTGCAGTCGCATTCTATACGCCCAGCCCTCGCTGGCGTCGCTTCGTCAGTGGCCTTGATAAGCAAGTCGCTCCACGCCTCATACTTGACCTGATGGATCTCTGCCTGTACTTCTATGACAAGCGCTTGACTCCATCTCGATACAAGGGGGTGTACTAAGCTGCCATCTACTCACACAACTTATCCTATTCACTTCGATGAAACAACTAACTTACCTCCTTTGCTTTGCTTTAGGGACGCTCTCCAGCTGTGGCGCTTCTGCTGCTCGTACAGCTCCTGAGCCCGAGAAGGCTCAGCCATCAGTTACTCCAAGTACTCCGACTGTACGCGCCAGCGATGAGACCGTGCAGAAGTACTTCGCCTCGACTCTCTCTGGCAGAGAGGAGGCTTTGCCTGTCTCTTCCCTCTCACTTGAGGATATCAAGAAGGCGCGTACGCAGGTATGGCGCCTCTGGGCTGAAGCGAATAAGTCTCTATCTGAGGATAAGCTACCAGCACTCACGCCCCTCTCTAAGCAGAGTGTAGCTCATAGCTGGTTACTAACTCCAGAGATGTATAATGGGGAAAGCTTTAAGGCCGTGATGCCTTTCTACTACGGCTCGAAGGGAGATAAGCCCGAAGCTGGCTATCCGCTCTATCTCTATCTACACGGATCGGGGGAGAAGAAGGGGGAATGGTCTACAGGTTTGGCGTTGGCTCTTTCTTTTCAGGACAGCCCCTCCGCCTACTTCATCCCACAGATACCTAATGGCGAAGGCGTAGCAGATGGTCAACTCTATCGCTGGTGGCAGAAGTCGAAGCTCGAAGCATGGGAGAAACTCCTGCGTCAAGCCTTCCTTTCTGATCAGATTGATCCGAAGCGCGTCTACTTCTTTGGGATATCTGAGGGGGGATATGGCTCACAGCGCTTAGCTTCATATTATCCCGATTACCTCGCTGCTGCTGGACCTATGGCCGGTGGTGAACCTCTTATCAATGCGCCGGTAGAGAACCTCCAGCACGTAGCTTTCTCACTTCGCACGGGATACAATGATACTCAGTTCCACCGCAGCGAATTGACGGGCTACACGCGTGATGCACTTCAAAGCTTAGCTGCACAATATCCTAGCTACTACAAGCACTTCATCGACATCATCCCGAAGTATGGTCACGCTATACCTTATCAGTATACGACGCCCTACCTCTCGCAGCACGTGCGCACTCCTCAGCCAAAGCAAGTGAACTGGGAAGACTATCCCATCGACGGGCTCTACCGTAAGGGATGCTATAATCTTGCACCACTCAAGCGCCCTAAAGATAAGGAGCGCATTTACTATCAGGAGACTATCATGGGGAATACCGTAGATCTGAAGATCAACACGGTGAAGTACGTAGAGAAGAAGGTCAGTGACTGGTATACAAGCTTCCATCTCGTCCTGCTTTATGATAAGGTCTATGAGCCAGCTAAGGGAGGGAAGCTTCGCATCTACCTCAGCCCCGAGCTTCTTGATCTTAGCAAGCCTGTCCGAGTCTTAGTCAATGGGCAGCAGGTCTATTCGGGGATGGTGAAGGCAGACTGGTCACATCTCGTGGAGAGCTGCTCACGCTTCTTTGATCCCGAGCGTCTCTTCCCTGCAGCTATCGACATAGCTTACTAAGGCGCACGCCGTAGCGCGCTACGTATATATACAGTGATCCCCCTTGGCTTATCTGCGGATGGCCAAGGGGGATCAGTTTATTTCTCCAGCTCGATATAGGCGGAGAAGTGGGCTTCACTACTTGTCAGTAGGAGCGGTATAATACTTTGGCTCGGCTGCTGGCGTGGTCCTCGCTCGAGACGGAAGACACCTTTGCGGCCATCTGGTACGTATTGCTCGTAGGCGAAGTACGCGAGTACGCCCATAGTCGTTCGGAGGTTGATCTCCACACAAGGATGAAGGCGCAGACGCTCCCCATCACGGTAGAAGAAGAGGTCAATACCGATATAGCCTGTGTACTGAGAGTCGGAGAGCTCTTCCTCGAGCCACGTACACTGGGAATTGATGAGTGTGAGCAGAGCTTCTTCGCCCATGAGCGAAGTAAGTCGCTCCCAGAGGTCTTCTGGCGATGTGAGTATGTTGCCAAGATAGGCACGTCCCGAGGGAAGTGTGTCGAAGTGGGATAGGGCGAAGAAGCTTACCTCGCCGCTTTCACTTCGTATGTACTCAAGCGCCCAATTATCTATGACCTCAAGGTAGGGCTCGATGCTGACACTTCCACTTCGCGTACAGCTCCCGATAAGCGCTTCAAGGTGCTTCTCCTGCAGAGGAAGAGGGAGCGGAAATACTCCACGACCCGAGGAACTGTAAGGACGCTTGATGAGGACTCGAGTAGGATCGCCCAAGGGACGGGATTTGACGCCCTCGATAGCGGCACGCAGTCGTAGCTCAGTAGCTGATCTATCTACTCCCGCTTCGATCCAACGGGGCAGGAGGTCACTGGGATAGCCGAGCTGATCCGTCAGATATGCCAGCAGATCATAGCTGGCACGTCGGTGACTTAGCCGTAGATAGCTCGGCGTGATGGGCGGAAAGAGTAGGGTAGTGGAGTCAAAGAGAGGGCATTCTCTCAGCTCTCTTACGATATGATCATCCAGCCCCCAGAGGACGACACTCAGCTCAGCGGGGAGATCGCATCCAGCGGGTAGGTTATCGCCCTCGGCATTCAGCAGGCGTGCAGGTATTCCTTCGGGCGAAGCAGGTGCATAGATGAGGTCTTCTCCAGAAGCTAAGAGGCGCAAGAGCGGTGAGAGCTCGTGGCGCATCCATCGGATTTCCTTGGAGAGTGTGTAGCGCTTCTCCCGAGAGAAGCTCAAGGCTTCTTCGTGACCAGGGTTAAAGACCCACAGACGTGGGGTAGATGCGGTAGGATAAGCGTTCATATCAGGAGCAAAGATATGCAAAGTGCTCCGTCTTCCTGCGCTTACATCCCTCAGAGGTTATAGGTCAGCGAGGAGAAGAAGGTGCGACCTGGTGAGAGACTCCCAGTGATATTGACCTGCGTCGGGTGATAGTCGAAGAGATTATCTGCTCCGACAGTGATCGTGAGTCGGTTCTTATAGCGTGCCGAGATACTCATGCGGGAGAGCAGATAGCCTTCGTGCTCAAAGTAGGAATACTTGCCCGTCGTCTCGTCCAGCTCGCTGAGCGTCACACTTCCTGCTCCACGTAGAGCGTAGGTCACAGTGAGATCGCAGTCGCTCCCCGTCTTGGTCTCGTAGGAAAGAGCTGCAGTGTAGTTGTGCGGACGAAGAGGAGCGAAGGGCTGACCATTGGCGCGGCTCTCAGCTCTGGAGAAGTCATAGATGTAGCTGTAGTCACCATTGAACGTCAGTCCAAGAGGAAGGCGCACGCGAAGGCTTGTCTGCAGGTTCAGTAGTCGGCTACGTTCGCTCACATTCGTATAATGATAGGTGTTCGTTCTCTTGGTCATCAGCGTGCCTATTTGGTTGGAGATGACATTGTACGAAGCGATACCCGTCAGGCTCAAGTGCGAGGTCTGCCACTCAGGGGAGAAGCTTAGCATCCGACTTACCTCGGGGCGCAGGTGATCTGAGCCCTTGATGAAGAACATACCGAAGTGATCCCAGTCCATGAACTGCTCCTTGATCGATGGTGCACGGAAGCCTTCTGCATAAGAAGTGCGGAGCCTTACGCGACCAAGCTGATAGAGTACCGAAGCGCGCGGCGAGAAGTGTGCGCCGAAGCTGGAGTGTCTATCGAGGCGAAATCCCGTGACAAACGAGAGCTTCGGCACCAGATGCCATTCGGCCTGCCCGTAGAGTGTGCCGGCAGTAGCTTGGTGCCGTGTGGCGGCTGTAGTGAATCGCTCGCTGCGGAGACGCTCGTGGTAGAGCTCGATACCTGCATTGACCAGGACGGGTGTCTTCTCTTCGGCGCCGAAGTTGTACTGCAGGCGCACGGTATTGCCTGTGAAGTGGAAGATAGGTGTTCGCTCCTTGCTTACGGAGAGGAAATTATCACGGTTGTAGAGCTCGTGATTGTAGTCGAGGCGCAAGTTGTGCAGCTCGCCAAATGCCTGATAAGCCTGCCCGCCCAGCGAATGACTGAGGTACTTATTACGTCTAAGTCCGTCGCCATCTTGGTCACGATAGCCGTAGCGAATATAGCCGGTCAGCTCGCGTCGTAAGTCTGATGTGCGGTAGCGTAGACGCTGAGAGAGATTGAGGCTCTTGCTGCCCATGACGGGAGTGGTCTCAGGCTGTGTGCCTTGTGTGGCTACGCTGTAGGCCGCTTGGTCGATGTAGCTGATGGAGGTCATCGAGCTGAAGGCGCCACGTACGATTTGTCCCGACGCGCTGTATCTCGTGACGCCCTCGCTACTGTGGTCGAAGGTCGCCGAGAGCTCCTCCTTGTGCCGAGCACGACGCGTGATGAAGTTGATGACGCCACCTATAGCGTTCGACCCGTACAGAGCCGAAGCTGCGCCACTGATCAGCTCGATACGCTCGATATTGGCCATATCGATGCGGTTAAGATCCACCACTCCATTGCCCTCCGAGGTCAGTCGCTCGCCGTCGACAAGGAAGAGGACGTGATCGCCTGAGAAGCCTTGGACCGAGACACGATACTGAGCGCCGTGTGCCGTGACGTTGATCCCGGGCAAACTCATTTGCAGGGCGTCGGCAGCAGAGCGTGGTGCGAGGCGATCCAGCTCAGTACGTGAGATGATGCGGGTGATGATGGGGAGCTTCTTCAGTGTGCGGGGCGTCTGAGTGCCTGTGACGACGACGTCTTCGACCCGATGATCTTGGACGAGACTATCGCTCACGCTTTGGGCAAAGCCTTGAGTGAAGCTACCCGCAAGGAGCATAGGGAGGAGGAAGATATAGGTGTGCTTACAGCGCATACGTGGATCTATAACTGAATGGGCTACAAAGATAGACCGATTGCGAAGGCCTATCCATCCCCCGAAGTAGTGATATTTCCCGCCATCTATACCCGAAAGTGATTAGGAAATAAGGGGCTTCGGGGAGACTTCTCTTTCCCTTTCGTAGTGCGGTATCTGGAGGGGCTGGAAAATGTTATATAACATTCGGTCAAATGTTATATTACTTTCAGTCGAATGTTATATTACTTTCGGTCAGAAGTTATATTACTTTTAGCTGAATGTTATATTACTTCTCTCCGAAAGTTCCTCTACTTCCTTTCAAAAATACCTCTACTTTTCACTGAAAATACCTCTACTTTTCAGAGGAAGTAGAGGTGTATCCGAAAGGAAGTGCAATTACTTCCTGAAAGTGAGCGAATTACATCCCGTACGAAGTGCAGTGATTTCCCGTGCAAAGTAGAGGTACTTCCGAAGCCGCCTCAAGGCAATCGCACTGGGAAGCTCCTTGGCTTTGGTGCGCCTAAACCTTCACTCTCGAGTGGGTGTTTTAGAGATACATCCATCGCCCCAAGTTAGGTCCGCGCGAGGCGGACTCACGGGGCCTTCCCAACACAAAGCAAATGAAACAGAAATCAGATATCGGCCTCATCGGCCTTGCAGTCATGGGCGAGAACCTCGCTCTCAACATGGAGCGCAATGGCTCTCAAGTCTCCGTCTACAACCGTGCAGAAGGCGCCGAAGCCACCGTCGTGGAGCGCTTCCTTCAAGGTCGAGGCGCGGGGAAGAACTTCCTTGGCTTCACCGAGATCAAGCCCTTCGTCGAGAGCATTGAGCGTCCACGTAAGATCATGATGATGATCAGAGCTGGCAAGCCCGTCGACTACGTCATCGAGTCACTCCTGCCACATCTCGAGCCAGGTGATATCGTCATCGACGGAGGAAACTCAAATTGGGAGGACTCTGAGCGTCGAGAAGCTGAGCTACGTAATCACGGGATCTACTTCGTCGGCTGTGGTATCTCGGGCGGTGAAGAGGGTGCTCTGAACGGTCCTGCTATCATGCCTGGCGGCGCAGAAGAAGCTTGGTCCAGCATCGAGCCGATCTTCTCCCGCATTGCAGCTAAGGCCGAGGACGGTACTCCTTGCTGCGCCTGGGTAGGTAAAGGTGGTGCCGGTCACTTCGTCAAGATGGTGCACAACGGTATCGAGTATGGCGACATGCAGCTCATAGCTGATGCCTACGCTTATCTCCGCCACATCGGAAGCAAGACCAACGATGAGATGAGCGAAATCTTCGCTCGCTGGAACGAAGGGAAGCTCCGTAGCTACCTCGTAGAGATCACAGCCGAGATCCTTCGTCATCGTGATGCCTCGGGCGAATACCTTATCGACAAGATCCTCGATGCTGCAGGGCAGAAGGGGACTGGCAAGTGGTCGGTCATCAACTCCCTCGAGTACGGCCAGCCTCTCGGGCTTATCGCGACGGCAGTCTATGAGAGAAGCCTCTCCTCCACAGTAGACCTGCGCCACGAAGCAGCTGCACTCTACGCCCCTTCGCAAGCAACAAGCCGCCCCGCCTTCGGTGCGAGCGACGTCGATGCTCTTGAGCAAAGCCTCTACGCATCAAAGATCGTCTCCTACGCACAAGGCTTCTCGCTCCTCTCCGAGGCATCAAAGGCACGCGGATGGGAGCTGAATCTGGCATCCATCGCACGTATTTGGCGCAACGGCTGTATCATCCGTTCGGCCTTCCTTAATGATATTGCCTCAGCATACCAAGCTGATCCCAGCCTGCAGAACCTGCTCTTAGCTCCGTACTTCCAGCAGGAGATCACGGCCGCTCGCCCTGCTTGGCGTGAGACCATCGCTAAGGCGCTACTCTCGGACTGCCCAGTTCCAGCCTTCTCTTCAGCCCTTAGCTACTTCACATCACTGACGACACGTCGCCTTCCTGCTTCGCTTGTGCAGGCACAGCGAGACTATTTCGGCGCACATACCTTTGAGCGCACCGACCGTCCACGTGGAGAATTCTTCCACGAAAATTGGACGGGCCACGGAAGTGATACCTCTTCGACCACGTATAATGTATAGTCCCCCCGAGAATATGCCACAGACCATGCAGCATCATCTGCCCGAGAGCCTCGTCCTTGTGATATTCGGCGGGTCAGGTGACTTGACAAAGCGTAAGCTCATCCCCTCGCTCTATCAGCTTTTCAAGCAAGATAAGCTCCCCATTCGCTTCAGTGTCCTCGGACTTGGGCGCACGGAGTACTCGGATGTAGCTTATCGCGAGCACCTCGATGAAGCTCTTCAGCGCTACCTCAGCGATGGAGAGTACGACGCTTCTCTTGCCGAGCAGTTCCTCTCTGGAGTGTATTACCTCCCGATGGACCCTGCTTCTGCCGAGGACTATCCTAAGCTCCGTGAGCAACTGAAGACACTTGACGAGCGAATCAATAATCCTGGGCACTACATCTATTATCTCTCTACGCCACCTTCTCTCTATGGCGTGGTCCCACAGCACTTGGCTTCTGTCGGGCTCAACGAAGAGGGCGAAGAGGATGCTAATGGTGAGCCTTCGGCGATCCGACGTATCGTCATCGAGAAGCCCTTCGGCTATGACCTCCAGTCAGCGAGAGAGCTGAACGAGATCTACCGCAAGTCCTTCCACGAACATCAGCTCTATCGTATCGATCACTTCCTCGGAAAGGAGACGGTACAGGATATCATGGCGCTGCGTTTTGCGAATGGTATCTTCGAGCCTCTCTGGAATCGCAACTACATCGAGCGTGTGGAGATCACGGCAGTAGAGAATATGGGCATCGAGAGTCGAGGAGGATTCTACGATCAGACCGGTGCTCTACGTGACATGGTGCAGAATCATCTGGCACAGCTCGTAGCTCTTACCACGATGGAACCGCCTGTGCAGTTCAACGCTGATCTATTTCGCAACGAGGTCGTGAAGGTATATCAGTCCTTCCGCCCAATGACTCCCGAGGAGATTCGTCGCCGTGTCGTCCGCGGACAATATACAGAGAGCGAGTGGAAGGGAGAGCATCAGCGTGCCTATCGTGAGGAAGATAAGATCGCTTCTGATAGCCGAACGGAGACCTTCGTCGCCATGAAGCTCTACATCGACAATTGGCGCTGGCAGGGAGTACCTTTTTATATCCGCACAGGTAAGATGATGCCGACCAAGGTCACCGAGATCGTCGTGCACTTTAAGCCTACACCTCACCGCGTATTTGCTACGGCTGACGGTAGCACCGTGCCTAATCAGCTGGTGATTCGCATTCAGCCGAATGAAGGGATCTCCTTGAAGTTCGCTGCGAAAGTCCCAGGCTCTGGCTTCGAAGTCAAGAAGGTCTCCATGGACTTTACCTACGACCAGCAGATGGGTGGCTTAGCTTCGGGCGATGCTTACTCACGTTTGCTCGAGGACTGTATGCTGGGTGACCCAACTCTCTTCACACGTAGCGACGCTGTCGAGATGAGTTGGCGCTTCTTTGATCCGATCCTCGACCTCTGGAAGGAGGAAGACTTCCCGCTTTATGGCTATCCTGCTGGCACATGGGGACCAAAGCAGAGCGACTTAATCATTGAGCGTGAGCACAGCTGGACGAATCCCTGCCGCAATCTTACTCACTCGGAGCTCTACTGCGAACTATGATCTACCATCATTATCCTTCCCCCGAGGCCGTCGCACGAGCTGTCGCTGAGACAGTCTTCGTGCAGCCTTCGCAGGCTGGCTGGGTACATATCGCGCTCTCTGGAGGCTCTACGCCCCGATTACTCTTTGAGTTGCTCGCCGAAGAGCCTTTACGTAGCGCCGTAGATTGGTCACGTGTCCATCTCTACTGGGTAGATGAGCGCTGCGTACCACCTACAGATCCCGATAGCAACTATGGTATGACCGAGGCGACACTCCTACGCCATGTACCCATTCCACAGGATCAGGTACATCGCATCGCAGGAGAGAAGCTCCCAGAACGCGAAGCAAAGGATTACTGCTGGCTTGTGGGCTCGGAGCTTCCATTTGATGGTGCTTTCCCCGTCTTTGATATTGTGCTCTTAGGCTTGGGAGAAGACGGTCATACGTCCTCTATCTTCCCGCACCAGATGGAGCTCCTCACGGAGGAAGCACCTTATGCTGTCGGGATAAGCCCAAAGGGACAGCCCCGCATCGCGATGACTGGGCCGACGATTCTTGCTGCAAAGCGCATCCTCTTCCATGCGACTGGCGAGAAGAAAGCTCCTATCTTGCAGCATATCGTAGAGCAAGCTCCCGAGGCAGAAGCTTATCCTGCCGCCTACATCTTCCGTCAGCGATCCGACGTCGAGCTCTATACCGACGTAGCTCTTCCTATTAAGCCGTAGCGCTCCGGCCTGCTAAGGCTGACGAAACAAAGTAAATCGCCCCGTCTGTAGCATCATACGTGCTACGGACGGGGCGATTGCTTTGTGGCATTCTCAAGGAGCTAATCCATACGCATACTTTCTGCGGGATGGATTCTACTTACTAAGCTGGCCGGGACTAATACCATGAGGAGAATCACGATGAGTGTCCCGACATTGATAGCGACCCAGAGTGGGAGGTCAAAGTGGATGGGCACGGAGTCGGTGAAGTAGTTCGCTGGGTTAAGCTTAATGATCTTGAACTGACACTGTGCGAGACTCAGCACGAGAGCAATGGCATTCCCCCAGAAGATCCCACGTAGGATGAGACGAGCTGCTATCTGAAGGAAAGTCTGTCTGAGCTGTCTATTCGTCGCTCCAAGGGCCTTTAGGATACCGATCTGCTTACTCTTATCAAGCACGATGATGATGAGTCCAGTGATCATAGCAAAGCCTCCGACGAGGACCATCAGCGAGAGGAGTGCATAGACATTCGTGTCGAGGAAGGCAAGCCAATTGAAGAGCTCGGGCTGTAGCTCTTGACCGAGGTTGAGACCATAGTTCTCTTCGCCGATAAGATCTGGACGTGCCTGAAGAGTGGAGATGATATGATCTAGCGTCGGATAGGCAGCATCGGGATCCTGCAGCATGATGATCAGTCGGCTGTAGGTATTCTCATCCCAGTGATTGAGACGTTGCAGGGAGGAAATTGGGCAGAGGGCGGGGGAAAGCTCTAAGCCCGTCGACTCATATATTGCCTGAAGCTCAAAGACGCGTACTCGCATCTTTTCTCCGAAGAAGTAGATACGCACGGCATCACCTACCTTGTAGTTCATGCGCCGTGCCACATGTGAGGGCAGGACGATGGGTGGGCGACTGTATTCGCTCTCAGAGAAAGAGGGAAGTGTCCCCGACTTTACTTGCTCAGTGAAGTAGCGACTACGGAAGGTGGAGTCAATACCATAGAGGAGAATGCCAGAGAAATCGCCCTCAGTCTTGAGAAGCCCTGCCTGCTGGATGAGAGGCGATACGGAAGAGATCCCCTTCTCTTCTCTTAGGAAGGAGAGAAGTTCCGGAGATACATATACAGGAGTCGTGGAGGTCTTCCAGTTGCTCCCATAGCCATTGAGGCTGATATGCCCTGTCTGACTAAAGGCGAACTCATGTATCTGTCGATGGAAGCCTAAGATGATGGTGACCGATAGGAGCATCACTGAGAGGCTTAGTGCTACTCCGATCGTCGTCAAACGAAGTAGGGCAGAGACACGTCGTGTCCCTGCCTTATCGCCTCGAGAGAGTCCTCGAGAGAGGAAGGTAGTAGCTGAAGAGAAGAGAGTCATCTACTTGTCTGACGTCGTTGATTCGCTATCTATCGCTCCACGCTTTTTACGGCGACTTTGCTTAGCCTTACGCTTTTCCTCTTGGAGGCGCATCTGCTCGATGTACTCTTCATCTTGGAGGACGTAGCGCATGTACAGCGAGTAGATGAACATAGTAATGGGCAGTGCGATGAGCATCCCGAAGAAGCCCAGGAGGTAGCCCCAGATAGACAGGACCAAGAGAATGAGTGAGGGGCGCATACCCATCGTCTGTCCCATGATGCGTGGGACGATGATCATATCCTGGATGATCTGTACGATCATCAAGACCCCATAGCCAAGGAGCATACAGACGAAGGCATTCTCACCCGTCTGTGCAGCCATCAGCAGGCTGGCCAATCCAAGTGGGATGATACCCAGTGCCTGCATATAGGGGATGAAGTTGAGGATCCCAATGAAGATCCCCATAGCTGTGGCCAAGGGAAGGCCAATGATGTTGAACCCTATCGTGAGGAGAATACCTACGCTCATGGCGACGAGAGCCTGACCACGGAAGTAGTTATTCATGTAGCGATCCAGATCCATGCTGATCGTACGGATCGTAGGGCGGAGTGTCTTTGGGAAGAGGCTGATGAAGCCACGACCAAGATTCTCGAAGTCCAGTAGGATGAATACGAAGTAGACAAAGCCGATGAGGAAGACAAGCCCCCAAGAGAATATGGAGAGGGTGCTATTGATGATCCCACCGACCTGATCGAGGAGAAGCTTAACGTTCTCCAAGATCTTCTCGAGAGACAGCTGCTGTGGGAAGTTCCCCCAGCGGAGTCCCCCATTGAGGTAGTTGCGGATATTGCGTGGTAGGATCATCGTCAGGATATCCTGTCCACTGCTATAGCCAGAGATCACTTGGAGGGTCTTCTCTATCTCCGCATTGATTGACGGTATGATAAAGATTATGGCAAGGTAAACGACTGCGCCCAAGAGGAGCAATGTCAGGATGACTGACAGCCCTCTTGAGCGCAGGCGCAGTGTATACTGGAAGAATCGTACCAGCGGCATCATCACATAGGCGAAGATACCAGCCAGTAGGAAGGGCAGGATAACACTCCAGATCGCTTGCACCGCCACATAAATCAAGAGTATAAGGACAGAGAGCACGAGCATCCGTGCTATACGGTCGAATGTGAACTCTCTACGGAAGAAATGTGACATAGGTAGTGGGAGCGATATACTGGAGAGATATACTGAAAAGGGATAAGATGACTAATGCTTGATGGGGATCTTGGCTACACGTGCTTCGTGGCGACCGCCCTCAAAGGGCGTATCAAGGAAAGCTGCGAGGATAGCCTTGACCTGCTCTTCGGTGACGAAGCGCGCGGGGATGGAGAGGACGTTCGCATCGTTATGCTCACGTGCGAGCTTTGCCAGCTCGACATCCCAGCAGAGAGCAGCACGTACCTTGGAGTACTTGTTCATGACCATTGAGATACCATTGCCTGATCCGCAAACGGATATGCCACGGGCAAGTTCTCCAGATTCAATAGCCTGCCCCATGGGGTGGGCATAGTCAGGATAGTCGCAGCGCTCGGGTGAAGGACAACCAAAGTCCTTCACCTCGAGGCCACGTGCGATGAGCAGTGACTTGACCAGCTCCTTGACCTCATAGCCTGCGTGGTCGGAGCAGATACCGATCTTATTCATTGTCTTTGTACTGTAGTCGTTGGGTAGTGATTACTTGCTAAGTAGTGTCTTGACCTCCTTGTAGACATGATCAGGAGTAAAGCCGAGCTTTTCGTCCAGCACCTTGTAGGGAGCGGAGAATCCGAAGGAGTTGAGCCCCCAGATGGCACCATTGTCACCGACGAGCCCCTGAAGGGTTACGGGGAGACCTGCGGTGAGACCGAAGCGACGAATACCTCGAGGGAGGACTTCATCCTGATACTCTTGGCTCTGGCGACGGAAGAGACCTTCGCTGGGTACAGCTACGATCTGCAGGCGGATACCATCCTTGCGAAGAAGGGCGGCACCCTCGACGAGCGTAGATACTTCACTACCGTTCGCGATGAGTACGACTTCAGGGTTCTCGTCACGAAGTACGATGTAGCCGCCGCGTGTAGCTGCTTCGGCAGCCTCCTTACGGCTCTTCCCTTCGGGAGCGGGCAGATCATTGATATTCTGGCGAGAGAGGATGAGCGCTGTGGGAGTGTGCGTGTTCTCCATAGCCATACGCCATGCGATGGTCGTTTCCTCGACATCGCTGGGGCGGAGTACACGTACGCTGTCAGCACCATGGTGGTTCTGGAGCTTCTCCATCAGACGGATCTGTGCTTCCTGTTCTACAGGCTCATGGGTAGGACCATCTTCACCGACACGGAAGGCATCATGCGACCAGACGAACTTCACTGGGAGCTCCATGAGGGCTGCCATACGGATAGCGGGCTTCATGTAGTCAGAGAAGACAAAGAAGGTACCGCAGGCAGCGATGACACCACCATGAAGAGCCATACCGATACAGAGGCAAGCCATAGTGAGCTCAGCTACACCTGGCTGTAAGAAAGCCCCACCGAAGTCACCTCGTGTCAGTGCACGGGTCTTCTTGAGGAAGCCATCGGTCTTATCGGAGTTCGACAGGTCTGCTGAAGCTACGATCATATTCTCTACCTGCTCAGCCAGTGCACTGAGGACGGTGGCAGAGGCGGCACGCGTAGCCTGATTAGGCTTCTGCTCGATGCTCTTCCAGTCTACAGCAGGGGCTTCGCCTGCAAACCAGCGATCGAGTTTGCCTGCACGATCGGGGTTTTCCTCACGCCAAGTCTTCTCTTCCTGCTTGCGAGCCTTAGCCAGCTCACGAAGCTCCTGAAGACGTGCTGCATAGAGCTCCTGTACGTCGGGGAAGATCTGGAAGGGAGCTTCGGGATCACCACCGAGGTTCTTGATCGTGGCTTCGATAGAGGCACCCGCAGCCGAGAGGGGCTGACCGTGTGTATTGACACGGTTTTCATAGTTCTCCCCATTAGGACCTACAGCACCACGACCCATGATGGTCTTGCCGATGATGAGGGTAGGCTGACCTACCGTAGCCTTGGCTTCGCAAAGAGCCTTACGGATCGCTTCGGGGCAGCAACCATCGATCTCGATGACGTGCCAGCCCCAAGCCTTGTACTTAGCAGCTACATCTTCGCTGTCAACCTCCTCGACGGTGGTAGAGAGCTGGATATTATTGGCATCATAGTACATGATGAGGTTGTCGAGCCCAAGGTGTCCAGCGATACGACCAGCCCCCTGAGAGATCTCTTCCTGTATCCCCCCGTCGGAGATATAGGCGTAGATCGTCTGACTCATGACCCAGCCAAGACGGTGAGCGAGGAACTTAGCTGCGATGGCAGCCCCTACAGCGAAGGTGTGACCTTGTCCGAGAGGACCCGAGGTATTCTCTACACCACGCAGGACATCGACCTCAGGGTGCCCAGGCGTAGGGCTACCCCACTGGCGGAACTGCTGCAGCTCCTCCATTGAATAGCGACCGAGGAGGGCCAGCTGGGCGTAGAGCATGGGGGACATGTGCCCAGGGTCCATGAAGAAACGGTCGCGGCCAGACCACGTAGGTGCATCGGGATCGAAGATGAGGAACTCCGAGAAGAGGACGTTGACGAAGTCTGCGCCGCCCATGGCTCCACCTGGGTGGCCGCTCTTAGCTCGCTCGACCATGCTGGCTGCCAAGATGCGGATGTTGTCAGCAGCACGGGTCATTAGTTGGTTGTTGTTCATTGAGGATGACGTGATTTGTAGCTTACAGCTTAGTTATATGTTGTGTAGATGTATCTGCTTTTAGACAGCTCAAAGATACAACAAATTGAGGGGTAGATAGCAGTGTCAAGCGCCTAATTATAGACTTGTACATTCTACTCATCGGGCCAGTCCCTCAGGTCGGAGTATAGACGATTTGTTAGTGCTCTGATAGTGTGGACTAAAGCGGGAATAGTGGATGGCCTTACGGACCTTACTAAAGAGAGCCGTACTGGTCACGAGTCGAAGCATTTATAGGTGTATGGGTACGTAGGTAGAGCTATATAGGATGGCGAAGAAAGCTACATAGCTTTGTGAAGCGACCTATATTAGGATGTTACTCCGCATAGGGATGAAAGTTGCGGACGAGTGGCAAATAAGTTTGGGCTACGTACGTGGCTCTAATGTCTACGTACGTGGATATTTGGGTTGACGTGCCTGGTCTTTAGGACTACGTGCATAGACAGAGGAAAACCACTACGTGAAGGCGCTTTTTCTTCATGAAAAGGACACTTTTTCCTCTGCAGGATAGGAGGAATACTCGCGATAAGGTGAAGGGCTTGTGTATCACTTCGGAGAGGTATATCGGGGTGCTGGGCGTCGATGCCTTAGCACTCTAAATAGAGGACAAGACTCGCGGCAACAGTCTCCTATTAGAGATAATGACACGAAAGTTCCCTCCCTTTCATACAAAGTATAAAGCCCCACTTAGTACGAGACTGAGTGGGGCTACTATGTGGAAGGTGAGGCTTCACTTTAGTTGAAGAAGTTGGCAACCATTGGCTCCGTGAGGCGCGTGATGATGGGCTTGCCAGAGGGCGTGAAGTAGGGATCGCTACTCTGGAAGAGGTCACGGATCAGCTGCTCGAGCCCTTCGTCATCCTGTGGTAGGGGACGTTGGAGAGCTTCAGATTCGGCCGCAGCTTCGGCTAAGAACGTCTGCACGTAGTCAGCCCCTTCACGATGCGTATCTAAGCTATCAGCTACGATCAGACGGACGAAGCCTGTGGCATCGCGTGAGATAAAGGAGGGGGCTTCTACGATGGAGAAGTGTCCATCACCTAAGTCTCCGAAGTCAAAGCCAGCATGACGTAGCTCTTCCATCAGAGTGAGTGCCGTCGGGAGCTCCTGAGGTGCAAACTCCAGTACCTCGGGGAAGAGAGGCTGCTCGACATGGTAGCTGTGCGCACTGAGGTCAGCTCGATATTGCTCGTAAGTGACACGCAGCAGAGCGCGTGTCAGGTCAATGAAGGCGAGTGCATCACCCAGCGTCGTGATGACATAGCGACTTTGATAGAGCAGCAGAGACGAGGGTAGTGTGGGTCGCGTACGTAGTGATCCTGCCTGTGAGAGTCGTATGCCATGGCTCTGTGGCTCCTCGGGCTCTTCCTCAAAGAGAGGCGTCTGCATTGTCGAGGGTGTCATGCTGTCGAAGTGCTCTCCGAGGTCATCCCAACTAATCTCGGGCTCCTTGGGGAGCGCACTTGTACGAGTGACACCGAGGCGTATCCCTCCAAGTCGTGTCCCGCCCGAGGGTAGGGATGCTCCACCTTCGGCTTGAAGGACAGCTTCTGCTCCCAGTGCCGTATCAAGGTCTGGAAGAATATCCTTGCGGCCAGAGTAGGCCGGTATCTCGATAGGCGAGGCGTTCTCAAAGTCAATGATAGGTGTCAGAGCGTGCGAGCTGAAGGCATCACGGATGAGGCTCTGCAGGACTTGGAAGATCGTTGACTCATCGAGGAAGCGGACATCCGTCTTCTGTGGATGGATGTTAACGTCTATATTCTCGGCTGGGATGGTGAAGTAAAGGAAGTACTGTGGCTGATTGCCTGCAGGGATGAAGTTCTCATAAGCCAGGCTAATGGCCTTATGGAAGTAGGGATGACGGATGAAGCGGTCATTGACGAAGAGATACTGCTGCGCTCCCTGCTTGAGAGAAGTAGTGGGAGTACCGATGAAGCCACGTATTGTGCAGAAGGCACTCTCGTAGCTCACAGGAATGAGGGCACGAGAAAGCTTTGCTCCCCCGATGTCGATGATGCGCTCCTTGAGAGAACTTGCTGGGAGTATCTTGTCGTACTTCCCTGCACCACGCAGCGTGAATGAGATCTGCGGATTAGCTAAGGCGACCTTAGCGAACTCGCGCCAGATCTCCATGAGCTCAGTGGACTCCTTACGGGCCTCAAGGTGCTTGCGACGGCCTGGAGTGTTGTAGAAGATATTCATTGCCTTGAGGCTCGTACCTGGAGAGCAAGCTACGGGCATCTGCGAGCGCACCTTTGCCCCTTCGATGATGAGCTCAGTGCCTAGCTCTTGGTCAGCCGTACGTGTGCGCAGCTCTACCTGGCATACAGCGGCAATAGCTGCGAGAGCCTCGCCACGAAATCCCATCGTAGAGAGGTGCTGTAGGTCATCAATCGTCTGAAGCTTAGAGGTGGCATGGCGCTCAAAAGCCATGCGTGCATCAGTGGGAGACATCCCCTTGCCGTCATCAGTGACGGAGATGGACTGGCGCCCTGCGCCGACGACCTCAATCTGTATCTGCTTGGCTCCAGCGTCGATAGAGTTCTCGACGAGCTCCTTGACGAGATAGGCAGGTGCAGGTACGACCTCACCAGCTGCTATCTGATTCGCAATGGACTCGGGGAGTAGGCGGATGATATCGCTCATCGCAGGAAGAAGAACCAGAAGACTAAGCCTAAGACCATGAGTGCCAGCATGAGCTTGATGATACGCTGGTCTCTATCGGAAGACGTGATACCGCGCTTATGCTGTCGGCTCAGATGGCGAGCCGAGTGAATGAAGGCACCACGGATCTGCTCGCTACTGTCATAGTTCGAACTACTACCAGCTCCCTCATCCTTCGTCAAGGCTTCGGGAAGCTCTGCATCGGGATCGAGTTCACCGGCCTCGATCATCTCCTGCCGGATACGTGCGACGCGCTTAGCTAGTTCTTCCTTTCGGGGATCCCAGTAGATGAGCTTGTGCTCAAATTGTCGAGGTCTTCTTTGCTTGAAAAAGGTCTGTATACCCATGAGTAGTCTAAATACGATTGAGGTGTGGAGGTAGCCCCGCTATCACTGGTGGGGCGAAGGACGCACTGGTATACCTGGCGGTACTCCTCGGGGCGAAGAGCACGATACTGAGTCAGCAGTGAGTCGGTGCGAAGCGCTTCTTCGCGAGCTGTTCGCTCGAATGGCTCGTAAGCAGCCAGTGCAGCCTTGGCCCCGCTGAAGCGCTTGAGGTCTGAGAGGGGACGTGAGCGTTGCTCGCTGGGGGGAAGGGAGTCCCCGACAGTCGTGATATCCTCCTTGCGCATGGGGCGACGATCCGCAGCCCACTGGAAGAGGGGGAGTCTATTGACCTCGGGACCCGAAGCCATCTCCAGAGGATAAGCCTTGCCCTCGACGGGGCCTCGCCAAATGGACTTCTTGACCTTGCCTGAGTCCAGGAGGACGTGCATCGTGGAGCTCGTCATGCGGTTGAGCCCATTGTAGTCATTGGTACCTTCCTCCTTCATGTAGTAGATCGATTCGACCTTGCCACTGACCAAGATCTCACGCACCGTACTATCCTGGACGTAGGCACGTAAGCTGTCGCCACTCATCTGGTTGTAGTAGTCGACGCTGTCAATGTACTCAACGACCAGAGCTTTTCCGAGGACATCTACGTAGTCAAGCTTCTTGCTTCGGAAGTAGAAGTGGGTAGTATCACCTGAAAGCTGGCGCTCCTCACTCCACAGAATAGGCTTTCCATAGAGCGATAGGGTAGAGTCCATAGAGATGTAGCTAAGCGAGTCGGCTATAGCTTGAGCATCTCGGCGGAAGACCCGTACGTTTCGATAGCCTCGCAGGTAACGCTGCATCGTGTCAGGCTTCGCTTTCCCTTCTTGAGCTGCTGCGGCACGAAGGCTATCGAGACGGAGACGATCTGGGATGGGAAGGCTTATGAGCTCTAATGTATCTGCTGACACATAGAGCGTGTCCTTCTGCGAATACTCTTCGGCGTGGGCACGCGAAGTCGCAAAGGCATAGTTACGCTTATCATCGAAGTACCCGTAGTCCCCATAGAGAATGGCCTTCTGTGCAGTATCGGAGAGCTCCATACGGCCGAAGGCTTCACCGAACTTACTCATGCCATCGTAATAGATGGAGTCTCCGATGAGAGTCTTCGCTCCAGAGGTTACCTCAGAGCGATCAAGAAGAATCCCTACATCTCGACCGACATCATAGATACCACGCTGCGAGACGATCTGCCCAGAGTCAGACTGGATGAGTGTCTGCCCCTCATAGCTACTGATACGCGTATGGGTATTATAGAAGAGATGCTCCGTCGTCATCGTCGTCTTGTCATTGACGAGCTTGACATTGTAGCGGAACTCAGCATCATTCGTAGCCGGGATAAACTGCCCATAGTCTGAGGTCAGTGTATTCTGCGCATCGGTGATCGTACCTCCCTCGAAATAGTAGGCTATATCCGCTATGCGGTCGTAGTCCAAGCTATCGGTATAGAGGTCTGTCGTCTTATTTGCCAGGTGTACATTATGGCGGAGACGCGCGAGCTTCGAAACGCCATCGTAGTACAGATAGCGCGAATACATGTGTACGGTGTCTCCCTGTACCATGTGCACCTCACCAAAGGCCTCGAAGATCTGGTCATCCTCATTGAGATAGGCGCTATCACAAGTCATGGTCGCATTGCCATGACGCAGGACGACACCTCCCTTAAGTCGCTGTACCCCGGGCTGTAGAGCCGCATCGTACGTCAGCAGATCAGCATGCTCAAGGATAATCCTCGTACCGGCCTTTGCTGGACGAGGTGACTGCATCGTCGGTGACACACCTCGGTAGGAGGCACGAGAAGTTAGGTAGCTCCCACCCATCACAATGAGGGCAAGAGCTACACATAGACTTAGACGTTGATTCTTCTCCTGAGGCATTTACTTCTTGTCCTCGTGGATCCAGTCTGGATATTGGAAGTGGCAGTTACGATAGCGCTCGTTGATCTCGATGTGGGTCTGCTTCTGACGAGCACGAATCCATTCGTCGATGACTCGGGCACGCTTCTTCCCCAGTGCCATCTCCTTGATACGACGGAAGTCGCTGTTCATATTGGCGATGTGCTCTGGATGAATCTCCTTGATACGAATGATCGCTACCTGCTCCAGTCCTTTATCGGTGTGCATGACGAAGGGCTTAGAGATTTCCCCTGGCTTGAGCTCATAGGCGATCTTCGCAATATCTTGAGGGAGATCCTCATAGCGGAAGTTGGGAGATCCAGAGAATTCGCTCTCGTTAGAGGTATTGGTCATCAGACCTCCATTGTTGAGCGTATTCTTATCATCCGAATAGAGCTGAGCGGCTACATCGAAGGTGATCTTCTCATCGCGGATGGCTGTAGCGATTGAGTCAATACGAGCTGTGGCTGCCTTGATGGCACTCTCCTCGACCGTTGGACGGAGGAGGATGTGGCGGAAGTTCACGAGCTCACCACGCTTCTCGATCAGCTGAGCGATGTGATAGCCTTCGTCCGTCTTGATGATAGGGGATACACGTGTCTTATCCATTAGATTGAATACCGCCGTAGCGAAGGCTGGGTCGAGATAAGCACGTCCGACGAAGCCATATTCACCACCTCGCGAAGCCGTACGCTTGTCCTCAGAGTACAGACGTGCGATCGTAGAGAACTCACGCTTACCCGAGTTCACGTCTTCGGCATATCCACGCAGGATACCCTTGACACGGTCCAGCTCAGAGAGGGGAACTTGAGGCTCCAGAGCGATGATCTGCAGCTCTACAGTCTTGGGGATGAAGGGAAGGCTGTCCTTAGGAAGTTGCTTGTAGAAGGTGCTGATCTCGGAAGGAGTGACCTGCACGCCCTGAGAGATCTTCGACTTCATCATCTCGACAATAGCTTCATTGCGAGCCTGTACAGTGCGCTCCTCGCGGATCTGAGAGAGCTTCTTATTGAAGTACTCCTCAAGCTTCTCCTTAGAGCCCAGCTCAGAGATCACATTCTGTACCCACATGTCGACCATGCGAGTGACCTGCGTGTCGTTAGCTTGGATACTATCGATCTTCGCTTGGTTGAGGAAGAGCTTCTGTACAGCTATCTGCTCGGGTATGATGCAGTCAGGGTCTCCCTCGAATGTGAGTCCCTGACTCCGCGCAAAGAGCTTCTGATACTCAATATCCGAGAGGAGGATCGGTTCGTCACCGACCATCCATACGACCTCATCCACGATGGTCTTCTTCTGAGGTTCGTCTCGCTTGGTTTGTGCAAGACTCAGAGAGCCAAGGGCAAGGAGGCTCAGGAGGACTATGGTTGTCTTTCTTTTCATCAAGGGAAAGGATCTGTTTATGAGTAGGGGAAGACCTAGTTCCTAGTTGGCAAGCTCCGAGAGGAACTTGATGCGTACTAAGCGGACTTCATCTTCGGAGTAATCGCTACCGAGTTCGGTGAGCGCCTCATTGATATCATCAGTCGTCGACTCCTTGAAGTATTCGTAGATATCTTCAATGCGATCTTCGTCAATGACCTCTTCGATGAAGTAGTTGATATTAATGCGGGTACCCGAGTAGACGATAGCCTCGACCTCACTGATGAGTACATCGAAGTCAAGACCAAGAGCAATCGCGATATCGTCCAGAGCCACCTTGCGGTCGATCTGCTGGATGATATTGATCTTGAGCTTGGACTTGTCGGGGCGAGTACGTACACGGATGTCAGCGGGGCGCTCAATGTCATTCTCCTCAACATGGCGGCGAATGACCTCTAGGAATTTCTGACCATAGCGCGCAGCCTTACCGGCACCGACACCAGGGATGTTCTGAAGCTCATCCATGGTGATGGGGTAGAAGGTTGCCATCGCTTCGAGTGAGGTGTCCTGGAAGATGACGTAGGGAGGGACATTATTCTGCTGCCCCATCTTCTTCCGAAGATCCTTCATGATAGCGAAGAGAACCGGGTCCGTTGACTCTCCAGAGCCACCAGTCCCTCCACTAGCTGGCTGATCCTCAGTCTCCTCATCTCATCGGAGTCCGTGATCTTGAAGCTCGTTGGCTTCTTGAGGAACTTCTTCCCTGCGGGAGTGAGCTTCAAGAGTCCATAGTTCTCTACATCCTTCTTCAGGTAACCTGCGATGAGTGCCTGGCGTATGACCGTCGTCCACGTGGATTCCTCATGATCTTGACCTGATCCGAAGCACTCGAGTTCCTCATGATGGAAGGACTCGATGTCAGAGTTGGTCTCTCCACGGAGTACTGCGATGACGTAGTCAGCATTGAACTTCTCCTTGAGGCTGCTGACGACCTCGAGAAGGTTTACAAGCAATTCTTTAGCTTCCACTTTGGTTTTAGGTACTAAACAATTATCACAGCTACCGCAGTTCTCTGCCTCATAGCGCTCGCCGAAGTAGTTGAGGAGGAAGGACCGACGACAGATGCTGGTCTCAGCATAGTCGGCAGTCTCGCGGAGAAGAGCTCGGGCGATCTCCTGATCAGCGACGGACTTGCCTTTGGTGAAGCGCTCAAGCTTCTCCAAATCATCGTGATCATAATAGGCGATACATACACCCTCACCTCCATCACGTCCGGCGCGCCCTGTCTCTTGGTAGTATCCCTCAAGACTCTTGGGCATGTCGAAGTGTATGACGTAGCGTACGTCTGGCTTATCTATCCCCATACCGAAAGCGATCGTGGCTACTATGACCTCTGCTCGCTCTTCGATAAAGGCATCTTGATTCTCTGCTCGCTCCTTGGCATCCAATCCTGCATGATAGGGAAGTGCCTTGATCCCATTGGCCTGAAGGACCTCGGTGAGATTCATCACCTGGGTACGGCGCATGCAATAAACGATCCCGCTTTTCTTCGGATTGGACAATATGTAGCGTACGATATCCCGCTCTGATTCCGCCGTCTTCGGGTGGATACGATAGAGTAGGTTAGGGCGATTGAAGGAGCTTTGGAAGACCGCTGCTGACTCCATCCCCAAGTTCTTCATGATGTCATGCTGTACCTTGGGGGTAGCTGTGGCTGTGAGGGCCATAATGGGGCGGTCAGCGATCTCGGTGACGATAGCGCGTATCCGACGATATTCGGGTCGGAAGTCATGCCCCCACTCAGATATACAGTGGGCTTCGTCTACGGCGTAGAACGAGATCGGGATCTCCTGCAGAAGCTTGATGTTCTCCTTCTTATGTAGAGACTCGGGAGCTACATAGAGTAGCTTGGTCCGGCCCTGACGTACATCCTCCTTCACCTCCTCCAGTCGAGTACGAGAGAGGGAAGAGTTGAGGAAGTGAGCGACGGTATCCTCTTCACAGAAGCCTCGCACGGCATCGACCTGATTCTTCATCAAGGCGATCAGTGGGGAGATAATCACTGCTGTCCCAGGCATGAGAAGGGCTGGGAGTTGATAACAGAGGCTCTTCCCGCCACCTGTAGGCATCAGGACAAAGGTATCTTGACCAGCGAGAATACTCTCGATGATCTCCTGCTGATTCCCTTTAAACTGGTCGAAGCCAAAGTGCTTCTTTAGTCCTTCCTTGAGGTTGATCCCGTCCATGGCGATACGCTTCGTGATTACTCGGAGTCTACTTGAGGGTAGAGATTAAGCTGCGACTGCGATATTCTATAACACGGAATGATATATCTTCTTAGTGTGCTCTCACGCTTCGGGGGTCAGTATACCTCCTTAGTGGGAGAGCCATCCTTGGCGAGCTGTTGCTCGACGAAGGTAGCATCGACGACGAACTCTGTCACACCCTGTGAGGGGAGCTCATACATCGGCTCGACCATTACCTGCTCCATGATGGCACGAAGCCCACGGGCACCGAGCTTCTGCTCCATGGTCTTTGATACCACCAGGTCAAGAGCTTCGTCGGTGAAGGTAAGGCGGATCCCATCAAGCTCGAAGATCTTGGTGTACTGGCGTACCAGTGCATTCTTCGGCTCGGTGAGGATCATACGTAGTGTGTCACGATGCAGAGGGTGCAGATAGGTGATGATCGGCAGTCGTCCGATGATCTCTGGGATGAGACCGAAGCTCTTGAGGTCACGAGCGTCTACATAGCGGAGAAGCTCCTCTTCTTCACGCTTAGAGAGCTTAGCGCCAGGGCTGTTATACCCGACGACGCGTGTATTGAGGCGATGAGCGATCTTACGCTCAATACCGTCAAAGGCTCCTGCACAGATGAAGAGAATCTGCTTGGTATCTACCTGAATCATCTTCTGATCTGGATGCTTACGACCACCTTGAGGGGGGACGTTCACGATAGATCCCTCGAGAAGCTTCAGAAGCCCCTGCTGGACTCCTTCGCCACTGACATCACGAGTAATGGAGGGATTGTCCCCCTTACGAGCGATCTTATCGATCTCATCAATGAAGACGATCCCACGCTCTGCGGCCGCGATATCATAGTCTGCGACCTGGAGGAGACGAGTGAGTAGGCTCTCGATATCCTCACCTACATAACCCGCCTGTGTCAATACCGTGGCATCAACGATGGTGAAAGGTACGTGAAGGAGGCGAGCAATGGTCTTTGCCAAGAGCGTCTTACCCGTCCCTGTGGGACCGAGCATGAGGATGTTACTCTTCTCGATCTCTACGCCATCCGTCTCGGCACTTGGCTGAGCGAGGCGCTTGTAGTGGTTGTATACGGCGACCGAGAGATAGCGCTTAGCCTCATCTTGGCCGACGACATAGCCGTCGAGGAACTCTTTTATCTCACGAGGCTTGGGGAGATCCTTGAGCTCCTTCTGAGCAGCTTCTTCGGATGCCTTTGCTTCGGCTCCAGAGAGCTCTTCGAGGAGCTGGTGTCCTCGGTAGATACACTCTGGGCAGATGTGAGAGTTGATCCCCTCGAGGAGGCCTCCAGTCTCTTCTTCTGTCCTACCGCAGAAGCTGCATTGTTTCTGTTGCTTCTTTGCCATCTACTTCTCTGTACGGGTGAGAACACGGTCGACCATCCCATAAGCCTGAGCTTCAGTGGCGGTCATCCAATAGTCGCGGTCGCTATCGCGCTGTATCGTTTCGAAGGGCTGTCCCGAGTGCTCGGAGAGGATCGTGTAGAGCTCCTCCTTGACCTTGAGGATCTCACGAGCTGCGATCTCAAGGTCGCTGGCTTGCCCTTGCATGCCCCCGAGGGGCTGATGGATCATCACGCGAGAGTGGGGAAGGGCAAAGCGCTTCCCCTTGGTCCCTGCGACGAGTAGCACAGAGGCCATTGAGGCAGCCATACCAGTGCAAATCGTAGAGACGTCACAGCCGATGTACTGCATCGTGTCGTATATCCCGTAGCCCGCATATACTGAGCCACCAGGGGAGTTGATATAGATGGATATATCCTTGCCTGGCTCGCTGCTATCGAGGAAGAGGAGCTGGGCTTGTATGACATTAGCCGTATAGTCGTTGATCTGCGTCCCGAGGAAGATGATGCGGTCCATCATCAGTCGAGAGAAGACGTCCATCTGTGCGACGTTCATAGGGCGTTCTTCAATGATCGTCGGAGAGATGTAGCTACTCTGCACTTGCATATAGCTATCAAGTGCAAGGGAATTCATCCCCAAGTGACCTACGGCAAACTTCTTGAATTCGTTCATTTCTATTCTAGTAGTAATAGGGCCTTCTATCCATATTACGGCTCTATATAACAAAGGTATAAATAATTCTGAAATAGCCTAAGGAAATATAAAGCTCTACTTAGCGGTAGAATATGCTGATCTTGTAGCTGAAAGTGCACTCTGCTGATAGCTCCAAGAAAATCGATACCTAATAGGAGACTGCCATCGCTATATAGCGAATATCCTGATACAAGAGGGAGCGATGTGCAGACTCACTTTCATCAAGACCTATTTCAATAGTGGTTGGTGCTATGAACCACTATTGGTCGTTATGCTGACCTCTATTGGTTGCTACTCCTCTCCTCTATAAGAGACCATATATAGGTACATGAGTGCGTAGGGTAGAGCTATATAGGATGGCGAAGAAAGCTATATAGCTTTGTGAAGTGACCTATATTAGGCTATTGCTCCGCGTAGGGGTAAAAAGCTGTGGACGAGTGGCAGATAAGTTTGGACTACGTACGTAGCTCTAATATCTACGTACGTGGATATTGGATTTACGTTCCTGGTCTTTAAGACTACGTACATAGACAGAGGAAAAGCACTACATGAAGGCGCTTGTTTCTTCACGCGAAGGGTACTTTTTCCTCCACTGGATAAGAGGAATACTCGCGATGGGGCGAAGGGCTTGCGTACCACTTCGGAGAGGCATGTCGGGGAGCTGGGCGTGCGATGCCTTAGCTCAATGAATAGAGACTCCTATAAGTCTACTTATGACTCGCCGTAAGTACTATTATTTCAGTGATTTATTATACAGGGAGAATGGATAAGTTTGTTGCGGCCTGTACGCTAATAGCCCCTCTCAAAACGACACCGTCCCGAGAGCAATGATTCTCGGGACGGTGATATAGGTAGCTGAAGAAGCGGGTTCTTTTAAGTGCTATCGCTTCCAGAAATGTGGGGTAAGGATGCCTATTACGGTAAAGACTTCAAGACGACCCGCCAGCATAAGGAAGCATAATACCCCTTTAGAAAAAGCCCCTGCGCCTGCGACACTATTGGCATATTCACCAATCCCTGGACCAGAGTTACTCACAGCTGAGCAGGCAATACTGATGCTCGAGACGAAGCCATTATTATCAAGCATCAGAAGCATGGATCCCACAAAGATTAAGCCTACATAGAGAACACAGAAGGCGAGAATCTGGTGTACCACGCTTACGCTAAGCTGACGACCATTCATCAAGACAGGGGTGAGCAGGTGGGGGTGTATTTGCTTCTTGAACTCATTATAGAGGTTCTTGATCAATACCAAGAAGCGTGAGGCCTTCAACCCACCCGAAGTAGATCCTGCACAGCCGTTGACGAACATCAAGAGTAGGGCAATCATCCAGAAGAAGGGCCCCCACAGTGTGATCTCCGCTGTGGAATATCCTGTACTTGATCCCAAGGTAAGCACCTCAAAGAGCGCATGACGGATATTTCCCTCCATGGTAGGATACTCTCCTTGTAGACTAATCCAAATGGTGGTAATGACTGTAGCGCCAAGAATGAAAATCGTGAAGAAGCGCATCTCCTCATCCTTGAATAAGCGCATTGGTTTGCCTGTCACTGCAAAGTAGACCAGAGTAAGATTGAGGCTACCGATATACATGAAAAGGGCGAGGACATACTCCGTATAGATGGAGTCAAAGGCTGCTACACTCTCATCTCGGGTCGAATAGCCCCCTGTCGAAATGCAAGTGAGCGCATGACAAACAGCATCAAAGAGATTCATCGGACCCACCCAAAGTAGGAGGATTAGCACAACGGTCTCTGCCAGATAGATAGCCCAAAGACGCTTAGCGACATCCGAGATACGTGGTAGGAAGCGGTCGTGTGTGATCCCTGTAGTCTCGGCATTGTAAATCTGACTTGCCCCACCGCCGAAGATGGGTAAGAGTGCTACTGTGAAGACCACAATACCGACACCTCCCTGCCACTGTGTGAGGCTACGCCAGAGGAGGACTGAGTGCGGTAATCCTTCCACCTTCGCAAAGATCGTGGCTCCCGTAGTTGTAAAGCCTGAGATCGTTTCAAAGAAGGCGTCCAAAGGAGAGGCCAATGCTCCCGTCAGTAAGAAGGGAAGCATCCCAATAGCAGAGAGGAGAAGCCACACCGATGTCACGGCAAGCATACCTTCACGGCGTGAGGCTCGCTTCTTATGTAACTTACGGCCTTGGTGCAGAAGGAGTGCACCGACGAAGAAGAATACTCCGATAGCGATGATCCATGGGGTGGGAGACTCTTGATAGAGCAGTGCTGCCATGAGGACAATGAGCATCACTGCCCCTTCGACGAAGCACATCATCCCGAGGATACGGCTAATGAATCGGAAGTTTATCGAGTGCATGGGATGGTCGGCTGGGGGCTACTAAAAGAGCTCCTTGAGCGTATTGATCGTGAGGTCGTGATAGAAGATCACGACATGGTCATAGGGCTCGAAGACGGTATTCCCATCGATCATACAGGGGCGGCCATTGCGCATCATCCCCCCGAAGGTCATGTTTGCGGGGAGCTTCAGGTCGCTAATGCGGCGCCCCACGATATGGGAGTCACGACGAGCGACGAGCTCAATAACTTCTGCATTATTGACCAAGGAGAGACAGGTCACTTGTCCCGTATCCTGACCAAGGAGGGTGCGGTAGATATAGCCTGCAGCAAGGAGCTTCTTGTTGATCAGTGTACCGACATCGAGACGATAGGCAAGCGGGATATAATCAATATTCTCCTCCTTAGCCACCGTCTTATAGACGTTGTAGCGCTTGGCTGCGAGACAAGCCAAGACGTTCGTCTCGGAGTTCTCTGTCAGCGCAATGAAGACTTGGGATTCCTCCAGATTTACTTCATCGACAATCTCTGGGTCACGACCATCGCCGTGGTAGATCTCGACGTTGTGAGGAAGCTCCTGCGAGAGACGTAGGCACTTATCCTTATCAATATCGATGAGTGCCACCTGAATGTCTTCCGAAATTTTCGAGATGGTACGTAGTGCTACGGGGCTGGCTCCCATGATGACAACACGCTCGATCTTCGGCGCTTTCTTACCCGAGAGCTTGCGAACGAGATCAATATGATCTACGTCACAGGTGAAGAAGACGAGGTCATTATGCTCAATGCGGGTATTCCCGCGTGGGATAAGCGTATCAAAATCGCGCTTTATAGCTACGACGTGGAAGTACTTCCCATCGTCACCCGGGAGAAGCGTCTTTAAGTCTTTCAGATAGTGCCCTACGATGGGGGCAGCATTGCGAACCTTCACACCGACGAGCGCCAGTGCACCATTGAAGAGCGTGACGTACTGACGTGCCCAGGGGTACTCGATGATCGAACCAATCTCGCGAGCAGCGAGCTCCTCAGGATAGATCATAGAGTCTACACCAAGCTCCTCCATGAGGATGTTGTATTCACTCTCGAGGTACTCTGGGTTGTTGATGCGAGCAATGGTATGACGAGCTCCTACTCGCTTAGCAAGCATACATGCCATGACG
Source organism: Porphyromonas sp. oral taxon 279 str. F0450 (assembly GCF_000292995.1). Taxonomy (NCBI): domain Bacteria; kingdom Pseudomonadati; phylum Bacteroidota; class Bacteroidia; order Bacteroidales; family Porphyromonadaceae; genus Porphyromonas; species Porphyromonas sp. oral taxon 279. The sequence goes on along the minus strand of NZ_ALKJ01000019.1, from coordinate 303,784 downwards.
TTGGTCGCTTCGTCAGGAGTAACCCCGACGAAGAGGTCTGCTCCAGCTACATGAGCACGCTCGAGATCAGAGAGTAGGGTAGGACTCCCCTCGATAGGTAGGACCTCTAGATGGTGACTGGCTCGCTCAAGCTTCTTGCCATCTTGATCCATCAAGACGATGTTCTGCTCCTCGTTGGAGAGCATTTTTGCCAAGTGCGTACCGACTTCTCCGGCTCCTGCGATGACTATTCTCATGGCGTCGTTATCCTTCTATCGTAGTACCAAGGAGTGCCTTTGCGGCATCATAAATAGAGTCTTCATCTAAGCCACAGTAGCGCTTCTGCTCCGCCGGTGTACCATGAGAGATGAACTCATCGGGCAAACCAAGCGTCTTGATACGCCCCTTGTAGCCCGCTTCCATAGCCAGCTGTAATATAGCTGAGCCGACACCGCCACTGAGGCAACCTTCTTCTATGACAAGGAGATTAGGTACGGAAGCAAAGAGCTTACGCAGGCACTCTTCGTCAAGAGGCTTGGCAAAGACCAAGTCAACATGTGCTACACTGTGACCCTCTGCTTGTAGGCGCTCTACAACTGTCGCTGCTGAGACGCCGATGGGTCCCAGTGATAGGACGGCCAATGATGAGCCTTCTCGTAGTATGCGAGCCTTTGCAAAAGGATAGTGCTCCATAGGCTGCTTCCAGTCTACGACAGAGCCGGCACCACGAGGATAACGGATAGCAATAGGCCCCGACCAGTCGAAGCAAGCTGAATACATCAGGTGACGAAGCTGTATCTCATCATATGGGGAGCAGACAGCCATCCCTGGGATCGTACGCAGGTATGCTATGTCGAATGCCCCCTGATGCGTAGCACCATCTTCCCCAACTAAGCCTGCACGGTCTAAGCAAAAGACTACATGGCTTTCCGTCAAGGCAACGTCATGAATGAGCTGGTCATAAGCTCGCTGCATGAAGGTCGAGTAGATGTTACACACGGGGATGAAGCCCTCAGCAGCCATACCCGAGGAGAAGGTCACGGCGTGCTCCTCGGCAATCCCTACGTCAAAGGAGCGCTTGGGATACTTCTCCATCATGTAGGTCATGGAGCAGCCCGTAGGCATAGCAGGAGTTACCGAAACGATACGCTCATCCATATCTGCCAGCTCAACTAAGGTCTCGCCAAAGACATCTTGGAACTTTGGTGGCTGAGGCGTCGCTGAAGTCGAGCTGATGCGTTCGCCCGTCTTCGGGTCAAACTTCCCAGGAGCGTGCCAAATCGTGGGTTCTTTCTCTGCTGGAGCATAGCCCTTGCCTTTCATCGTGCTGATATGCAGTAGGCGAGGCCCCTTCATATCACGGATATCCTGGAGGATCTGTACAAGATGGACGACATCGTGCCCATCCGTTGGCCCTAGATAGCGAATACTGAAGCTATCGAAGAAGTTCGTCTGCCCAGAGAGTAGCGCCTTGATGCGGTTGTTAAAGCGCTGCAGGTCCTTATGCTGATCCTCATGAACTATATTGAGCTTGCGCAGCATGCGGTACATATCATAGCGCATGCTATTGTACGTGGGATTGGTCAGCAAGTTGACCATATGACGATTGAGCCCACCGACATTCTTGTCGATAGACATGTTGTTATCGTTCAGTATGATCAGCAGGTTGTTTGGGAAGGAAGAGGCATTGTTCAGCCCTTCAAATGCCATACCACCACTCATAGCGCCGTCTCCAATGAAGGCGACGACACGTCGACTCTCATCCTTGAGAGCTGCTGCTACAGCCATGCCCAGAGCTGCTGATATGGAGTTGGACGCATGCCCTGCAGCAAAGGTGTCGTACTCGCTCTCCGAGGGGATGGGGAAGCCAGCTAGACCTCCCCAAGTACGCAGCGTGTGGAAGTCACGACGACGTCCTGTGAGGATCTTGTGTACGTAGGCTTGGTGCCCGACGTCCCAGACGATGCGGTCTTCGGGAGTATCAAAGACGTAATGCATCGCCACGGTGATCTCTACGGCACCGAGATTGGCGCCGAGATGCCCTGGTATCACGGAGAGAGTAGAGAGCATGAAGCGACGGATCTCCTCACAGAGCTCTGGGAGCTGATCGGGGCGGAGCTGTCTTAGATCATGTGGAGTCTCTATCCCATCTAGAAGGTGGTAGGTCTGCTCTTGAGTGGTGCTATCTGGCATGATGATCGATGGGTTAGTGCTGAGCTGAGAGGTGGCTGATCAGCGCATCGAGCGTAAGCTTCTCTTGCTGTCCGCTCTGCATATCCTTGAGGGTAAAGGTACTCGTAGTACGTTCTTCTTCACCCACCAGTACGACGAAGGGGATCTTGAGGCTATCAGCATAGCTCATCTGCTTCTTCATCTTCACGGGCTCTGGATAGATCTCAGAGCGGATCCCCTCTCGGCGTAGGCGTGCTACGATAGGCATCAGGTAGGCAGCATCCTCTTCGCTGAAGTTCGCAAAGAGGACTTGGGTACCGACCTCTGCTTCGCTTGGGAAGAGTCCCAGTTCCAAGAGGACGTCATAGATACGGTCGGCGCCGAAGGAGATACCGACACCACTAAGGCCGTCAAGACCGAAGATACCGGTGAGGTTATCATAGCGTCCGCCACCTGAGATACTGCCCATAGCAGCATCAAGTGCCTTAACTTCGAGGATGGCTCCTGTATAGTAGGATAGACCGCGGGCTAAGCTTAGGTCCACCACAAGCTCAGCCTTGAGGTCAAGACGATCGATATGGTCGAGGATATACTCCAGCTCTTCGATACCCTTCTGCCCCTCTTCGGAGGTAGCTAAGAGCCCCTTAAGCTGTGTGAGCTTCTCACGATTGCTCCCTGAGAGAGCCAGGAAGGGGCGAAGCTTGGATAGCTCATCCTCCGTGAAGCCCTTACTGCGCAGCTCATCGAAGACCTTTTCTTCGCCGATCTTCTCAAGCTTATCAATGGCCGTCGTGATGTCAATTAGGCGATCACCTCGGCCCGTAGCCTCTGCGATCCCTGCGAGGATCTTACGATTATTAAGTAGGATGCGTACACGCAAGCCAAAGCGACGGAAGACCTCGTCGATGATCTCCAGGAGCTCGACTTCGTTAATCAGTGAGGTTGATCCGATGACGTCAGCATCACACTGATAGAACTCTCTATAGCGACCCTTCTGCGGGCGATCAGCACGCCATACCGGCTGTATCTGGTAGCGACGGAAGGGGAGTGTAAGCTCGGAGCGGTGCATGACGACATAGCGTGCGAAGGGTACGGTAAGATCATAGCGAAGGCCCTTCTCACAAGCCTTATTGGCAAAGTGAATAGCATTGCGCTCCAAGAGTTCCTCATCAGAGAGATCACGGAGAGCATCACCCGAATTGAGCACCTTGAAGAGGAGACGGTCACCCTCTTCTCCATACTTGCCGAGGAGGGTAGAGAGCTGCTCCATCGTAGGAGTCTCTATTTGGCGGTAGCCGTAGAGTGCATACACTTGGCGGATGGTGTCAAAGATATAATTGCGACGAGCCATCTCTACGGGGCCAAAGTCTCGCATGCCCTTCGGTATCGTTGGTTTCTGCATCTTCTTATGTAGATATTCTGTGATATTTCTTTACTGTGGCCTCACCCTCTGCGCTGCAGGAGGTGAAGCGTTGTGTCATATTCATTCTTCTCATCCCGTGGGAAAGTCTCGCTTGCTGTCTCGCTCCATTCTGAAGGATCAAGCTCGGGGAAGAAGACCTCGGCATCGGGGAAGGTAGCTTGGACACGAGTCAGGTAGATCCGATCGGTATGAGGTAGGAGCTGGCGGTAGATCTCTCCGCCTCCGATGATGAAGACCTCTTCATCTGATTCACAAGCCTTCAATGCCTCCTTTATCGTAGGATAAACCTCTACCCCCTCGCGAGCGGTTAGACTACGACTGACGACGATGTTACGTCGGTTGGGTAGCGGACCACGTGGCAGTGAGTCGAAGGTCTTACGCCCCATGAGAATAGTGTGCCCAGTCGTGAGCTCTTTGAAGCGCTTGAGGTCGGCAGGTAGATGCCAAAGGAGGTCATTCCCACGGCCGATAGCTCCGTCTAATGCAATGGCGACGACGATAGAGAGTATCATACTACGATGAATTATACCGAGACCTTACCTGCGATGTGGGGATGAGGATCGTAGTCAAGGAGCTCGAAGTCCTCGTAGCGGAAGTCCTCCAGTCGTGTGATCTCAGGATTGAGACGAAGTCGGGGAAGAGGGCGTGGCTCACGAGTGAGCTGAAGCTCCACCTGCTCCATGTGATCTCGGTAGATATGGACGTCACCGAAGCTATGGACGAAATCACCCACCTCAAGCCCTGTGACCTGAGCGATCATGTGGAGGAGGAGAGCATACGAAGCAATGTTGAATGGGACCCCGAGGAAGACGTCAGCACTACGCTGATAGAGCTGGAGGCTCAGGCGTCCATCAGCCACATAGAACTGCATCAAGCAGTGGCAAGGCGCCAACGCCATATCATCAATCTGCGCCACATTCCACGCTGAGACGATCATGCGACGGCTTGTCGGATCACGATGCAGCTGGTCAATGATCTGCTGGATCTGGTCAATATGCCCTCCTTGATAGTCAGGCCAGGAGCGCCACTGATAGCCGTAGATCGGCCCAAGAGAGCCATCTTCACGTGCCCACTCATTCCATATACGCACGCCATGCTCCTGCAGGTACTGAACATTAGTATCCCCACGTAGGAACCATAAGAGCTCGTATATGATGCTCTTCAGGTGTAGCTTTTTCGTCGTCAAAAGCGGGAAGCCCTGACTTAGATCAAAGCGCATCTGATAGCCGAAGGTGCTGAGCGTCCCCGTACCTGTACGGTCGCCCTTGAGATGTCCCTCGGAGAGGATATGACGGAGCAGATCCTGATATTGCTTCATATTCTATAATGATATAGGTGCACAAAGATACACAATAGACCTCAGTTAGCCTGCTTTCGAGCTGAGGGTTATAGAGCTTCCTTATTAAAATCACCTCCTATTTACGATCATTGCGCGAGGCCATCTCTTCACTGCTTACACTTTCCTACTTCGAACTTCTCAGCCTAAAGACTCCGATTGTCGAGGAAAGAAGGTACGAGCAATGAAGAGGTGGGCTTGCACAATGGCTCATAATAGGCACATGGGTGCGTGGGTAGAGCTATATAGCTTTGTAAAGTGACCTCTACTTAGGTTGTTGCTCTGCGTAGGGACAAAAGTTGCGGACGAGTGGCAGATAAGTTTGGGCTACGTACGTGGCTCTAACATCTACGTACGTGGATATTTGGATTTACGTACCTGGTCTTTAAATCTACATGCATAGACAGAGGAAAACCTCTATGCGAAGGCGCTTTTTCTTCACGAGAACCATGCTTTTCCCTCCGCAGAATAAGAGGAATACTCACGATAAGGCGAAGGGCTTATGTATCTCTTCGGAGAGGTATATAGGGGAGCTGGGCGTGCGATGCCTTAGCCCCCTAAGTAGAGGGCAGGACTTGCGGCAACAGTCTCCATTTGCAAGTCATATTGAAGTAGAGTCGACCAGCAAACGACTATTGCTTTTGGGGATAAACATCCATTGTTGCAGCTTGGTACTCACTACTGTTTCGCATACACGCACGCTCTGGTAGCAATGCTGTACTCAGTAGGGGAGAGTGCGACGAAGACACGTACACTTTGATGCGGTTGCCTTGGAAGAGGTTCCTCATCGATCAGTACGGGTAGCTTTTAGGAGCAATAGCAGGAGGATAAAAATCAGCAGCAAGTGCGTAACGAGCTCTCCTGCAAATATTATACGTTTTTTAGGTAATACTTTTTGCCTACCTTTGCCGACACCCCCTCGATATCACACTTGTGGGGGAATGCATAAATACTATTGAAAATGAAGAAGATTCTGATGACTGTAGCTCTCGCAGCTACCGCGCTTGTCTCCGCACAGGCTCAGTCGGAGTTCAAGCCCCTCGCAGGGAGCGTGACGACCGACTTCTCTCTCTTTGCTAATGGGATTTTCAACCAGACTAAATCACCCGTAGCTCTCGGCTCACACGATGGTATCAACGCTGGTCTCATCAAGGGCCGCTACTTCCTCCAGGACAACATCGCCCTGCGCCTTTCTCTGGGTCTGAACAACAGCTCCAGCACGGAGAAGACGACTGACCCCGTGACCGAAGCTACCACGAAGAGCAACGTCTTTACCTTCGGCCTTGGTCTCGAACACCACTTCGGTGGCACGGATCGCCTCTCTCCCTATATCGGTGCTGAGCTCTTCCTCGGTTCTGCTACGGGCTCTACGAAGAGCGTTAACAGCGCAGCAACTACCATCTCAAAGAATGCTCCTCGCTTCGTCTTCGGTGGTGACCTCCTCCTCGGTGCAGACTACTACGTCGCTCCTCACGTCTACCTCGGTGTAGAAGCTGGTCTGGAACTTCTCCATGCTTCTACCGGTAAGACCTCTACGACGGTAACGCCTGCAGGTGGTACAGCTACGACGAACGAATCTAAGTCAACGGCCTCTACTGGTGACTTCGCTACCGATGTCAAGGCTGGCTTCAAGGTAGGTTTCGTCTTCTAAGCGAACTTCCACACAAGCTCTTAGGGTAGCTCTTAAGAGCAAAAGAAAATCCCCCTAAGGTCGGTGAGACCTTAGGGGGATTTCTATTTAGCGCTCTTCTTTAGAGGGGGAGCGTCTTGGAGCGAAGCCAAGCTGCTTCGTCGCTGCTAAGTAGGGGAGCGATCGTCTGATAGACTCGTTCCTGATAAGCATCGTACCAAGCGATTTCTTCTGCTGTGAGGAGGTCCTTACGAACAAGCTGATTGTCAAGATAGCACAGAGTGACCGTCTCGAAGCCGAAGAAGCGACCAAACTCAGTCTCTTCACGTAGCTCGGTGATGACGAGATTCTCGATACGGATGCCATACTTACCCGAGCGGTAGAGCCCTGGCTCGTTGCTGGTGATCATACCGAGTTCAAGTGGCGTGGGGTTGACTTCCATGCGGATATTCTGTGGACCTTCGTGGACGTTGAGGAAGAAGCCTACACCATGCCCCGTACCATGCCCATAATTTAGGCCCTGCTGCCAGAGTGCATGGCGAGCGAGGATATCAAGCTGGCTACCACGCGTCCCTTCGAGGTACTGCACCAGAGCAAGCTGGATGTGGCCCTTCAAGACGAGCGTGTAGTCCGTACGTAGCTCTTCCGATGGAGCGCTGAGCGCTACCGTGCGCGTGATATCCGTAGTCCCATCGAGATATTGGCCGCCACTATCAAGAAGGAGCACACCCTCTGGACGTACTGTAGCAGCCGTGTCTTTCTGCGCGCTGTAGTGGACGATAGCACCATTGCCGAGGTAGCCACAGATCGTGCCGAAGCTGTCACCGTAGAACTTATCATCCTTAGCGCGGAACTCATTGAGACGGATACCCAGCTCGTACTCTGTATAAGTTTCACCACGTCCCAGAGCTTCCTCCAGCCACTTGAAGAAGCGGGTCAGAGAAGCGCCATCACGTGCCATGACCTTACGGAGGCAAGCGATCTCAGTCTCATTCTTGATAGCCTTGAGCTGAGTCAGAGCTGAGACTCCCTCGATCTTACGGCAGTACGCTGGGATCAGAGAATAGATGTGGTAGGTGATGCGCTTGGTATCGACCAAGAGGCGGACTTCAGAGGGGAGCGCTGCGATGAAGCTATCCAGTTCCGTATAGCCCTTAAGGGTCACACCATTGGCCGTGAGGTAAGAGCGAACTTCCTCTGGTACCTTAGCGGGGTCTACGAAGATGACTGCTTCCTTCTCGCCGATGTAGCCAAAGCCTACGGCTACGGGATTGAAGGAAACATCATTGCCTCGTACATTGAAGACCCACGCTAGCTCATCGATCATCGTGATGATCGTAGCATTGGCGCCCTGGGCACGGAGCTTACCACGGACTGCCTCGATGCGCTCCTTGGCACTAGCTCCTGAGTATTCCTCAGGGTGAAGGAAGAGTGGCTGATCGGGGAGAGCGGGACGGTCTGCCCAAACACGCTCGATAAGATCCTGCGTGAGACGATACTCGATACCGTAGACAGCGAGCTTACGCTCAGTGTCATCAGCTTCAGCGAAGGAGAGGCATGCGCCATCAGCTCCGACGACTGCACCAGCAGGAAGCTCAGCGGCGAGGAAGCCTTCGATAGTGGGGACACCAGGGACACCCATCTTGAAAAGCTCGATAGAAGAGTCCTTCAGCTGCTCGCCTGCCTGCAGGAAGTAGCGGGAGTCAGTCCATAGACCGGCCTTATCTAAGGTCACAACGACGGTGCCAGCAGAGCCATTGAAGCCGCTGATCCACGCACGACTCTTGAAACGATCAGGCGTGTATTCGCTGAGATGTGCGTCTGAAGAAGGGATGATGTAGGCCGAGAGACCTGCTGCCTTCATCTCCTTGCGGAGTAGCGCTAAGCGCTCGATGATTGTAGACATACGCTTATAGGTTTATGTGAGAAACAGGGTAGGGTTAGGCGGGATTCTGATGCTCTGTACGGAGGAGATCATTGACTTCCTTCACGGGATTGAAGGTATCGAGAGGTACTTCGACAAAGGCGGTATTCCAGTCATGCATAGCTCCATTCCATAGTCCAGGGAGCTCAAGAGCCAGGAGCTCACGACCGCTGAGGCTCTTATGTGAGATGAAGGCGGTCTTGGGATTGACAAACTTCGTCAAGTCAAATGGCTGCCCCTTATAGTCACGTATGGAGCAGACAAGGTCTACGGGATTGAAGTATCCTCCAGCCTCAAAGAAGGCACGTTGTCCAGCATCCTCCATATCGATCTGCGAGCTCTCAAGGATCTGCAGAGAACTGCTGCCGTCATGCTCACGGACGATGAAGGGGCCACCACCGGGCTCACCTTGGTTGCGCACCATACCGCAGACGCGTATGGGGCGATTGAGACGACCTTGGATCCATTTGATGGTACTACTATCCTCCTTATCCAAATCTTCAGGCACCGTAATGGATAATTGCCCCTCAAGAAAGCCGAGGATTTCCTCGATCTGTGCGTGTGATGGCTTGCCCTTTTCCAAGAGGGTGAGGTAGCTGAAGATCTGTCGTCTCAGTGCGATGAGTACGCCTCCGAGGAACTTCTTATACATGGTGGTTGTGCCCTTATAGGGATCGGGAACCACGTTGTCGATATTCTTGATGAAGACCACATCGGTAGGGAGCTTCCCAAGGTTATGGATCAAGGCACCATGCCCACCTGGGCGGAAGAGTAGGTGGCCTGTATCCGTACGAAAGAGCTCTCCATCAGGTGTCAATGCCAACGTGTCGGTAGAAGGGAGCTGTTCGCTGAAGCTGATATCATAGCGCACACCGTAGAGATCCTCATAGACAGGCTGGAGCGAGTGAACAAGAGCTTCAAAGTCTTTGCGGTGCTCGGGAGATACGGTGAAATGCAGGCGTACCATCCCCTCACGATCACGGGCATAGAGCGCTCCTTCGACGAGATGCTCCTCTGCCGAAGTACGCGGGGCTTCCTTATAGTTATGGAAGAGAAGTAGTGCCTTAGGTTTGCTACCATAGCCCAGCCCCTTAGGAAGTAGAAGGTTCTCTACAATAGTCTTATACTCCCCAGCTGCGATGAGCTTAGGGATGCTCTTCCAGTTATTACGGAGACAAGCTTCGTTGAGGCGCTCATAAAAAGCAAACTGATTGATGTGGCTGAAGAAGCGCTCTTCCTCAGGCTTCTCAGGAGCTGTATAAGGAGCTTCGAGAAAGTTGTAGAGCATCTTGAACATGCGTGAAGCAGCTCCTGATGCTGGCACCATCTTGTAGACCGAAGCCTTACCTGAGAGAAGATACTCTTCCCAGAGGTCCATATAGCGTGCTTCTTCACTGGCCTCTACGCGCAGGATACCCTGCTCAAGGGAAGCTGATGCCAAGATCTCCAAATAAGGGAATCCCTTGCGGATCTCCTCTACTTGATGAGCTGCCGCCTCAGGAGTAATGCCACGAGCTGAGAGTTCTTCGAGGTCTTGTGGGGTGAATAGTCCGTTGTCCATAGGTAGTAGTATGTGTAGTGTGTTAGTTACTTCGTCTTTGTATAGCCCAGAGAAGGAAGGATCGTGAGGAGCTTCTGTCGCTGATCTCCCTGGATGATGATCTCACCATCCTTGGCAGATCCACCGACACCACAGCGCTGACGCAGCGTTTTACCCAAGGCCTCAAGATCAGCTGAGCTACCTATAAAGCCTGTAATGAGCGTCACCTCCTTACCTCCACGCTGCTTCTTTGAGAGCGAGAGACGGAGGCGCTGCTCAGCGGCTGGTAGCGTCTCTGGTTCAGCTACCTCGGCTGTCGTGTATTCAAAGTCTGGGTTGGTGCTGTAGAGCACCCCCAAGCGATTCTTCCAGTCCGACATAGTTGCTATACCATGGGTGAGACATCAAGTGAGAAGCCTACGGGCAGGAAGGCTGACACATCCCCTCCATAGTGTAGGAGCTCACGTACAACAGTTGAGCTAATGTGTGTGAAGCGCTGAGAGGCTGGGAGAAGTACCGTCTCCATATCGGCAATGTGACGATTCAGGTCTGCCAGCGTACGCTCGTACTCCATATCCGTACTACTACGTACACCTCTAAGTAGCGCCCCGACCTGAAGCTCCTGAGCTAAAGATACAGTTAGTCCTGTGTAAGTCAAGACGCGCACACGAGGCTCATCTGCATAGTAGCGAGAGATCTGCAGCAGGCGCTCCTCTGCAGAGAAGAGGTTGCGCTTCGCATCGTTAGTCCCGATCCCCACGATGACTTCATCAAAGAGACATAGACCACGTGCCACGATGTCGGCGTGACCACGGGTAAAGGGATCAAAGGATCCTGCGTAGAGGGCAGTGCGTTTCATGTGCGTCATCGGGGAGGTCTATCGCTGTGTCAAATCGATGATTTCCTCAGGAGCAGGTGTGAGGTTCTCTATACCCGTCTCTGTAACAAGATAGGTATTCTCTATGCCAACAGCACCAACATGAGGGAGGACAAACTTGGGTTCAAAGGCGATGATCATACCTGGTTGCAAGGTATCCTTACTGCGCCCCATCAGTACGGGGAGCTCATTGATCTGTAGGCCCAAGCCATGACCAACGAACTGCGCTTGTAGCTCTGTCCCCATAAAGTAAGGCCCCGCACCAGCTTCCTCTACCATGCGCAGACTCTCATTGTAGAGATCGGCACACGACGTCCCAGGGGTTGCCTTCTGCATCACCTGACGATGGATCTCAAGGCTGAGCTCATGTAAGCGGTAGGCCTCATCTGATAGGCGGCCAATAGAATAGGTACGTGTCATGTCGGTGCAGTAGACCCCATAGTTCCCAGCCATGTCGACCATCACAGCTTGTCCCTCACGAAGGGGAGTACCATTAGAGCCTAAGGGGAGTGCCTGACTACCTGCTCCACCGAGAGCGAAGTCATAGGGGGAAGGAGCGCCTGCATTATCACCTGTAAGGAGGCTCCCCATATAGATCTCCATCGCTGAGCCGAAGCAGCGAAAGATACCAATAGATCCTCTACGACGCATCTCCCGCTCGATCTCGATCTGCAGATCTCGATCGGTCATCCCATCTCGGTAGAGAGAAGGGATCGTAGCATAGGTAGCGATATGATGACGCGCTCCCTCACGAATTTGCTCCAGCTCAAGTGGTGTCTTCACCATGCGAACCTCACGAAGGAGTGCCGTCGCATTATGTAGCTCAGCCTTAGGGAAGAGCTTACGCTGTCGCTGGATATCAGAGTAGCTCTGCTCATCGAGTTCTAAAGCCACCGAACGGAGGGCAGCAGTGTCTATATGCTCTGCGATCTGTTCGATTTTTCGCACATAGTGTACCGTGGCACTCTCTGGATGAAGCTGTGGACGGCGGATAAAGAACTGTGCTTCTCCCTCACGAGGGATGAAAGCAAGACCAGCGAATACCTCTCCGCAGACGTAGAGGAGGTTGACATTAGAGACCACAACGAGAGCCTCAATACCCTGACGCTGAAGAAGCGACTGGAGCTTAGCTACACGAAGACGATAGTCTGGCTGGAGAAATTCCATTGTGTATCGGAGAATAGAGGGCTAATTAAAATGGGGTTTCATTGGATGGGAGTGGTCCGCTCATAGGGTCAAAGCCTGCATCAAATCCAGAGCCTGAGGGTGCAAGGGGATCAGCTGAAGCATCGGCTCCACGGGTACCTCTACCGAGGCGTCCACCACGAGCATGCTTCTCATCAGCACCCAGCTGGGAGAGTTCGCCCTTCGGAGCAAAGCGAGCATAGTCCGCCTTGAAGGCTAGACGCACATCACCGACAGGACCATTACGGTGCTTGGCGATGATAAACTCACCTACCCCACGCAGGTCCTCCCCTGTCTCTGGATCGCTGTAGATCTTGTAGTACTCAGGGCGATGAATGAAGCATACGATGTCGGCATCCTGCTCGATAGCACCTGACTCACGAAGGTCTGAGAGCTGTGGACGCTTGCTATTGGCATCACCTCCCTGCAGACGATTCTCTACGCCACGGTTGAGCTGCGAAAGGGCGATGATGGGGATGTTCAGTTCCTTGGCCAGCATCTTCAGCGAACGTGAGATGGTACTGACCTCCTGCTCACGGTTGCCGAAGCTCATACCACTGGCATTCATCAGCTGGAGGTAGTCAATGATGATGATCTTGACCTGATGCTCACGGACAAGGCGACGCGCCTTGGTACGTAGCTCAAAGACCGAGAGTGATGGGGTATCATTGATGTAGAGTGGGGCGCCCTCAAGCGTACCGATACGGTTGTTGAGGCGTGTCCACTCTTCTTCATTGAGGCGACCACTCTTGATCTTCTGCCCATCGATCTCACAGACGTTGGAGAGGAAACGCTTGACGAGCTGTACGGCACTCATTTCGAGGTTGAAGAGCGCGACAGGTATCTTGTTATCAACTGCCATATACTTTGCCATAGATACGACGAAGGCCGTCTTACCCATAGCTGGACGGGCAGCGATAATGATAAGGTCAGAGTTCTGCCAGCCTGAAGTCATCTGGTCAATGTCTCCAAAACCAGTCGTCAACCCGCTGATCCCTTCCTCTCGGTTTGCCGCTATCTGCATTTCGTTGATAGCACCCTTGACGAGGGGATTGATAGGTACGAAGTCGCGAGTCGAATTCTGCTGAGCGATCTCGAAGAGCGAGCCTTCCGCCTGCTGGATCTGCTCCTGCACATCGATAACATCCTCATAGGCACCTTTAAGCGTAGAGGTTGCCATACCGATGAGGCGGCGACTGAGCGCCTTGTTGTAGAGCACCTCAGCGTGAGCCTCCAGGCTACCTGTAGACATCACCTTGGTTGTCAGACCTGCGATGTAGGCTGCATCACCGATCTCCTCGAGGACGCCCATACGACGTAGTTCCTCGGTTACGGTGAGCATATCGATGGGCTGCTGAGCCATAGCCAGCGTCACCATCGCAGTATAGATCAGCTCGTGAGCCTTGACGTAGAAGGTCTCAGGGCGGAGCTTCTCACTGACACGCGCATAGGCATCCTTCTCAAGGAGGATTGCTCCGAGGACAGCCTCTTCGAAGTCTGGAGCCTGAGGTGGGATGCGCCCATCCAGCTCCATCGGTACGACGAGGTTGGGCTTCTTGCTGCTACGCTTCTTTGCCGTTTCTGTGGCCATGGTTGTCTGTGATTGGCTTAGTCAAGCTTGAGGACTGCGAGGAAGGCCTTCTGAGGCACCTCGACCGTACCGATCTGCTTCATGCGCTTCTTACCCTCCTTCTGCTTCTCTAGGAGCTTACGCTTACGAGAGACGTCACCACCATAGCACTTAGCAGTCACGTCCTTACGCACAGCCTTGATGGTCTCACGAGCGATGACCTTAGCGCCGATAGCAGCCTGGATAGCGATGTCGAACTGCTGACGTGGGATGAGCTCCTTGAGCTTCTCACACATGCGGCGTCCGAAAGCTACGCTGTTATCGACGTGAGTCAGTGTCGAGAGAGCGTCCACAGGGTCTCCATTGAGTAGGATATCAAGCTTGGCGAGCTTCGAGGGACGGAAGTCGCTGATGTGGTAGTCGAAGGAAGCATAGCCCTTCGATACGCTCTTCAGCTTGTCGTAGAAGTCGATGACGATCTCACCCAAGGGCAGGTCAAAGAAGATCTCGATACGGTCGCCCGAGATGTACTCCTGCTTGATGAGCTGCCCACGCTTACCGAGGCAGAGCGTCATGATAGGCCCGATGTAGGCGGTATTTGTGATGACCGATGCACGGATATAGGGCTCCTCGATGTGGTCAATCGTCGTGATGTCGGGAAGCCCCGAGGGGTTATGTACCTCCTTGCAGACTCCCTTCTTGTCGTAGACCTTGTAGGATACGTTGGGGACGGTCGTGATGACGTTCATACCGAACTCTCGGTCGAGTCGCTCCTGAATGATCTCCATATGCAGGAGCCCAAGGAAGCCGCAACGGAAGCCGAAGCCAAGAGCGATGGAGCTCTCTGGCTGGAAGGTCAGCGAAGCATCATTCAGCTGGAGCTTCTCCAGGGAAGCACGGAGGTTCTCAAAGTCTTCGCTCTCGATAGGGTAGAGCCCTGCGAAGACCATAGGCTTCACTTCCTCGAAGCCAGCGATAGCTTCCGAAGCGCCGCCATCGACATGCGTGATGGTATCCCCGACCTTAACCTCGCGGCTCGTCTTGATACCCGAGATGATATAGCCGACGTCCCCCGTAGAGACCTCCTTGCGTGGCTCCATATCGAGGCGCAGTACGCCGACTTCATCAGCGTCATACTCCTTGCCCGTAGCGATGAACTTCACGTGGTCACCCTTACGGATCTTACCATTCACCACCTTAAAGTAAGCGATGATACCGCGGAAGGGGTTGAAGACAGAGTCGAAGATCAAGCACTGCAGCGGTCCTTCGGGATCGCCCTTAGGAGCAGGGATACGCTCGACGATCGCACGGAGGATGTCATCGACCCCCAAGCCCGTCTTACCGCTGGCCCGGATGATCTCCTCACGCTTGCAGCCAAGGAGCTCGATGATCTGATCCTCGACCTCTTCGGGCATAGCGCTTGGCAGGTCGACCTTATTGATGATAGGTATGATCTCGAGGTCATGCTCGAGAGCCATATAGAGATTAGAAATCGTCTGTGCCTGAATACCCTGAGCTGCGTCGACGATAAGCAGTGCGCCTTCGCATGCAGCGATGGAGCGGGAGACTTCGTAGGAGAAGTCCACGTGCCCTGGGGTATCAATCAGATTGAGTACGTAGTCCTCACCATCGAGCTTGTAGTTCATCTGGATGGCGTGGCTCTTAATGGTGATCCCGCGCTCGCGCTCGAGATCCATATTATCGAGTACCTGCTCCTGAAGGTCCTTCCCAGAGACGGTCTGTGTCGTCTCCAGCAGGCGGTCAGCCAGGGTACTCTTCCCATGGTCGATATGGGCTATAATGCAAAAGTTACGTATATGCTTCATCTTGATTACAAAGATACTACTAAGACGGGGAAATAGCCCCATACTTAGGCACATCCACAGAGCTTCCACGGCAAAATCCCCAAGTGACCTCCTACGGGGCTCCTGAGAACTCTTGCCGAAAGGGGAATTTTTCCACAAATCGCAACTCACAGCACAAAGGCTCAGAGGAGCTAACTCTCAAACGAGACTGTTGTCTTAGAGTCCTGCCCGCTATTTAGAGTGCCAAGGCATCGCACGCCCAGCTCCCCGATATGCCTCTCCAAAGAGGTCAAGCAAGCCCTTCGCCCTATCGCGAGTATTCCTCTTTATTCAGCGGAGAGAAAAGTGCCCTTCTCATAAAGAAAAAAGTGCCTTCACGTAGTGGATTTTCTCTATCTATGTACGTAGTCTTAAAGACCAGGCACGTCAGTCCAAATATCCACGTATGTAGACATTAGAGCCACGTACGTAGTCCAAACTTATCTGCCACTCGTCGCAGCTTTTATCCCTACGCGGAGCAACAACCTAATCGTTCCGAGCAGCAAACGTATACGTATTATGACAAGACCGAATACCAGCCATTTCAGCCAGCATTCGGTCTTGCACAAAAGGGAGAAGGGTAGGGATCCGAACTATTCCATTTCTACGACCGTGATCCCTGCTCCTCCGAAGCGAACATCCTCATCGTGGAAGTGCTGGACGCCTCGTACACCGCTCAGATACGTGCGAATAGACTCACGAAGAGCACCCGTACCCGTCCCGTGTAGGATGCGTACACTGCTCACACCGAGCTGGAGTGCTTCGTCGACGAAGTAAGCCACAGCATCGACAGCCTCATTGGCACGGAACCCTCTGACGTCGATCTCTTGGCGGAAGGTGAGGCGCTTCTGATGGATCTGATCAATGATCCCCGAGGAGCGAACGGCCTGAGTGGGCGAAATCTTCTTGCGATGGCGCTCCGCTTCGGCAGGGGAGACCGCATGAAGGCGCTTAACGGGAATGGTGGTCTTCAGCTCTCCAAGAGCCACCGTTGCCTCACGTCCCGAGAGGGAGATGATCGTACCAAGAGCTTTCTGTCCCTCGATACGCACGACACTGCCTTCGGTGAGTGGTGCGGTGGGTAGGGGAGTGGCGGAAGAAGGAGCTTCCTCAGAGGGCTGATGGGGCTTAGGTAGGGGTTCCTTCCCCTTGGCCTTGCGATCGGCATGGCGCTGACGGCGTGCAAGGAGACGCTCTACCTCACGCTGCGTCTTCTTAGCCCGTGCCAGAGCCTCGGCTTCCTCTTCTGCCGAGAGCCCTTCCTTATAATCAGCGAGGCGCTGACGAATGATACGCGTCTCATCCTTAGCAGCTTCGGCCTCACGGATCTCACGGATCGTGCGCTCAATCTGTCCGCCCGCCTCCTGGATAAGGCGCTGGGCTTCCTTCTTTGCTTCGGCGATGATACGCTTACGCTCCTCAGCGATGCACGTCATCTCCTCGGTGTACTTGCTCGAAGCCTCTTGGAGGAGCTTCTCTTCCTGACGGATGCTCTGACGCTTGCTTTCCCAGTAGCGCTTGTCACGTATGACGTCTTGCAGGTACTTGTCCATGTCGATGTAGTCTGCACCGACCGTCTCGCGGACTTCGCTGATGACCTCCTCGGGCAGACCGATCTTGCGGGCAATCTCAATGGCAAAGGAGCTACCAGGACGACCGATAGAGAGGCGGAAGAGCGGGCGCATCTCATGGCGGTCATAGAGCATCGCCCCATTGATAAGGCCAGCATGCTCCTCGGCATAAGTCTTGAGGTTCTGATAGTGCGTGGTGATGACACCGAAGGCGCCAGCATCATTGAAGCGATGTAGGAGGGCTTGTGCAATAGCCCCACCGATCGTAGGCTCCGTACCGCCACCAAATTCGTCGATGAGCAGCAGGCTTCGTGCTCCGCCCTCACGGACGAAGTGCTTCATGTTGCGCAGGTGCGAACTGTAGGTACTCAAGTCATCTTCTATGGACTGCTCATCCCCGATGTCGATGTAGAGACGGTCAAAGATACCAACCGAAGAGTGATCAGCCATAGGGACAGGTACGCCGCACTGTACGAGGTACTGCAGAAGACCTACCGTCTTGAGGCAAACGGACTTCCCCCCAGCATTAGGCCCTGATATCAGGAGGATACGAGCTTCGGGTGCTACCAGCCGGATATCCAAGGGCACGACATTACGTCCTTGAGCACGCAGCGAACGTAGGAGAAGCGGGTGCTTTGCTCCCCACCATTCGACAATCGGGCTGTCCGAGATGCGAGGACAGATACCGCCTATATCAGCCGCCCAGCGAGCCTTAGCACGGACAAAGTCATAGTGCGCAAGGAGGCTATAGGAGGTGAGGAGGTGAGGGATGTTGGGACGAAGACGGCTGGCCACTTCGGTGAGGATGCGGATAACCTCACGGCGCTCCTCACTCTCCAGCTCTCGGATATGATTGTTGGCTTCGACCAACTCAACAGGCTCGACATAGACCGTCTTCCCCGTCGCTGACTCGTCGTGGATGATACCACGGAGCTTGCGCTTGTGCATGGGACTCATGGGGATTACCAAGCGGCCATCACGCAGGGCAGGCTGTACGTCTTGCTCCACCCATCCCTCATGACGTGCCGTCGAGAGGATGCGCTGTAGCATACCCGAGAGGCTACGCTCTGTCTCACGAATAGTCTGACGGATGCGCAGAAGATCACGCGAAGCATTGTCTCGAAGCTTGCCTTCCTCGGTGAGCAGGGAGCGAAGGTGAGTCTCAATCTTAGGGAAGGAAGGCGTATCCTCAAGCAGCGAGGCAAGGCGGGGATATGTATAGGAGAAGGTCTCCACCGCACGCTCGCCCGTCGTATGCTCCTCGAGGAAGAAGTGCTGGAGGCTATGTAGCGTCTCCAGCATGCGCAGTAGGTCAAGGAGTTCCTCCTCTTCGATGAATGTACCCTGAGGACGGATGCGACGCAGTACGTCACGGCAGTCCACAAGTGCCAAGGAGGGTAGAGGGGATTCACCCGCCATGATGGTGATCATCTCACGAGTCTCATCCAGCGCCCTTACGATCTCTTCTTTATCTGCAGAGGCTTCAAGTGCCTGCATCTCTTCTCTTCCCAGAGAGGATGCACAGTATTCCTCCAGCAGGTGTCTGACCTCACTATAGCCGATCTTCTCAGAGAAGTTATGCGGGTAGACGTCTAATCTATTTATCTCCATGTAGTGTCCCAAAGATAGGGGACAGGTCGGCAGTGCGATCTACCCCCATAGTTGGTTGTATTGCTCTATTATTTAGTTAGCGTCGCTTGGTCTTCTTCTTACGTACGGACCAGCCGAAGTGGCCTATATATTCGCCCAAGCCAAAGTACTCGCCGTGGGCATAGACCAAGAGACCTGCGCGCTTCATATCAAAGGCTCCCGTCTCAGGATCAATGTACTGCTCGTCAGCTCGTACCCCGACGATATCCGCGAGGAAGAGATCATGACTCCCGAGAGAGGTAATCTCGCGCACACGGCACTCCAAGCTAATGGGTGACTCTTCGATAAGTGGCACTCCCAGCACTGTGCCTGCTTCCTTCGTGAAGCCACAGGCAGCGAACTTATCTTCGCGCCTTCCCGATACGACACCACACCAGTCCGTCTCTCGGGCCATCGACACCGTAGAGAGGTTGATACCAAAGGCACCTTGCTCCTTGATGATGCTGTGTGAGTGACGCTCTGGGCGTATCCCGACGACACACATCGGGGGATTGGTACATGCCGTACTAACCCATGAGGCGGTCAGGATATTAGCTCCGCCATACTCCATCGTGCCACAGCTGATGAGGACAGCGGGTAGGGGGTAGATAAGTGTTCCGGGCTTCCAATCTACTCTCATAGTAGCTCGACCTCCTCAGCACGCGTCTTTCGTCCACAGTAGTGACACTCTAAGAGGCACTTCTGATCTGAGTCCTCCTCGGTAGACACATGGAAGCGCGTCTGCATGGGCTCAGCGTTGGTGATGCACTTGGGGTTGGGGCAACGTACTAAACCCTTGACTTCGCTGGGAAGAGCTACCTGTCGCTTCTCCGTGACCTGGTAGTCACGGATGACATTGAGATGAACCTCGGGGGCGAGTAGGGCGATCTTGTCGATCTCTTGGGAGGAGACGAAGTGGTCAGCCATCTTGATGATCCCCTTACGCTTATGACGAGCACTCATGAGGTTATTACCAATCGTCACAGGAGTCGTCAGCGTGTCAAGACGTAGAAGTGCCACGATCTTGAAGAGCTTCTCTGCGGGTATGTGGTCTAAGACAATCCCATCACGGATCGCCTCGACGAGCATCTTGTCTTTGTTCATAGCTTATCTAAATAGGAGGCGTGGGAAGGTTAGTCATTGACCTCAAGGCCGAGGACTTCGCAGAGGATGGACTGACGGACATACAGGCCACCTTGTGCTTGCTCTACATAGTAAGCGTAGGGCGTGTCGTCCACATCTTGAGCGATCTCGCCGACACGAGGTAGGGGATGGAGGATGCGCAGGTGTTCTCGACAACCCTCCAGCATAGAGGCGGTAAGGACATACACGTTCTTCACACGCTCATATTCCTCAAGGTCAATGAAGCGCTCTCGCTGTACGCGTGTCATATAGAGGACGTCAACACTTCGGATAACCTCAGGTGTGAAGTCCGTCGTCTCTGTAAATGGAATACCTGCACAGCGACAGAAGTCCTTGCACTCCTCGGGCATCATAAGCTCTGGGGGAGAGACAAAGATGAAGCGAGGGCGGAAGGGTGCCATACCTACAATGAGCGAATGCACGGTACGGCCATACTTCAGGTCACCAACCAATGCAATGGTCTTATCGTAGAGAGTGCCCTGCGTCTTGCGTATCGCATAGAGGTCCAGCAGAGTCTGTGAGGGATGCTGGTTGGCTCCATCTCCAGCATTGACGATGGGTGCACGTCCAAGCTCTGAGGCATAGAGTGCAGCTCCTTCAAGGTAGTGACGCATCACGATGGCATCAGCATAGTTGCCGACCATAGAGATGGTATCCTTGAGGGATTCGCCCTTAGCCGAGCTGGAAGTCGCTGCATCAGAGAAGCCGATGACACGGCCTCCAAGGCGATTTACAGCGGTCTCGAAGCTTAGTCTGGTACGGGTAGAGGGCTCAAAAAAAAGGGTTGCGATGACACGCCCCTCAAGAAGCTTGCGATTGGGATTCTGCTCAAAGAGAGCTGCTCGATCAAGGAGCCGAAGGATATCCTCTGTGGAGAGTTGGTTGATCGATACTAAGTGCTTCATAACTCTGTCGTATAGTCCATGGTGCTAATCCTGATATGTCTTAGCACCATACAAAGATACTCAGATTATGAAGAAGCCTGCTCATGCTATGCTTGGAAGAGAGTAGAGACCTCCTTCATGGAGCTTTCCTCACAGAATAACCTCCCGTCCCAAACAAACTAAACATAACACATGGACTGGTGGTCGCGAGGAAATTCTACGGAGTAGCTTGAAACTTGGCCCGGGCTTAACTGATATACTATACCTTATATATAGAGGGAAATCCCTCTAAGTTGGCCGTATCCAAAAAGCGAGCTTATGACTTCTTGGGGATCTGCAAGGCACCGATAAGATCCTGAATATCCGTGAAGCCATGACGGTGCATGTAGTCCTCGATGCCATCGACGATCTGAGTGGTCACGGAAGGATCCACAAAGTTGTACGTACCGACTTCAACAGCTGAGGCCCCTGCAAGTAGGAATTCAATCGCATCCGTAGCCGAGGCAATGCCCCCCATACCGATGATGGGAACCTTCACCACCTGAGCCGTCTGCCAGACCATGCGCAGGGCTATGGGCTTCACCGCGGGGCCAGAGAGTCCGCCCGTAATAGTCGAAAGTACAGGACGACGCTTCTCTGCGTTGATGGCCATCCCCAGGAGCGTGTTGATCATTGAGATCGAGTCAGCCCCTTCGGCTTCGACTGCTCGTGCGATCTCCGTAATGTCGGTGACATTGGGCGACAGCTTCACGATGAGCGTCTTGTCATATACCGCACGCACCGCACGAACGACAGAGGCTGCACCGGCACACGTCACACCAAAGGCCATCCCCCCCTCCTTCACATTGGGGCATGATATATTGAGCTCAATAGCAGGTATCCCCTCCAGGGCGTTGATCTTCTCAGCAGTCTCGATATAGTCCTCGACCTGCGAGCCGCTAACATTGACGATCATCGCTGTGTCATAGCCAGATATCGTGGGATAGATATGCTCGCAGAAGTAGTCTACCCCTTTGTTCTGAAGTCCGACGGCATTGAGCATCCCCGAAGGAGTCTCTGCCATGCGGGGATAAGGGTTTCCCTGACGAGGATGTAGCGTCGTTCCCTTGACGAGTACCCCACCAAGGCGGTTGAGGTCGATGAAATCGCCGTACTCGAGCCCATAACCAAAGGTCCCAGAGGCGGTCATCACGGGGTTCTTAATCGTGAGCCCACGGCCGATATGTACTTGAGTCTTGAGCATGATTAGTCTTTCTTGACGAGCTTAGAATTAAAGACGGGACCTTCGGTGCACACACAAGTATTGCCCTTCCCTTCGAGATCTTCGACACAGCAGAGGCAAGCTCCTATACCGCATGCCATACTATTCTCCAGTGAGACTTCGCAGTCAATACCGCGCGCCTCAGCCACCTTTGCCACGGCTATCATCATGACCTTAGGGCCACAAGTAAAGACGCGGTCGAACGAGCCATCTTGAAGGATCGGATGATCCGTCACGCGACCCTCGACTCCCAGCTCGCCGTTGTCTGTCGTATAGTAGACATCGCCAAGAGCCGCAAACTCCTCACGGAGTACAATGTGTCCTGCGGTACGTCCTCCAAGAAGAATCGTAGGACGGACACCTCGCTCAGCGAAGGTACGAGCCAAGAAGAGCATAGGAGCTATACCGACACCGCCACCGACCAGCAGTGGACGCTCGACGCCCTCTACACTAAAAGTATTGCCCAGCGGAATAAGCAGATCCAGCTCTGTGCCGTCTGCAAGCCCTGTAAGGATTGATGTCCCTTGCCCAACTCGCCCGATAAGTAGCCAAAGCTCGCGGCGCTCAGGATACACATTACATATAGATATAGGACGACGCAGAAGGACGAAGCCCCCTGGGACCGCAACTTGGACGAACTGCCCAGCTGCCATAGCAGGGAAGGTGCCTGCGGCCTCGGGAAGTTGCAGCTTCAGCAGGTAATTACCCGCACCCAGAGCCTGAGTGGAGAGCAGCGTAAACCGAAGAGAATACTTTTTCATAGAGTGAGATACCGTGACTTAGATGCACAAAGATACGCAGAATCCTGTGCCCTACAGCTGTGCCCCACAGCTACTCCTCGGTGTCTTTGAAAGTCGCGAAACTATTGTCGTCGTAGAAGACAGTTATATGGGCAATTCCCTTCTCTCTACGCTCTCGCACTTCAGCCTTTAGGCGTGCTATCTCCTCTGCTTGAGCTTGAAGTATCGCGCGAAGGGTCTCTTTTTCCTCCCCCTTCACTCCCGTAGAAGCAAAGAGGTCCCGTCCCGAATCATTTGACACACCAGACACCCCAAAGACAAACTCCTCGGGACTCATAATGTCGGAGAAGTGATCAACGATCTTGTTTATTGTCGCCACATTGATCTGTTGCTTCTCATTGAGGTTGAGGGATAGCGTCGCAGGAGCAATTCCAGCCTTCATCGCAAAGTCTCTTGATGTAAGCCCGCTCCTATCAACGACCTCTTTAAGGCGTTTTGTTATGGCTGATAGGTCTATATACTCTGACATAATGACCGCTTGAATTATAATTTTAAATTACAAAACAAAGATAGTGATTTAAATTCAATCGTATGAATATCGCACGTTTTGGATTCAAAACCTTTCAGGCAAACCCAGCTTCATATCCTCAAAATCATGACCATCCTACGCCCAAAACAGCTATAAGCTTTGCTTTACAGAATAATACCAATCAGCTCTTTTACAGGTAGATATAATTACTAAAACAAAGTGTAATGGAGACAAAACATGGGCTATCCTCTCTATACCTACACCTACAACTTCACACATCAACATATAATCATTTGATTATTAGCACATAGGCGCACACAGCGCAAAGAGCAGCAGCAATCCGCTTTGCTTTCATGAAATACTAATTTGAATATCTGTAGCACCCCCCTACTCATCCCGCGAATTCGTATTTATAAATTAAAATCGAAGAGGGAATTCAACGTGTAGGCTTATCCGTACGAAGTGAATTTACACGCGCAAACATGGTGACATATTGACACCACCAAAATTCGTGCGCAGAGGCATGATCAAGGGGATGGTAAAGGCTGGGTATCATGGGAAGGAAGATCGCGGCTTAGAGGGCTTTTATGGAATTGGCGATTCATATCCAAAGAAACTTTGCTAGGTAAAGCATCCAAATGAGACTGTTGCTGAGAGTCCGGCCCTCTATTTAGAGAGGCTAAAGCATCACACGCCCAGCTCACACCGATATGCCTCTCCGAAGGGATACGCAAGCCCTTCGCATTATCGCGCGCATTCTTCTTATCCAGCGGAGGGAAAAGTGTCCTTCTCGTGAAGGGAAAAGCGCCTTCTCGTAGTGGTTTTCCTCTGTCTACGTACATAGTCTTAAAGACCAGGCACGTCAGTCCAAATATCCACGTAGGTAGATATTAGAGCCACGTACGTAGCCCAAACTTATCTGCTACTCGTCCATAATTTCTATCCCGACGCAGAGAAACAACCTAATAGAGGTCACGTCACAAAGCTATACGGAATCAGTCCAAAGCTATATAGCTTTCTTCGCCATCCTACATCCTATATAGCTCTACCCACGCACCCATATACCTATATATGGACCATTGCGCAAGACCACCTCTTCATTACTCGCACCTCCGTCCCTCGAAAATCGGAGGCGTTAGGCTGAGAAGTTCGAAGGGGGAATACGTGAAAAAGCAGCATTCACATCACCATAGACTTAACTTTTTAACATAGAACCATCCAAAGTATAGGATATTTGGTAAAGATGATTTAACTTTAGCGACAGATAGAGCACCCTTCGACAGAGGGATCTGCTCATATTTGATGTTTCACCTATATATATTGTATAGCGTATGAAGAAGATCATTGCATTGCTCGGCGCAGCATCACTTCTCACCCTCAGTTCATGTGACTTGGCTATGCTGGGTGAAGGAACTATGGGACGCCGTGATACACAGCGCATTGAGCGTGGCATGAGCCAAGAGCAAGTATATTCGCTCATGGGACGCCCCACTTACCGTCGATTCGGAGACAACGGCATCGAAGAATGGGAATATCATAAGTCAGGCCTCTTCGAAAAGCGAATCACTGTCATCAGCTTTTCCTCTGGGCGTGTCGTACGTATGAATACATACAATGGAGACTACAACGACTCCGATCGTGGACGCTATCCGAACCAACGGGGGAACTATCCCTACGGCAATGGTGATTATGGAGGCTACGGTGGCAATGGCGGCTATGGTGGATACGGAGACTATGATGACTATGGAGACTATCGCAGTGACCGCCAGAATGATCAGTGGTTTAGTCAGGTCTATCGCGAGGTCCAGCACAAGACATTCACGGATGACAAGATCCGATATATCCGTGATGTAGCCCGTAGGAACCGATTCACGACGCAGCAGACGATCAAGCTACTCCGTCTCTTCAGCTTCGATGAAGAGAAGCTCAAGGTCTTGGCTTGTGTAGCCTCTGGACTACGTGACCCGCGGAACTCCTATCGTATCGTTGATCAGTTCTCCTTCTCCAGTTCTCAGCAGGAGGCGCGTCGCCTCTTAGGGATTATTTGATGAGCCTATCTTGAGAGCTTCGCCTCTCTTACCCACGAGGAGCCTCCTCTTCAAGGGCTACCCCCATAGAGGAGGCTCCTCGCATATATACCGACACATCCACACATCATACACTATGAAGACCATTACAAGCCTCGCCGCGACTGTCGGCATCGTCATCACCATCAGCTCTTGTGGCCTCGGCAAAATACGCCAAGGAGTCAATAAGATCGAGCGTGGGATGACTAAGGAGCAAGTGACCTCACTCTTAGGTGCACCTCTCAATCGCAGTATCCAAGCCGATCAATCTGAGCTTTGGGAATACCGCTTCTCTGACTTCCCGGGCAATACAATCACGGCACATGTGACATTTGTCAATGATCGCGTGAGTCAGTTTGACAGCAAGGAGAATGCTCCTTCCCCTGCGAAGACTACCCCTTATCCAGAGACAGCGCCCGTCATCATTGCGTCCCCTCATCCTCAGCAATCCTATCCGTATCCCAGCGATAGGCAGTACCCCGACCCAGGGTACTATCCTGGACGAGGCTATAGCGACCCCTACGGAGAAGATGCTCGTGCCTTTGAGGTATTCTATCACGATGTACAAGAGCTAATCTTCACGGGAGATCAGATCCGCTTCATTGAAGAGGTCGCCCGACGAAGCTACTTCACTACAGAGCAAGCAGCACGCCTTATCAATCTATTCTCTGACACACAGCAGCGACTCAATGTCCTACGCACCTTGGCTCCTCGCTTACGAGACGGGTACAACTCCCCCTATCTACTCGATCTCTTCCGCTACGGAGGGCGTGAGCGAGCAGAGCGCATCCTTCGACAGTTCGCTCCAGTTATTCCTCGCCAGTATGACCCACGCTATGGGGGGCAGGTACCTCGAGAAGAGGACTTCGAAGAGTTCCTACGAGGGATCAATCGACTATCATTCCCGAAGGATCAGATCCGCTATGTACAAGATGCTGCGCGCTTCAATACCTTTACGGTACGCCAGACAGAGCGTATTCTGAAGCAGTTTAACTGGGATGAAGAGCGCTTACAGGTCCTCGAGGGCATAGCTCCACACCTACGTGACGGGTACAACGCCTACCGACTCATCGAATGCTTTGACTTCCTGGATGCGCAAGAGAAGGCACGACGTCTTCTCGGTCTCTCACAGAGTGGACGCTACCGAGGTTACCTCAGCTCATCTCGCAGTACAAGCAATGAGGATTATGGTGCAGGTATACTCGAGCGCATGCAGCAGAATCAGGATGCCATCATGGATAAGATGACGTGGTATCAGCCTCTGCACACTAAGCTGAGCTTGACCTACGAGCAGGGAGAGCGAATTCGCATCCTTCGCTCGGAGCTTACTGGTCACAAGATCAGTATAGAGCAAGGCGTCGAGCTTCTCTCGCGCTACTTCTCTGGGGATGAACTACGACTACAGGCGCTGGAGCTTATCGCTCCCCAACTCAATGAGAGCGAAGCCTCCCGAGCCCGCTTCTTGGATCTCTTCACTTATGCTGAAGCTAAGTCGCGTGCCAGCTATCTTCTAAGGCTATAAGGGAGCTACCCCATTCCCTAAAGTAAAGAAGCCTGCCTCACGATAGAATTCGTGAGGCAGGCTTCTTTATTTCAAAACCATCTAACGTAGAAGATGCGACCTATCCTTTAAGCGACTTCTGATAAGCTATACGCGGGCTACCGTCAGCTACATATATCGTTCCACAAGGGACGAAGCTCTCCGCCACGAGAAGCTGACGCATAGGAGCATTGTCTTCATGGGTATCAACTCTGATCTCAGAGCAATGCTTAGAAGCAAATGCAAGGCATTCACGAAAGAGGCCTCGCACACGTCCATCGGAGGCTAAGCGATGGATGACGCCATAGGGGTTATCATTGAGCCATCGTCCTTCGATATGCTGATAGCTTGGCTCCTCTTCGACAGCAAAGTAAAAGGTGCCGACGAGCCCCGCATACTCGGGAGCCACACAGACATAGCTATGACCACGAGCAATATCCGAGCTTAGCTGTTCAGCCGAAGGATACCCCTCAGGCCACTGAGAGGGATTGCCATGCTCAGTCATGAAGGCTCGCGCCACTGCGATAAGACGCAGTATCTCGGGCAGGTCCTCGGGAGTACTCTGACGTATCACCATAGTATAGCGATAAAAAGACCTCAGGGCTACCCCACAGCGAAGTCGGGTAGCCCTGAGGCAGATATTATAGTGCGATTTCGTTCCCTTAGAAGGAGCCTACGATGAGGATCGTCACCAGAAGGGCAAGGATCGCGTAAAGCTCAGGGAAGACGGCCATGACCATCGTAGCGCTGAAGACGTTCTCACCATTCCCAATAGCCTGGATCCCGTTAGCACAGACCTGAGCCTGACGGATCGCAGAGTAAGCACCTACGATACCGAGGATGATCCCAGCAGCGAGGATAGCCCAAGCGGCATAGATCGATACAGGGCCAGCAGCGACGAGCTTGTCGAGAGCAGCCTTAGCCATGAAGAAGCCTACGAAGCCGTACAGCCCCTGAGAGCTAGGGAGTGCGGAGAGCCCGATATACTGCCCGAGGGCATCTGGGTTCTTCTTCATCGCGCCGACAGCAGCGTTACCGCAGATCGTCACACCGATGCTACTACCGATACCCGTCAGACCAACCATCAGCACAATGCCGAGGAAAGATAACATCTCATTCATAATCGTTACTTGTGTTTAAGAGAATATTTAGTTTGTTTTTACTTACGTGTGAAAGGGGTGTAGGGCTTACCGCCACCTTCGAACTCACTGTTCTTGTAGTACTCTACGAAGGTCAGACGTAGTGGGTGTACAAAGGCACCGATCATAGCGATACCGAAGTTGATCCCATGCCCAAAGAGTAGGACGAGGAGTGCCATGAACCAGCCGATGATGTAGCTGAATACACTTGCACCGCTCCCCGCCTCAGGGACGCATGACATGGCGAGCTGATTGAAGACACTCCCGAGTATACCACCCGTCAGACCGATAGCGAAGAGACGGATGTATGAGAGCGAGTCCCCGAGAAGCCCTGAGGCTGTCTCATAGGTGCTCCAAAGCCCTGAGCCGAAGTTGATGAAGGGGTTCTTCCCAGGGCTATTGTAGAAGAAGACAACGAGTACCGAAAGACCAGCTATACCATAGAGGATATAGGTCACAGGCTGAGGAAGTGTGATCGATGCCTTTGGTAAAGCATAGATCAAGCCTACAGCTACGAGTAGGAGGACCCAAGCGTAGCCAGCCAAGGAGTGACGCCAGCCCTTCTGAAGGCCTTTCTTATAGGCTCCAATAGCCTTACCGAGGAGGATCTGCACCAAACCGATGATGACAGAGATCATCATCATATTATCCTGGTTGAAGATGTACGCCTTGTTGTGAGCCCAGGGAAGCTCGATACCGAAGATTCCCCCCATAAGCATACCGACAACGAAGGCACCACCACCCAGCCATTGGCCAAGGCCCAGGAGGCTTGTATCTCCTCCTTTGCTACGCAGGCGGAAGTAGGTACATACGGCGAAGAGTAGAAGACCATACCCAGCATCCCCGAAGCACATGCCAAAGAAGAGCATGAAGAAGGGAGCGATGAGATACGTCTGGTCAATCTCTTGGTAGTTCGGCAGTGAGAAGAGTCCTGTGATGAACTCGAAGCAGCGTGCGAATGCATTATTCTTCAGCTGGATGGGCACACGCTCCGTCTCGGGATCAAAGTCGACTTGACGGAAATAGTAGCCAGCTTCTTCCAGTGCAGCTTCAAAGGCTGGAGCATCGTCCGTAGGTACAAAGCCCTCCAGCAGAAGGAGCTTCTCATCAGCAAGGCGCTCCCCTTGGAGTCGCGTACGGCCGAAAGTAAAGCGGTTCTCCAGCAGCAGATCATAGCTGGCGAGCTGATCCTGCCAAAGCTTAGTCTGCTCGGTGAGCTTCTCCAGCTGCTGAGCTCGTGTAGCCTCAGCTTCAGCTACAAGCCCTTCGAGTTCTGTAATGCTACGTTTGGGAGTGGCAACATGCTCAGCCTCTGGTAGAGTCTGTGAAGCTCCAGCAGCATGTAGATGAACGAAATAGACTCGACCTGAGAGCGTGGCAACTGGCACAACATCATACTCCGCTTGGAATGCCTCGGTAAAGCGCGCTTGAGGAATCGTGAAGAAGCTCAGAGCGTAGCCTGCATTAGAGAGTTGACTAATTGCAGCTGCATCAAAAGCCCCCCAAGGACGAACTTCTGTTGCCTCAAGACGAAGAGCTACCAGCTCCTCATCTTGGACAGACAAGCGCTTCAGTTCACCCTCGATCTCTGATATCAGAGCCTCACCCTCCGCCTCATTTTTGATGGGCTGAGAAAGCTCGGTAGCCCCGTCTGTGATATAGGGACGCAGGGCACGCAAGGTATCCTTGATATGGGTACGCTCGGAGAGAATGCCACGCAACTCCTCGACCTCACGACTATCCTTCTGTTCATTGACATGTAGGACACCCAGGCTGCGTAGCTTGTGAAGGAAGCCTTCATAGTCCGAATGAAAGACCAGAAAGGCATATTTATTCATTGACCTAATCATTGTGCAGCCTCCTCCTCTTCTTCTTTCTGTTTACGCAGCTCGATGTTAGTGCGCATAATCTTCTGCGAGGCCTTAGATAAGCTCTCCTCATCTTCGAGGAAGCGCTTGATCTTACGGATCGCATCCTGATAACCAGGGATCTGAACCTTCTCGAAAAGATTTACCTTCTGTGTGGTCTTCTTTCGAGCATGCTCGAGGTACTCCATCTTCAGGCGGAGAAACTCCGCCTCGATCCCTGTAGTGGCAAGCGTCTTCAAGAGCTCAATCCCCTCGGCATACCAAGAGGGAGCATTGAAGATACTGAAGGGGCGTACCTCGTAGTGGATACCATCAAGCACTGGGAGTAGAACCCCAGCAATCTTCTTCATCGACAGATCCACGCGATCAACAGTGATGAGCGAAGCATCAAATTCGTCCCACAGGCTGACCATCCCCTGGTACCCCCGCAGTTCTTGCTCGAGCTTCTCCTCGAGGAGATCCACCTCACGCTTGGTCTGCTTGACCTGCTGACGTAGGGCGCTCTCCTTACTCTTGATAGTGGGTAAGGTACGCAGGCGCATCTTCAGCGCCTTCTCCTGTTGCTGCAGTGAGGTCTTATTGTATTGGAATCGTATCGCCATAAGACGTTTGATGGCTACCTAGTTATTCCTTAGTCACGATGGTGAGCTCTCGACCCCGGACAATTATAGCCTGGTGGTTCGTGATCGGTACGAGAGAGAGTCGGCCACCATACGTAGCGAGCACAGTCTCCGCCATCTCGACGAAGGGGAAGCACCGGTAGTGCGGCAAAGGATACTTCTCGATCAAGCCTAGTGCAGCGAAGGATGCCAGCTCGGGCGCCTTATGAGGCTCATCCATGAGCCGGATATACTCGATACTCGGAGCAAATATCACCGCCCCTGCTGACTCCCCGATGCAAGGCTTACCACCCTCGATCTCTGCCTGGATAAGCTTATCAGCGCCTTTGCGCTTCAGCTCCTGAAGGAGATAGAAGGTATTCCCCCCTGAGATATAGATCAGATCACCCTCTGAGAGTGTACTTCTGATCTCTTCAGATGAAGCCGTAGCGACATCAAGAGGTGTGACCTTTAGACCTAGTTCCTCCAGACTCTCTTGCCCCAGCTTTACGTACTCCTTGTAGGACTCTGGAGTACTAGCCGTAGGGATGAAGGTGACGACCTTCCCCTGTAGTTCCATTGGGCATGCTTGCTCAAATA
This sequence comes from Porphyromonas sp. oral taxon 279 str. F0450, assembly GCF_000292995.1. NCBI lineage: Bacteria > Pseudomonadati > Bacteroidota > Bacteroidia > Bacteroidales > Porphyromonadaceae > Porphyromonas > Porphyromonas sp. oral taxon 279. The sequence continues at coordinate 272,735 of NZ_ALKJ01000019.1, read as the reverse complement.
GAGGAGCTACATCTGCAAATGAGGAGCAGAGGAAAAGAAATATACTTGTGTTCATTCTCTATACTATTACTATTACTATTACTATTACTATTGGGTTCTCCTAGCCTTGCCACACCTCAGGACTAATTCTCACTGAGGAGTAGTGGCGTCGTGCTAGGCTTTTAGGCCTCGGGCCAATACTTATCGACGAGTTGCTGCTTGATGTTGACTTCAGCGGGTCGGAAGTACTTACCGAAGAGTCCCCATGCGGTGTCAAGCATCCCTTCGATATCGACATTAACGTCGATCGCTAGGAGCTCACGCGAATAGTCCGCAGCAAAGCGAAGGGTACGCTCGTCGTAGTCGGTTAGGTCGAAACCATTCTCCATCTTCGTCTGTGCACCTGCAGCATCAGAGAAGAGTCGGACGGCGGCATTCATCACCTGAGGGTGGTCTTCACGGGTCTTCTTCCCGATGACAAGCTGCTTGAGACGGGAGAGCGAACGGAAGGGGTCGATGATGACCTTACCCACACTCGAGTCACGACGCAGGTAGAGCTGACCTTCGGTAATGTACCCCGTATTGTCAGGTACAGCATGTGTGATATCACCACCAGAGAGCGTCGTCACAGCAATGATTGTGATCGAACCTCCATCGGGGAACTGCACAGCCTTCTCATAAATCTTAGCAAGGTCTGAGTACAGCGAACCTGGCATTGAGTCCTTAGAGGGGATCTGGTCCATACGGTTGGAGACGATAGCCAAGGCGTCGGCATAGTTTGTCATGTCCGTCAGAAGTACCAGGACCTTCTCCTTCTTTTCAACCGAGAAGTACTCAGCAGCCGTCAGAGCCATATCAGGAATGAGGAGGCGCTCAACGGAGGGGTCTTCAGTCGTATTGATGAAGCTGATAATACGGTCCAAAGCACCTGCATTGCTGAAGGTATTCTTGAAGAAGAGGTAGTCGTCATTCGTCATACCCATCCCCCCGAGAATAATCTTATCGCTCTTAGCTCGGAGTGCCACCATCGCCATGACCTCATTAAAGGGCTGGTCAGGGTCAGCAAAGAAGGGGATCTTCTGACCGGTGACGAGAGTATTATTGAGGTCAATCCCTGCAATACCCGTAGCGATCAGCTCAGAGGGTTGCTCACGACGCACAGGGTTCACTGATGGACCACCAATTTCTACCTCACGCCCCGTGACGGCTGGACCTCCATCAATAGGCTCACCATAGGCATTGAAGAAGCGTCCTACGAGCTGCTCTCCGACCTGGAGCGAAGGTGCCTTTCCGAGGAAGATCACTTCAGCATTGGTAGGGATACCTTCGGTACCACCGAAAACCTGCAGTGTCACCTCATCACCCATGATGCGGACGACCTGTGCCAGACGGCCACCAATGGTAGCCAGCTCTTCATTACCTACTCCCGTAGCACGAAGCATACAGGTAGCCTTGGTGATGTTTTCTATCTTGGTATAAATCTTTTGAAATGCTTTTGCTGCCATAGCGCTGTTAGTTTTTAGCACGTTGGGATACCAGTTCATCGGCCTTAGCCTGCTGCTTGCGGAATTCGGCACTATCGAACTCAGCATAGTTCATCTGTCGGAAGGCATTGATCAGCTCCTTGAAGAAGTCACCAACCTCGACGAAGCCCTCGAATGAGAATTCTGTATGGCAGACCTGCATGACACGACGTACCATGAATTCCTGACGCTCAAGAGAGCAGTTGCAGTCAATGCTATCAAAGGCATCCTGTTGGCAGATGATGAAGTCGATAAGTTCAGACTTCCAGAAGGTCACGTGATAATCAAGAGGCACACCGTCGTCCCCAAGAATATTGATCTGCTCTGAGATCTCCTTACCGCGGATGAGCCACTGCTTGAGTTCGCTCACTTGATCAATCCATCCAGCCCCTACTCGCTCAGCAACATAGTCTGCGAACTCAGGGTATTCGAGATACTTTGAATAGCTATCAATTGGGTTGATCGCAGGATATCGCTTGCGGTCTGCACGCTCCTGCTCTAGTGCATAGAAGCAGCGTGCTACCTTCTTCGTGTTTTCCGTCACAGGCTCCTTGAGGTTACCCCCTGCAGGAGAAACTGTACCGATGAAGGTTACGGACCCCGTCTGACCGTTCTTCAGATGAACGAAGCCAGCACGTGCATAGAAGTTTGCGACGATTGCCGAAAGGTCCATTGGGAAGGCGTCAGGACCAGGAAGTTCTTCGAGGCGGTTGGACATTTCACGAAGAGCCTGTGCCCAACGGGAAGTTGAGTCAGCCATCAGAAGAACCTTAAGCCCCATGCTACGATAATACTCTGCGATAGTCATCGCCGTGTATACCGAAGCTTCACGGGCTGCCACAGGCATGTTAGAGGTATTAGCGATGATGATCGTACGCTCCATCAAAGGACGCCCTGTGTTGGGGTCAAGAAGCTCAGGGAACTCCTTGAAGACTTCTACAACCTCGTTAGCACGTTCACCACAAGCTGCGATGATCACGATGTCAGCTTCAGCCTGCTTACTGATGGCATGCTGTAGGACGGTCTTACCCGTACCGAAAGGACCAGGGATAAATCCCGTACCACCTTCGACGATAGGGTTCATCGTATCGATCATACGAACCCCTGTTTCGAGGAGCTTGTGAGGACGTGGCTTGTCTGCGTAGCAGGTGATAGGACGCTTGACGGGCCACTTCTGATTCATCGTGATGGGGTGCTCTACACCAGACTCATCGACGAGGACTGCGATATTGTCTTCGACAGTATACTTACCCGCAAGTTGTAGACTCTTAAGCGTGTAGATACCCTCAAAGGTAAAGGGTACCATGACCTTGATTGACTGGAAGTTCTCTTCGACTTCACCAAGCCAAGCTCCCGCAGTGACGCGATCACCAACCGTAGCTAAAGGCTTGAAGTCCCAGAGCTTCTCCTCATCCAAGGCATAAGTATAGGAGCCTCGCTTGAGGAAAACTCCATCCATCTTATCGAGGTCATTCTGCAGACCATCATAGTTCTTTGAGAGCATCCCTGGGCCGAGTGTAACCTCAAGCATGTGCCCCTCGAAGGTGACGGGGTCTCCGATGCGCATACCACGGGTCGACTCGAAGACCTGAGCATAAGCGTTCTTGCCATTGACACGGATGACTTCGCTCATCAATGGCACACCACCGACGGTGATGTAGCATATTTCGTTCTGGGCGACAGGACCGTCAGCCTCGATGGTCACGAGGTTCGAGACGATACCTTTTACACTACCTTTTGTTGCCATGTATCCCTTATTATTTTGCATGCGTCCCCCCACTGGTGAGGCAAGGCGCTTCATGTGATTATTCTGTTTTCTGAGTATGTAGCTTAGCGTCTCTGAGCCTTCTTGAAGTCCTGGAGTACTTGGGCGCTTTCACCCTTGAGCGAATGGACGATATTACGGAAAGTGGCTTCTCCCTTTGTCTCATTGAGGTTGGCCCAGCGCTCGAGGATCCCAAGGCGGAGATAGTAGCAGAGTACATTGTCGATATCAAAGACTCGGACAAAGGTCCACTCATCCATCCACTGCCACTTCAGTAGGTCGATCAAGCGTTCTCGGCGTGCGATATCTCGCTCTTCTGCGATCTGAAGGACCTTAGGCAGGTAGGGAAGCTTCTCCCCAAGATCAAAGTCCTTAGCCTTCGACTGCAAGAGCTGTGTTTCCACCTCACCCTTCCCGACAAGATAGCGCTGAGGATCCCAGCCTAATCGGCGGCAAGTGAAGACAGCCAAGATATTGCGGATATTCTTATTCAAGGCAAACCATTCTGTGAGGAAGGCGCTACTTGAATCAGCGACCGAATCATAGTAGTAGCTGGCGATCAAGTCTTCCAGCGCTAAGCGATCGCTACCGATCTCATCGAAGAGGCGTGGTGCTACTGCTTCAGAGCTATCTTGCTCATCGCTCTTCACCTCACGGTGATAGAGATCATAGACGAAGCGAGAGATATAGTCTGGGACCACCTTGGGTCGTGGATTACGCTTACCTTGGTTAGCCGCAGCAGACACAGTCTGTAGAGCTTGCAGGCGAATTATCTCTGGGCTCAATGCCTCCGCGGCCTCCCCTGAGTAGTCCACCTCATAGCTTTGCTCTGGCTCTTGCTCTGGGGGGGTAAGCTCTCCTTCAACGATCCAATTAAGAAGCTCTTTATTCAGTGCTTCTTGACGCAGGACTTCCAGCAACTGGAGATCTTGTTTCGTGAGGATGGGGAGGAGTTCTTCGTAGAAGCTTGCAGTAGTGAACGGAGGCTTGGGGCTATCTACCGTGATATTGGGTAGTCCAGCGATTAGTGCATAATACTTAGCCATGAATGCTCTCCTTTATTTATAGCGTAGGTTAGAAGAGCATCTGGTTCATCTCAGGGCGGAGGAAGCTCTTGAAAAGCTCAATAAATTCAGCCTCGCCAAACTGTACCTTGAAGCTACCATCCTTGGGGGCGATGGAGAAGTCTGTGGGCTTACCTGCGACAGAGCGAATCGAAACGCCCGACTCAAGCAGAGACTTAGCGTGGGAGGTGAAGTAGGAGCGGAGGCCTTCTGCATCAGCGGTGGAGATCTCTACGCCACGAGTGAGATCAAAGCGTTCTGCGATCTTAAGGATGAAGCTTCGGATGAAGGCGGGGTCAGATGACAGTGCCTGTACGCTACTCTTAGCGACCTCGCCTTGGATCTGATCGGAGATACTACTCTTGAGGGAATCGACGAGCTGTGCCGTATAGAGGCGAAGCTCAGACTCTGTGTTTTTCTTTAGCTCGCTGGCTCGGCGCTCAGCAGACTTGATGATTTCTTCGGCGCGGGCTGTGGCATCTGCCTCTATCTTTCCAGCGCGTGTCTCAGCCTCAGCGATAAGGCGATCTGCTTCGGCTTGGCCTTGCTTGACGCCTTCGTTGTAGATCTTCTCGGTCAGTTCTTGAATCTTAGCATCCATATCTGATTGTGTTTACTTTGTCTACTGGTGCTATGGGTGAAGGACTCTTCACTCGTGCATAGCAAAGTTAAGGAATTTATTTAGATAACAAAGGCCTTTTAAAGCCCGTGCAAAACAAAGATCAAACGCCCTAAATATGCGGGATCTCAACTCCATTTCTATACCTCTCTAATTACCACATTTTAGCCAATTAACCAGACATATTGCAAGGCTGCGAGATTAAAATGAGTTAAGTTCGCTAATACAGCAAAGAGGCACCCCTACCAAGTGGTAAGAGGCGCCTCTTTTATAGTTGTAGTACCCGTGGGACTATTTGATCGTCATCTCATCGATCAGGCGGGAGCACTTGCCCCACTTATCGATGGTGAAGAGGACGTAGCGAATGTCGACTACGATCGTACGCTGCAGGTTGGGCTCGAACTCAATATCACCGCTCATAGCTTCCCAGTTTCCGTCGAAGGCCAGACCGAATACGCGACCATTCTTGTCGAAGACAGGGCTACCGGAGTTACCGCCTGTGATGTCGTTCGTCGAGATAAAGGCTACGTGAAGCTTACCATCCTTCTTATCTGCCCAACGACCCCAATCACCCTTCTTGATCAGCTCAAGGAAGGAGGGGAAGACATTGAACTCCGTAGACTCGGGGTTATTCTTCTCGAGGATACCACGGCTGGTGGTAAAGTAGTCATACTCTACAGCGTCAGCGGGACTATAACCCTTGATCGTACCATAGCTCATACGCATCGTTGAGTTGGCGTCACTGGGCATAGGCTTGGAGGGGTTCTGCTCACGACGGCCAGCGAAGTAAAGACGGTTGCCACGATCAATAGGTTCGTAGAGAGGCTTCAGCTCGTTAGAGAAGGCCGTATAGATCTCCCACACCTTATTAGAAAGCAGGACAGCGGGATCCTTGCTTAGGATTTCGGCAGCATTGGGCTGCTGAAGGGTCGCAAGAAGCTTATCCTTGTAGGGGACGACGCTATTAGCGAAGAGCGCATCAGCATAGGCCTTCGTATCGCCACCATACTCCTTATTAATAAGGTCAAAGATCGGAGCTACGCGATTAGCATCGACGCGCTGACGGACGATGTCAAGCATAGCAGGCAGGACCTTCTGGTCAAGTGCAGGCACATAGTCCTTGTAGAGATCATTGACCATCTGAGCGAGCTGCTCCTTAGGCTGAGAAGCGAGCTTCTTGATCTTTGCGGGATCACCCAGACCACGTGCAGCGGAGACGATCTCTGTACCACCGATGAGGGCTTCGCGCAGGTACATAGACTGGCGCTCGATGTTGCCAAGCTTCTTGTATGCACCTTCCATTTCAGAGAGAATACCCTTGTAAGCCTGAGCCTTCTTGCCCGAAGCAGCTACCCACTCTTCGAAGGAAGCTTCTTCAGCGCGCTTCTGATCGAGGACGCCGAGCTTGACGAGCGCCTTATTCATCCCGATGGAGTTCTTCCAATAGTTGGAGCTACGGGCGTACTTAGAGGCATACTTGATGCGGGTAGCCTGATCAGCATTCATCGCTGCACGCCAGATATCCTGCTTGATGCCGCGTACCTCGATACGAGGATCGTTCTGATCCTTCATGCGGTTCTCTACAGCGAAGGAAGGGATGTAGCGCGAGGTCGATCCTGGGAAGCCGATAGTCATCGCGTAGTCATTCTTCTCGTAGCCTTCGGTAGATACGGTAGCGTGGTACTTGGGCTTGTAGGGGACGTTGTCCTTGCTGTAGTTGGCTGGAGCATTGTCCTTGTTAGCGTAGACGCGGAAGACAGAGAAGTCACCCGTATGTCGGGGCCACATCCAGTTGTCCGTATCACCGCCGAACTTACCTACAGATCCTGGAGGAGCGAAGACGAGACGTACGTCGCTGAAGACATCGTAGGTAATGAGGTAGTACTTGTTGTTGGCATAGTAGGGGCGTACCTGTACACGCTTGTGCTCGCTCTTGAGGCGCTTGCTCTCAGCAGCCTCAAGGCTCTGACAGATCTTCTGGATCTGCGAGAGGCGCTCGATTTCATTCTTAGGCTTCTTGAGCTGAGCAAGGATCTCCTTCGTGACGTCACGGATAGAGGAGAGGTAGCTCACGGTGAGCCCTTCGATGGGGAGCTCTTCAGAGAAGCTCTGCGAGACAAAGCCGTCACGGAGATAGTCGTGGTCGACGGTGCTCTGCGACTGGATAGCGTCGAAACCGCAGTGATGGTTGGTGAAGATAAGACCTTGGCTGGAGACAGTGACCCCGGTACAGCCACGACCGAAGATTACAACGGAGTTGGCCACGCTGGGCTTATCCAGGTTGTAAAGGGAGTCAATGGGGAGGCGGAAGCCCAGTTCCTTCATCTGAGCGACGTTCTCTCGCGTGAGCTCGTTGAGCAGCCACATCCCCTTATCAGCCTTTGCTTGGTAGCCGATAGAGAGGGCGGCGGTCGCCAGCACGAGCCCCTTCTTTAGAAATTGATTCATAGACTTACGATCTGTAATATCTGTAGGACTTTAATACTGCACGCTACAGGTGTGCGGTGTAAAGATACGAATTATAATGGGCGACCCTACATGGAAAGGCGCTCTCACAGCATGATGTACGGCCTTCACAAGGTCCAAGGGAAGTCCCTCCGTCCACCATAGGCAGAGTACCAAGCGCCCCACACGAAGGGCGGAAGCGAAGTAGCACCTTCGCCTCTTCTATTCAGTTAAAACAAAGCGACTAAGCTCCGTGCCCTGATGAGGCAAATTCGGCACCTTCCCAAGACGTATACGTCTTGACTGCGAAACGTATACGTTTTCATCACCAAACGTATGCCCTTTGCTCACCAAACGCATACGTTCTTCTCCAAGAGCCCATACCTTAGTCCTCCCTACCCTTGCCCCAAGCCCCTCCTTTGAGATGCCGTGCAATGGTTTCATATAGCTTTCTCTTGATTCCCATATAGCTTTGTGAAGCGACCTCTATTTAGGTAATTGCCCCGTGTAGGGATAAAAGTTGCAGACGAGTGGCAGATAAGTTTGGGCTACGTACGTGGATCTAATATCTACGTACGTGGATATTTGGATTTGCGTGCCTGGTCTTTAAGACTACGTGCATAGACAGAGCAAAACCACTACGTGAAGGCGCTTTTTTCTTCATAAGGACAGCACTTTTCCCTCCGCTAGACAAGAGGAATACGCGCAATAAGTAGAAGGGCTTTCCTGATCACTTCGGAGAGGAGTATCGGGGAGCTGGGCGTGCGATGCCTTAGCAGAATAAATAGAGAACAAGACTCTGCATACGAATACAGCAACAATCCCCGTATAACACGTAGTGAAAAGGTGTACCTTTGCAGAGGCACACAGCGGTGCTGCCCCTTCCCCACGGGGCTTCTCTCGCACGACCACTACAATTAATATCCATTATGCAGATCAAAAAGCAACTCATCACGCTTGGTCTCAGCGCGCTCTTGGCACAGGGAGTTCTTCCCGCCAGCCTCAGTGCTCAGCAGACCAAGACCGAGAAGGTCCCAGGCATCAGCCTCTCCGACATGGACCGAAAGGTACGCCCTCAGGACAACTTCTACCGCTACAGCAACGGAGGCTGGATACGCAAGAATCCCCTCAAGCCTGCCTACAGCCGCTTCGGCACCTTCGACATCCTTCAGGATACAGCTACTTCGCAGATCCGCCACATCGTAGAGAAGCTTATCGCTAAGCCTCAGACTAAGGGCACGAACGACTATCGTGTCGCCGTCCTCTACAAGCAGTCTCTGGATAGCGCTGAGCGCAATCGCCAGGGCTACAAGCCCCTTATCCCCGAGCTCCAAGCCCTTCAGGGAATCCAAACCAAGGAGGACCTCCTCAAGCACATCGCTCAGCAGGACCAGGTCTATGGTCAGGGTTGCCTCTTCGGCACGGGCGTCGCAGCTGACGAGAAGAATAGTACCATGAACATCTTCCTCTTCACGCAGACGTCTCTTGGCCTCGGTTCGCGCGACTACTACGTCGAGTCTACCCCCGAAGTCAAGCAGATCCTCGCCGGCTACGAAGCCTACCTCGTCCGCATCCTCAAGCTCTCGGGCTACTCCGATGCCGAAGCCAGCCGCATCGCCAAGGCTACCATTCGTATCGAGACGGAGCTGGCCCAGTTCTCTTACTCCAACACGGAGCTGCGCGACTCACAGAAGAACTACAACATCGTGACGATCGCGGACTTCGCTCGTGACAATAAGGGCTTCGACTGGAGCGGCTACCTTCGTCTGCGTGGCCTTGACGTCGCCACGGCGAACTTCATGCAGCTGAACTTCTTCAAGGCCTTCGACAAGTGGTACTCCTCAGCTAAGGTCGAGGATCTACGTGACTTCCTCACGGGGCGTACCATCAGCGGTGCTGCCAACTCGCTGAGTGATGACTTCGTCCAAGCTCACTTCGACTTCTTCGGCAAGCAGCTCAGCGGTCGCAAGGAGATGCACCCACGCTGGAGACGCAGCATAGGTGTCGTACAGAGCGTCCTCGGTGAAGCTCTCGGCGAAGTATACGTCAAGCGCTACTTCTCTCCCGAAGCTAAGGAGCGAATGATCGAGCTCGTACACAACCTGCAGAAGGCACTCGGTCAGCGCGTCGAAGCCCTCAGCTGGATGAGCCCTGAGACGAAGAAGCGTGCACAGGAGAAGCTGAGCAGCTTCGTCATCAAGATCGGTTACCCCGACAAGTGGATGGACTACAGCGCCCTCGACATCGATGAGAGCAAGACGTACTACCAGAACCTCGAGGCAGCTACACGCTTCATGCAGGCAGACAACCTCAAGGATCTCGGCAAGCCCGTTGACCGTACGAAGTGGCTCATGAGCCCTCAGGAGGTCAATGCCTACTACATGCCCACGACCAACGAGATCTGCTTCCCCGCAGGTATCCTGCAGCCTCCCTTCTTCAATATGGATGCTGATGACGCAGTGAACTATGGCGCGATCGGTGTCGTCATCGGTCACGAGATGACTCACGGATTCGACGACGAAGGATCTAACTTCGATAAGGATGGGAACATGAACAACTGGTGGACACCCGAAGACCGTAAGAAGTTCGAAGCCACCACGCAGCGCCTCGCCAAGCAGTTCTCCGCTGTCACCGTCGCTCCAGGTCTCAAGGCTAATGGGGAGCTCACGCTCGGGGAGAACATCGCTGACCAGGGCGGTCTCACCATCGCTTACCTCGCTCTGCAGATGGCCAACGAAGGCAAGCAGGTCGCCAAGATCGACGGCTTCACTCCCGCTCAGCGCTTCTACATCGCCTATGCTCGCCTTTGGGGGCAGAACATCACGGAGGCCGAAATCCGTCGCCTCACGAAGCTTGACCCTCACAGCCTCGGTCTGCTTCGCGTGAACCAGGCACTGAAGAATATTGATCCTTTCTACAAGGCATTCAATATCCGCCCAACTGACAAGATGTACATCGCTCCTAAGGATCGTGTCATCGTCTGGTAGCAGGGCTTAGGGAAGCTCGCTTCCCCACCCTACTATATAATAATGTAGTGCCCTCGCACGAGAGTGAATCTCTCCTGCGGGGGCACTTGTCTTAATATCCTCTTCCATCATAAGGTCGTATCTTTGTGCCGCAAAATGAGTACAACAAAGAATCTAACTCGCCAAGAGCTATCGCTGCTCTTCAGCATCTTCTTCAAGATAGGCATCACGACTATCGGTGGAGGGTACCCTATGATCCCGATGATGGAGCACGAGATCGTCAAGCGTACAGGATGGCTCACACAAGAGGAGTTCCTCGACATCCTGGCTGTAGCACAGGCTACCCCTGGGATCTTCGCTGTCGACATGGCTGGACATATCGGGCATAAGCTCGGTGGGCTACGTGGCGCCATCATCGCTTCGGTAGCTAACGTCCTCCCCTCATTCATCATCATCCTCATCCTCGCGACAGTCTTCCAGCAGTTCAAGGAGCTTCCACTCGTGCAATATGCCTTCCGTGCGATACGACCCGTAGTGGTAGCACTCATCGCGGCTCCCGTCTTCTCGATGGCACGCTCCGCATCACTCTCCCGCTATACGATATGGATCCCTCTCGTAGCGGCCATCCTCATCTATTTCTTCGACGTCTCTCCAGTCTACATCATCCTCATCGCGGGGATCGCAGGGTGGATCTATGGTTACCTGCAGAGACGACGCTCTAACACAGAGGCCCAATGATCTTCCTCGAGCTCTTCCTCATCTTCTCTAAGATCGGTATCGTCGGCTTCGGTGGCGGATATGCTATGCTCTCCCTCATACAGGACGACGTCGTCACGAAAGAAGGTTGGCTAAGCGCAGCTGAGTTCACCGACATCGTCGCCGTGAGCCAGATGACCCCTGGGCCTCTGGGCATCAATATGGCTACCTACGTAGGCTATACCTCGGTACTCAACGCAGGGTATCCACCCGCTATGGCTTTCTTAGGCTCGCTCCTCGCGACCTTCTCCATCCTCTGGCTGCCCTTCATCCTGATGATACTCGTCAGCCGCTTCCTTCTGAAGCATAAGGATAGCCCCCTGCTGAAGAGCGTCTTCGGTGCACTCCGCCCTACAGTCGTTGGGCTCGTCGCAGCAGCGGCTATGGTGCTGATGACAGCGGAGAACTTCGGTACGCCCGATACATCGCTCACACAGTTCATCGTCAGTCTCTCGCTCTTCGCTGTGGCCTTCATCGCCGTCTTCCGCTTCCGTGTCAGTCCCTTGCTGATCTTGGCTCTGGCAGGATGCTTCGGCATGGTCTTCTATAGCTTCGTCCCAGCTTAACCCCTAACACCCGATACCTCTCTATATGTCTCATCCTACGACACCCGCCCCTATCGGAGTCTTTGACTCGGGCTACGGCGGGCTCACCATACTCTCTGAGATCTGCCGACAGCTCCCTCAGTACGACTACATCTACCTCGGTGACAATGCACGATCGCCCTACGGCACACGCTCCTTCGATGTCATCAATGACTTCACGCTCCAGGCCGTGAAGTATCTCTTCGACGCTGGCTGTCCGCTGGTCATCTTAGCTTGCAACACGGCTTCGGCCAAGGCACTTCGTGAGATCCAGCAGCACTACCTGCCCTACTCCGAAGATCCTACCCGTCGTGTCCTCGGTGTCATCCGCCCCACCGTGGAGGCGATCTCTCGCTTCACGAAGAGTCGTCATGTAGGTGTCGTAGCCACACCAGGTACCGTCTCCTCACACTCTTATGCGACCGAGATCGGGAAGCTCTTCCCCGAAGTCACCGTAGAGGAGCAAGCCTGCCCCATGTGGGTACCCCTGGTCGAGTACGGAGAGAGCAATGCGCCTGGTGCAGACTACTTCGTAGAGAAGTACACCAGCGAACTTATGCAGCGTGACCCGAGGATCGATACCATCATCTTAGGCTGCACGCACTACCCGCTCCTTCGTCCGAAGATCAGAGAAGCCCTGCCCGAGTCCATCAAGCTCATCTCGCAGGGCGAACTCGTAGCCTCTTCGCTGGCAGACTACCTCCTCCGACATCCCGAGATGGAGCATCGTCTGAGTCAAGGTGGTGAGATATCCTACCGCACGACCGAGTGCCCCGAGAAGTTCGAAGAATTAGCCTCCATCTTCACGGGAACGGAGGTCCGTGCCACCCGCGTCAAGATCACTGGATAGATGATGACAAAGAAGACCTTTGCTCTCCTCCTCGTAGGTGCCCTCTCTTGGGCAGCCTCTGCTCATGCACAAAAGCTCCCCACACCCGTCACCGTAGGTGCTGAGCGCATGGAGCTCCTCCTCCCCACTCTCCAGGGTAAGCGCGTCGCGCTGATGGTCAATCAGAGTTCGCTCGTCGGCAGTACGGGTACACATCTTGTAGATACCCTCCTCTCCCAAGGCATCAATATCGTACGTCTCTTCGTCCCTGAGCATGGTCTTCGTGGTAAGGTCGATGCAGGGAAGAATGTACGTAGCGGCGTGGACGAGAAGACGGGACTTCCCGTGGTGAGCCTCTACGGACAGCGCAAGCGCCCGACCCCCGAGATGCTCGCCGATATTGACCTCCTCGTTTTCGATCTGCAGGATGTCGGTACGCGCTTCTATACCTATATCTCCTCGATGCACTACCTCATGGAGGCGTGCGCCGAAGAGGGGAAGACCTTCGTCGTCTGTGATCGCCCTAACCCCAATGACTTCATTGATGGGCCGATACTGGAGCCAGATTGTCGCTCCTTCATTGGAGTAGATCCACTGCCTGTAGCCCATGGGATGACCGTCGGAGAGCTGGCTCTGATGATCGATGGGGAGCGCTGGCTAAGAGGAGGGAATACCTGCCACGTGAAGGTCATCCCTATGACTGGCTGGTCTCATGGCGATCCTTACGAACTGCCCGTGCGCCCGAGCCCCAACCTCCCCAATAGTCGCTCCATCGAGCTCTACCCTTCACTCTGCTTCTTTGAGGCCACTATCATGAGTGTGGGACGTGGCACATCGAAGCCCTTCCAAGCTATCGGCTACCCCGACAAGCGCTTCGGTAACATCGTCTATACCCCTCAGATCAAGCTCGGCGAGGACAGCAACCCTCGGCACAAGGGCAAGCTCTGCTACGGCACTGACTATACTTCGGTCAGCCTACCCAAGCGACAGATCGCACTCGGGCCGCTCCTGGACTACTATCGCAAGGCAGATAGTCTGGGGCTTCAATTGATCAATCAGCGCCAACTCTTCGACCTCTTAGCTGGGACAAAGAAGCTCCGACAGCAGCTAAGTTCTGGTCTTAGCGAAGAGGAAATACGTGCCTCATGGCAAGCTGGCCTCAAGGCTTTCCAAGCCAAGCGAGCTCGCTACCTTCTCTACACCGATTACCGCTAAGGCATTTCCTCCTGAATTAATAGCCCCGACATACAGCACGTATGTCGGGGCTTTCTCATGAAGTAAAACGCCATCTACGAGCGATTTAGAGTAAGACGTATACCCTCCACGAGTGAAACGTATACGTTTCGCGGACAAAACGTATACTTCTTACGGTGAAAACGTATACGTTTCGAGCTTAAAACGTATACGTCTTGGGCATGAAACGTATACGTTTTGCCCAGACAAGGTATACGTATCACTCATCCCTATAGCCTCACGCATGCTTAAAGCCATACTGCTTCCCCGTAGAAACCCAGAGCATCATTAAGCAGAGAAGAGCTACGTCACCACGCCACGAGGTGGGTTTTCAGCTGTGAAAGCTGTATTTTTGTCTTAGCATAATTATTCATTCATATACGACCAAGTTACCCATACACCCTATGGAACGATATAATATCGCCGTTATCGCTGGTGGCTTCTCTGGCGAATACGCCGTATCTCTGCGCAGTGCTGCAGGCCTTCTCTCGTGGATTGATCGCAGCCGATTTACCCCACACCTCATCGTTATCGAGCGCGATGGATGGTATGTACGCCCCGATGGCGAAGAGACGAAGGAACCTATCCTAGTTGATAAGTGCGACTTCAGCTTTACCCTCCGAGGTGAGCATATCAAGCTTGACTATGCCCTGATCACCGTGCACGGAACGCCCGGAGAAAACGGTCTCCTGCAGGGTTACCTTGACCTCGTCGGCGTCCCCTACAATACGGGTGGCACGCTCACCGAAGCACTGACCTTCAATAAATACTACTGCAACCGCTACCTCTCCACCTACCCGAACCTGCGTGTAGCAGACTCCGTACGTCTACTGCGCGATGGTGCTCGCCCCTCCTCTGAAGAGCTTATCAAGCGCCTCGGCCTTCCTCTCTTTGCGAAGCCCAATGCTGGAGGCTCCAGCGTAGCGACCTCAAAGGTTGAGAGCCTTGAGGCACTGGACAAGGCCGTTACCCTCGCCTTTGACGAATGCGACGAGGTCCTCCTCGAGCGCTTCATTGCGGGCACCGAGGTGACCTGCGGATGCTACCGCATCGGCGACACCATCACGGCTCTCCCCGTGACAGAAGTCGTGCCCAAGAATAGCTTCTTTGACTTCGAGGCTAAGTACAACGGCGCAGTCGAGGAGATTACCCCCGCACGCATTAGCCCCGAGCTCACGGCGCTGATACAAGAGCTCACCCGTGAGATCTATCAGCACATCGATGCCCGCGGTATCATCCGTGTCGACTACATCATCGAAGCCGATGGACGCCCAACCCTCCTCGAGGTCAATACCACCCCAGGTATGACCCCCACGAGCTTCATCCCCCAGCAGGTCAAGGCTGCAGGACTGACGATGCAGGACCTGCTGACCGACCTTATCCAGGATCATCTCTCCTAACCCTCACCAAGCACACCATCCACTATGGATCTCAAGAAATACGAAAGCATCCGTCCACTGGCACCCGAAGAGGTGCAGACGGCTATCCAGCACCTGACGAGTCTCGAGCCCCTTCGTGCCGTCTACGAGAGCCTACAGCTCGAGCAGTCGTGGGATGCATTAGTCAAGACGCTCAGCACCTGCCGTAGCGTCGAAGACTTCAAGCGCGCAGTGAGCTACCACTGGGTCAAACACATCATGCGCAAGTGCTGTAGCTCCGTCGAGCTCACGGGTACCGACCACATCACGAAGGATGGCACCTACACCTATATCTCCAATCACCGAGATATCATCCTCGACTCAGCTTTCCTCAATGTCCTTGTAGCAGATATAGAGGCGAAGTTCCCCGAGATCGCTATCGGCGACAACCTCATGCTCTATCCCTGGATCGAGACCTTGGTTAAGCTCAATGGGAGCTTCCTCGTGCGACGCAACCTCCAAGGGCGCGAAGTCCTGCTGGCTGCTCGCCTACTCTCCGAGTACATGCACGATGCCATCGCCGAAGGGAAGAGCCTTTGGATCGCACAGCGTGAAGGGCGCTCAAAGGACTCCACCGACAAGACGCAGCCCGCACTGCTGAAGATGCTTGCCCTCGGTGCAAAGAGCCGCCAGCCTCTTGAAGCCCTTGCGCCACTGAACATTGTCCCCGTGACCTGCAGCTATGAGTATGACCCTTGCGACTACCTCAAGGCGCAGGAGATGCAGCTCAAGCGAGACGTCGAGGGCTTCAAGAAGAGTCCAGCTGACGACGGCATCAATATGCGTACAGGGATCTTCGGCTGGAAGGGTGAGGTATCCTTCCACATCGCCCGTCCTCTCAATGAACTGATCGCCTCACGAGGCGAGACGGCAGAGAAGTACAGCACCCCCGAAGCCATCGCTCTGCTCATCGACTCAGAGATCCACAGCCACTACAAGCTCTACCCCATCAACTACATCGCCCTCGATACCCTCGAGGGAGGTAAGCGTAGCCTCTATGACTATAGTGCTGAGGACGAAGCTAAGGCTCTCAAGTATATCGAGAGCCGCATCGATCTGGTCAAGCTCCCTGATGGACTTGCTCCCGACCGCACCTTCCTACGGCACTGCCTACTCACCATGTACGCTAACCCCGTGCGAAGCATGCTTCAGGCACGACAGGGTAGCATAGCAAACTCAGGAGCATAGGATGAAGGCAAAGAAGATACACAAATATCTGGGGATCCCACTCTGCTTTCTTCTCTTCTTGGCAGCCCTCTCTGGGATCATCCTCAACCACCGAGACCTACTACAGAGCATAGACATTCCCCGTGCAGTCCTCCCCAGCGACTATAAGTTCGAGAAGTGGAATAATGGGGCTGTACGAGGTGTACTCCGCGCCGACAGCTTGGCTTATATCTATGGGAGCGTAGGCGTGTGGGTGACCGACAGTAGCCTACGACGTGAGGCACGACCACTGCATGCGGGCTTTGTCCGTGGCGGCGACGAAGCTAAGATCATGTCTATGGCGCGAGATACAACGGGCGGGATATGGGTCGCTTCGCAGTATCGCCTCTATCGCCTCGCCCCTCAGCGTGACCGATGGATCGAGCAACCCTTACCGAGCTCTGTACGTGGGCGCTTGGCTGATCTACAGATCACGGACGACTCCGTACTACTCCTGAGCCGCTCCCTACTCTACCGCCGTTCGCTTAGCGATCCCAGCTGGACTACCTACGAGCTGAAGAAGCCCGATGGATATACGGGGAAGATCCTACTCTTCCAGATCCTGTGGATGCTCCACAGTGGAGAGTACTTCGGCCTCACGGGACGAATCATCGTTGACATCATCGGGCTCTTCGTCATACTCCTCTCCATCACGGGGATCTTCTACACTATCTTCAGCCACCGTCTGATGGCGAAGAAGAACAAGCACGGGACCAAGGAAGCCACCGAGAAGAAGCGACAACTCTCGCGCAAGCTCTCCATGCACTTCAAGTGGCATAAGGTCATCGGCCTTCACCTCTACTATATCCTCCTCTTCGTCTTCATCACGGGATGGGTGCTTCGTCCTCCGCTGATGATTCCCTTCATCCTCACAAAGGCGCGTCCGAATACTTTCAGTACACTCTATAGCGAGAACCCTTGGTTCGACCGTCTGCGTGGTATTCGTGAGGATCACCAGAATGGAGGGTGGCTGCTCTCGACGAGCGAGGGGTTCTTCAAGCTCCATGACTTCGCGGCTAAGCCGGAAAAGTGGGAGCTCCAGCCCGAGGTCAGCCCGATGGGAGTCAATGGCTTTGCCCAGCGCCCTGATGGAAGCTGGCTCATCGGCTCCTTTACTGGGCTCTTTGAGGTCTACCCTGATCAGAAGGATCCTATACGCAACTACTTCACGGGTGAAGTCATCCGTGAGGTAAAGATGGGGCCTCCTATAAGTGACTACATGATCTCGGGACTTCTCGCAGGAGACACTCCCAGTGAGGACTACGTCTTCCTTCACTACCGAGGTGCCGTACGTAGAGCCTCTGACCACAAGACAGGAGCACAGGAGCTCCCCTTCGTTCACCAGCCTGAGGCACTCAATGAAATGCCTTACTCCCTCTGGCAAGCTGCTCTCGAGCTCCATGCCGGACGCCTCTATCGTCCTTTCCTCGGCAAGTGGGGGACAGACCTATTCATCTTCTTCCTCGGCCTCGCCTCTGTCATCGTCCTCATCACAGGGCAGAGGAACCGACGTAAGAAAAAGAAACAAGCTAAGCACGACTGATGACACCTATATATAAGGTATGGGAAGTCCTCACTGAGAAGCTCCCTACAGCACTACAAGAGAGCTACGACAACTGTGGCTTGCAGGTCGGCGACCCTTCGCAGATAGCTACGGGCGTACTCTGCTGCGTTGACATCACCGAGGCGGTCCTCCAAGAGGCTATCGCCAAGGGGTGCAACATGATCATCGCCCACCACCCCCTCCTCTTCAAGGGGCTAAAGCAGGTCGGCACCTCCAGCTATATCGAGCGCTGCGTACGCCTGGCTATACGTCACGACCTCACGATCTATGCTGCTCACACCAATGCTGACAATGCGGACGGCGGGCTTAACTATCTCTTAGCCGAGGAGCTGGGACTGCAGGCTGTCACAGCCCTAGCCCCCATGTCCGACACACTCATGGAGCTAGTGACCTTTGTCCCAGCGAAGAAGCTGAACCAAGTGGCCGAAGCACTTTGGACTGCTGGTGCAGGCACGATCGGAGCATACGACAGCTGTAGCTATCGCAGCTCTGGGCAAGGGACGTTCCGTGCTCTTGACGGAGCTCATCCCTTCGTAGGCGAGATCGGGCAGCTGCATGTAGAGCCTGAAGAGCGACTAAGCCTCACCTTCCCTGCCTACCGACAGCGTCAGGTGGAGCAAGCCTTGCTAGCCAGCCATCCTTATGAGACGCCCGCCTACAGCATCACCCGACTGCAGAACGTCCATCCACGTATCGGTGCGGGCGTCATCGGGGAGCTCCCCGAAGCAGAGCCCGTAGATAGCTTCTTACGCAGAGTAGCAGTCTACTTCAAGACCGAGCAGCTTCGTTACAGCGTGACGGAGAAGACAGCCATCAAGCGTGTCGCTATCTGTGGCGGAGCTGGTGCCTTTCTCTGGAAGCAGGCCAAGCGAGCAGGTGCCGATATCCTCATTACAGGCGAAGCCAAGTACAACGATTACTTCGACTGCGAAGGGGCTCCCATCCTCTGTACGGTGGGGCACTACGAGAGCGAATGCATTGCGGCACAGCTCTTCGCACAGATCATCTCAGATAAAATGCCTAACTTTGCGGTCTATCAAAGCGAGTTAGACTCCAATCCTATAAAAGCGTTACAGCATCCATAATGGCGAAAGAAACAACGACAAAGAAGACGACCACCAAGAAGTCAACCAAGGCTAAAGAAGTAGCTACCCCAGAGGTGGCCACGACAGTAGCAAGCCCTGAAGCTAACGTTAGCTCTGCCGACCGGACGGTAGCAGACAAGCTCATCGCCCTGAGTCGCCTACAGGAGACCTTCACCAAGATCGACCATATCAAGACCCTCCGTGGTGAACTCCCCCTTGAAGTACAGGACCTCGAAGATGAGATCGAAGGTATGGAGACGCGTCTCAAGCACCTCGAAGAGGACAACAAGCGCCAGGTGCAGGCTGTAGCTACAGAGAAGGCTAAGATCCAGAAGGCTGAAGAGCGCATCGAGGAATATAAGGAGCAGCTCAACAACGTCAAGAACAACCGCGAGTACGACAACCTCTCCAAGGAAATCGAATTCCAAGGCCTTGAGATCGAACTCTCTCAGAAGCGTATCGCCGAAGGGACGATCGAGATCCAGCACCGCAAGGAGCGTATCGCTACTCTCAAGGAAACTATCGGTGAGCGCCGTGTAGACCTGGAGGCTAAGCAGGAGGAGCTGGCACGTATCAAGGGAGAAACAAAGCAGGAAGAAGAATCTCTCCGTGCTGAAGCTATCCGTCTGGAGGAAGGTATCGAGGAGCGTCTTCTCCACGCCTTCACTCGTATCCGTGAAGGAGCCCGCAATGGTCTTGCTGTCGTGCCCATTGATCGTGATGCTTGCGGTGGTTGCTTCAACAAGATCCCACCCCAGCGCCAGGTAGATCTGAAGCTTCATAAGAAGATCATCGTCTGCGAATACTGCGGTCGTATCCTCGTCGATCCTGAACTCGTAGAGGAAGCTCACCAGCACAACTAAGAAGGGAGATGCGCTCTCTTCTCGAAGCTCAGGTCGCCACGACCATCCAAGAGCATCGACTCATAGATAGCGCCACCCAGCGTATATACATAGCCATCAGCGGAGGGGCCGACTCGGTCGCTCTGCTGATGGCTATGCTTGCTTTAGACTATGGCGAAAGACTCGAAGCACTCCACTGCAACTTCACACTACGTGGCGAAGAGAGTGAATGCGATGAAGCCTTCGTGCGGGAGCTATGCACGAAGCTCAGCGTTCCCTTGCAAATCAAGCGCTTCGATACTCGAAGATATGCCGAGGAGAAGGGCATATCTATCGAGATGGCAGCACGTGAGCTACGCTACCAGTGGTTTTGCTCCTTTACTGAAGGTAGTGAAGGCAGGAAGGTCGTAGCCGTTGCCCACAATGCAGATGACCAAGTAGAGACCCTACTACTCAACCTCTCTATGGGTACAGGCATCCGTGGGCTCAGTGGTATGCCGTTCATCAAGCAGGCAGAAGGTATCATCCGCCCCCTACAAGCAACTCCCCGTGCACTTATACTTGACTATCTGAGCGCTCTTGGGCAAAGCTATCGTGAGGATAGCTCAAATAGCGATACCCGCTATAAGCGCAATCTGATTCGCCATCAGCTCATCCCCCTCTTTGAGGAGCTTAATCCTTCCTTTCGAGCGACGACCTACCGCACGATAGAGCACCTGCGCTCGACGGAGGCCCTCTATATGGAGACGATCGAGTGCTACCGAGCCGAACTACTATCCCCCAATGGCTTGGAGTATAAGCCCCTTGCCACTCATCCCGAGCGAACGACCATTCTCTTCGAGCTCTTACGCCCCTATGGCTTCCAGCGCTCCCTCGTCGAGGAACTCAGTAAGCATCTCGCAGAGGGGACGGCCGGAGCAAAGTTCTACTCCCCTACCCACCTGCTCATCCATGGTGTGCAGCTGCTGGAGCTACTCTCACGTGAGGAGGGAGCAGCCGTATCCCTATCCATTGACATCAGCCAAGACGGGCAGTGCGCACTTCCCTTCGGAGGAGAACTACACTGGGAGCTCCTTTCCCTTAGTGCTCTAAAGGGTGGCTACCGCACACCTCGAGAGGTCGCAGTCTTTGACTACGATAGGTTAGAGTCCCAAAGGCTTACCATCCGCTCACGGCGTGAGGGCGACACCCTCCGCCCCTTCGGTATGTCGGGGAAGAAGCTCCTCAGACGCATACTCATTGACGGGAAGTTCTCTCACCGCGCACGCCGTGAAGCCCTTTTGTTATGTCGAGAGGAAGCCCCCATCTGGCTCATCGGTCATGTGGCTGACCGCACCTTCGCACTCTCAGATACGACGCAGACTGTACTACGCTTCACCTATCACAAGTAGCTTCCATACAAATGAAGTCGCCCGCTTGGCATGAGGACCAAGCGGGCGACTTCTTTATTTATGAACGATTATGAGCAACTAATTAAGACCGACTTCACGAGCATAGATCTCCAGATCATCACGCTCTTGCAGGAGGAGCTCGACTGAGCAGCGGACAGGTGCTCCGAGACTCTTGAGCTTGACGAGGCGATCGAGAGAGCGTAGTGCCAAAGCATAGAGTGCCTTGGAGAGGCTACCCGTGATCTTCACCTGCGCAAGAGCCAGCGCTACGATGACACGATCCGTACGGCGGAGCTGCTCCAGCAGTGGGCGTCCCTCCAGAGTGAGGTTGCGCTGGGCTTCCAGTTCCTCATAGGTCTCTCCCTTAGGCGGGCAAAAGGGTAGATGATAGAGCTTGGATATCAATGAGGCTGGGTAATGTGTAAGGTCTGCCTTTGGTCGACGACGTAGGAGGTCACTGAGCTCCCATAGGGCATCACTCCCCTCATCATTTCCAAAGGGTGCTGCATCTTGGATACTGGAATAATAGACCTCCGAGCCGAAGTACTTGCGGAAGGTCGGGTGGCTGGTCAGGGGATGTAGCCCCATCTCATCATCGTCATAGTAGAAGGACTGCATCGGATCAAAGCCAGGGAAGTCCTGGAAGCCTGCCTTTAGCTTTGCGTCGACCAACTGCTGGGCGCGCTCTTCGCACTCCGCTGCGTCGGCAAACGACTTGACCTCATAGCGCCCTGATGTAGATACCTTACCCCAGTTCGTCATAAGGTCCCCCCCCAGCGTCTCTACACGCCAGTAGCGGTCGGCCTGATGATCTGACAAACGCATTACTCTATTCATACTCATGCGATCAATTGATTGGTAGGAGCGCGCTGTATTGTAGGGTTATGATGTAAGGCTTCCGGCGACGATGCTCCCTCATGTGGTAGACAAATGTAGTCATTTATAATATGAAAACCTATTTTACCACAAATTTGATCTCTTCCCTTTAAAAACATGGGTAGCAACACCCTACACTTCCTAAAGCGGGCGAGAGCAAGGAGACCCTTCGTAGGGAGGTTCCTTGCTCTCTTCTATATTATCCAGAGGCATTCTTCAGCCTGCTTTATCAAGCTGCTACTCGCCGAAGCGCTCACGGATGACCTCCATGAGCCCAGAGCGGAAGTCGGGGTGAGCGATGCTTGTCAAGGCCAGGGCACGCTCACGAAGCGTCAGACCACGGAGACGCACCACGCCGTATTCGGTAGCGATGTAGTCTACCTCATTGCGCCCTGAGGTCACGGTGGCTCCCGACGGCAAGACTGGGACAATGCGCGAGCAAGTGCCATCCTTTGCCGTAGAGGTGAAGGCTAAGATGGAGCGACCGCCACGCGAGCGCTTTGCCCCACGCAGGTAGTCGACCTGCCCACCCGTGCCACTATATTGGTTGAGTCCGATAGCTTCGGATGCTACCTGCCCATAGAGGTCTATCTCCAGGCAGGAGTTGATAGAGACCATGTTGTCATTCTGCCCGACCATATAGGGGTCATTCGTATGATCGACGGGGTACATCTCGATCATATCATTCTTATTGACGAAGTCATAAAGTGCCTTCGTACCCATGATGATGGAGCTGACGACCTTACGTGGATGCAGGGTCTTCTTCTCACCCGTCACATTGCCAGAGTTGATCATGTGCATGACGCCGTCGGTGAACATCTCCGTGTGCAAGCCCAGATCTTTCCGCTCTCGTAGGCTCTGAAGTACGGCATCGGGGATCGCCCCGATACCGATCTGAAGCGTATCTCCGTCGTGGATGAGTTCGGCACACAGCTCACCGATGCGCTGCTCGACAGGCCCGATAGGAGCAAGAGGGAGCTCCACCAAGGGGCGGTCAACGGGGACGATATAGTCCAGCTTCGTCACATGGATGAGGTTGTCCCCTCCGATGAAGGGCATCTGCTTATTGATCTCTGCGATGACGATCCGCGCAGCCTCTGCGGCGGGCTTGGTATAGTCACACGATACCCCGAAGGAGCAATAGCCCTCTTCATTGGGCTCGCTCACCGAGATCAATGCGACATCGACAGGATAGATACCATTCCTAAAGAAGTCTGGGAGTTCATGGAAGTGACAAGGGAGATAGTCGACACGCTTATCCAGGTAAGCGGGGCGGCTATTCTTGTCAAGGAAGTTAAGGACGGGATGTACATGCCCCACCATCTCTGGGCGGAGGTGCCAAGGCTCGGCAAAGTACAGCATGTGGAAGGCTTTCACGTCCGTGAGGCGCTCGCGATCATCGTAGAGGGCTTTGGAGAGGCTGCTGGGGGCTGCCACAGCATGGCCAAAGACCAAGAAGTCCCCGCTCTTTACTGCCGATCGCACGGCTTCGAGGGCGGTCGTAGTATGGCGAGCAATGTGCTCTTGCCAGGTAGTGCTCATTGATTTAGCTCTTATATGAAAAAGGGCTCCTGTGTAGTATTAGGAGGGCCATCTTCCCAAGAGACGTAGGCTAACGACCCCAACATCCTGGGGTACAAAGCTGCGACTCCGATGAAGAAGCCTACCAAAGGTAAGTATTCTACTTTTTCCCAACAATACCCCCCTCCACTCCTCACCAAAGCTGGCACACAACCGCATACCTTAGTTGGAGTCGAGCATGCTTCATCCGTCACATTTTGACGATAAGTTGAATACATCTAACTTTATTGCAGAAATAAGCATAGCGCATTCCATCCGTAAG
This sequence comes from Porphyromonas sp. oral taxon 279 str. F0450, assembly GCF_000292995.1. NCBI lineage: Bacteria > Pseudomonadati > Bacteroidota > Bacteroidia > Bacteroidales > Porphyromonadaceae > Porphyromonas > Porphyromonas sp. oral taxon 279. Next base: position 248,747 of record NZ_ALKJ01000019.1, on the reverse strand, counting down.
TGCTATAAGGAGCTTAACATCTCCAAGAGAAAACGCATCACCATCCACCCAACGCAGGGAAGCTACCCAAGGATCGCTTCAAAGAACGAACACAGATACCCCACCCATCTTAATTCAAATCAATATGAAATCACTAACGACCCTACTTATTGCCGTGAGCATGCTACTCTCGAGCTTTGCCCTGCAAGCTCAGCGAACCACGGAGTTCTTTTACCTCGGCAACGTGTACTGCAAGACTAAGGCCGGAGTCGAGCAGCGCTTCCCTTATCTACCGGTCTACCTCTCCCTCCAAGAGAAGCCCAATGACATCATCGCAGTCACGATGACTAATGCTAGCGGGACAGCTTCATTCAAGGGTGTCCCTATAGACCCCTACAAGCACCATATCCTCACGGTACATCTCCCAAGTGGTACGTACCGCTTTCGTGAAACTGCTATAGAGAAGAATCCTGGCTTCACTGGTAATATCAGCACGCATATTCGGCTCGATGCCATGGAGAAGTACCTCACAGTCTCTACGATTGTTCCCAAGAAGGAGGATAGTGATAAGCTGGCACTTGACCTGGCGACGAACGCCATCAAGGGCGCCAAGCGGAAGGGCGTAACGATCTCCGATGCAGAAGGGCTTAACTACAAGCTCTTTATATCAGGTCGTATGGTGCAAACTAAGAAGCAAGCAGATGCACTCCTCAAGATAACGGGTGAGATGCTCGATAAGATCGTCATCACACACCCAATACAGGCTAATGACTACTTTGCTGGATCAATAGACTTCTTCCTCATAGATTTCCCTGCAGAGAAGCTTGTTCCCATGGACTTTAGCTTAGAGCGTCTATGAATAAGTCCTGCCTGATAGCACTCCTCCTCATGCTCGCCCCCCTTAACCTCCTCGCTCAGATCGAGGTGCGGGGGCAGGTAGAGGATATGAAGACTAAGGCGCCGATCGCTCTTGCCTCCGTTACGCTGGTGAGTGAGCGAGACTCAACGCTCGTCCTCAGAGGGGCTACAGACCTGCAAGGTGGCTATCTCTTTAGTGACGTCAAGGTCGGGCGCTATCTTCTACGTATTAGCTTCCTCGGCTACAAGCCTCTGGAGCGACGACTTCGTATAGTGATGCCCAGCCAAGGCTTCACGGTGGAGCTTCTCGATCAGCTACAGCAGGATAGTCAGGTGCTGGAGGATGTGGTGGTACAGGCTAAGGCTACGCATCAGCGAGCCGACCGTAGGGTGATCACCTTTGCACCGAAGGATGTCCGAAAGGCCCTACACAGCTATGACCTGCTCAAGACCCTACCCTCAGTCAGCTTCGATGTGATGAACGACCGCCTCAAGGGAGCTATGGGCGGAGAGGTGCAGCTCCTGATCAATGGGATACGCTCCACAAAGACGGATGTACTTATGCTGCCCAAAGAGAAGATCAAGCGAGTAGAGGTCTACGACATTCCCCCAGCTCGATATCGAGCTGTGGAGTGTGTGATCAATATCATCGTCTCCGGACTAGACGACGGCTACATCGCAGGTGGCTCGCTCAATCATGCCTTCACTACAGGCTTCGGAAATGATGAGGCCTATGCCTCCCTGATCAGTGGACGGCATAAGCTGAGCCTTGAGTACACACTGAACTATCGTGACTATCGTGACCGAGAGTCGCTTGCACAGTATAGCTATAACCTCAATCAGCAGGCACTACAGCTCACCTACTCAGACCATGATGCTTTCGGCTATACGACACACAGCCCCGCCCTCAAGTACGCCTATGTAGTGGATGAGCGCTATCTATGGGAGGCTCGCCTACAGCCGAGAGCTGAGCGACGCTTCTCTGACAATATTGAATCGGGGCTCTACACCGCAGACGGGGTCGCTGGAGAGAAGCTGACTACCACGGGTAGGGATAGGACCCAGCAGTTCAATCCTTCGCTTGACCTCTACCATTGGCGTAAGCTTGGGGAGAAGGACGAACTGAGCCTTAACCTCGTGGGGACGCTCTTCTCCACCAAGAGAGACACTAAGACCCGAGAGCAGGGCGTCGCTACAGGGGTCACGAGCTACGAGGACTTCATGAAGCTCGACAATAGTAAGCGCTCCCTCATCCTGGAGGCTACTCACACCCGAGAGACGGGACGCTTACGCATCAGTTCGGGCTACAGGGGAGAGGTCTCCTTCTTACATTCACAGGTAGACAATCACTTCGGCATCCTCGACTATACCAGCCGTACATGGCAGCACTATGGCTACAGTGAGATCTCGGGGCTTCAAGGGAGGTTTTTGTATCGACTGAGCCTTGGCTTGACCCACACGCACAATCGCTCCAGCTATCGCTCCTATAGCACTCTCGCCTTCACTCCGAAGGTCGTACTTGGCTATACCCTCGGTGGAGGTAGTGACCTGCGCTTGATGTACGACGACAAGCCCATCCTACCGTCTCTGGAGCAACTCAGTAGCAACCGCAGACGAACTACTCGTGATATCACAGAGGTAGGTAATCCCCAGCTAGAGAATGCACATATGCGCCAGCTGACTGCTATGTATTCGCATGCCAAGGGGATCTTTGATATTAAGTTGGTAGGTCTCTATAGCCACACACATCGCCCGCATATCCAGGCTATGAAGCGTGAGGGGGCAGGGATCACGTTCGCTCCGATCAATGGAGCATGGGATGACGAACTTGCTGCGGCTGCGAAGGTAGCCGTCAAGCCCTTTGGGGACAATACCCTACTTATAGATACGTACCTTATAGCTGCGCATAGTAGACTTCGCTCATCAGAGATTAGTTATGATCGTGGCTCGCTCTATGGTCAGTTTTCGCTGACTGCCCAGCATAAGGGGCTACAGCTCTACTACAAGTACGCCCTCCCAGCCTATGGCTATGATTCGGGCTATGCCTCTCGTATGGAGCCAGAGCATACGGCTTCACTCTCCTATCGCTTAGGGAATTGGAAGTTCTCTGCCTCCATGCTATTCATCGGGACGCCGGCCTATTATCATGACTATACGCTCGGAGAGCGCCTCGTCCAATGGAGTAGTGAGACGTGGATAGACGATAATAAGAATATGATCCTGCTTGGGGTGGCCTATCACTTCTCGCGAGGCAAGGACAAGACCTACTCAAAGAACCTTCAGAACGAAGATACTTCATCCCCCACGCTATAGGTAGCCGAGACACCCTCCCCCCCTGCGGGCCCATCTTGATAGAGTCCCCCCTGTATGCTCCTTTTAAGGCACATGCAGGGGGGCTTTCTTTTCAGCAAATGCTACGAAGCATAGCGAAAGCACTCCCGATCCTATGCACACCATAAGATCAAAGAGCTATTGTAAGCAGCTGTATATGCATACAGATAGAGTCGCAGATCTGCAGAAAAGAAGACCTGCACCAGTAGCTGTAATCCGCTATCTACGTGGGTAGTCCTAAAGTCTACGTGCATAGATGATAAGTTCTCTGTACATAGATTTTAAATCCACGTACGTAGATATAACTTTTCTCGTAGAGCTATGAAGGAAAAGCAGCTTGAGTATGGAGGAAATGCACCTCGACGTGATATGATTAATCAATGCTCCAGCACCCATTATAAGATATATAATAGAGGCACTTACCTCTACCCTATACCTACATCTATGTATTTTGCAGAGGAGTAAGAGAAGGGGGATATGAATGGCGTATTTTTGCCCATGCGATATAGCAACTTTACTCACTATAAATCATAGTAATAACCATGCGTAAGCTTTACGCCCTCATGCTCTCACTGCAGATCCTTCTGGTCTCGGCCATCGGTCTCAGCAGTGAGCTGGCAGCACAAGAGCGGCCGACTGATGCCAACATTATTGGGCACGTCACAGATGCGAAGACTGGCGAACATCTCTCAGGTGTCACCATCGCTATCAAGGGTACGACCTTCGGTACGGCTACCGATGCCACAGGGCACTACTTCCTCAAGAACCTCAAGCAGAAGAGCGTGACACTCGTCATGCGCGGTCTCGGTTATCTCAGCCAAGAGCGCACCGTGGAGATCATCCCTGATAAGGTCGTCGAAGTGAACTTCGATGCAGAGCCAGACAACATCCGTATCGATGAGGTCGTCGTCTCCTCCAACCGTCAGGCTACCCTACGCCGTCTCGCTCCGACGCTCGTCACCGTGCTTGACACCAAGCTCTTCGAGAGCACCAATGCTACTAACCTCGCCCAAGGGCTGATCTTCCAGCCAGGTGTGCGTGTCGAGAATAACTGCCAGAACTGCGGCTTCAATCAAGTACGTATCAATGGCCTCGACGGGCGCTACTCACAGATCCTCATCGACAGCCGTCCCATCATGAGTGCACTGGCAGGGGTCTATGGTCTGGAGCAGATCCCCACGAACATGATTGAGCGTGTTGAGGTCGTACGTGGCGGTGGCTCTGCCCTCTTCGGCTCGTCTGCTATCGCAGGGGTGATCAACATCATCACCAAGGAGCCTCAGCGCAATAGCTTCTCTTTCAATGAGAGCCTTGGCTTCTCGGGCTTCAAGGATCTGGACAATAACCTGAGCTTCAACGGCTCACTCGTCAGCGACGACAACCGTGCTGGAGCTATGGTCTTCGCACAGGCTCGCTACCGCAAGGAGCACGATGTCAATGGCGATGGCTACAGCGAGCTTGGTCGTCTTGACTCCCGCTCGCTCGGCTTCCGTGGCTACCTCCGCCCCACGGACTACACGCGTCTGACCGGCGAAGTCCATACCTTCAGCGAAGCCCGTCGCGGTGGTGACCACATCGACTGGCCCGAGCAGGTAGCCGGTGTAGCTGAGTCCATTCGCCACTCCGTATATAGCGGGAACCTGAAGTTCGACGGCTACAGCGAAGACTACAAGCACCACTTCCAGCTCTACGGCTCCGCTCAGCACGTCACCCGTAACAGCTACTACGGTGGTATCGGTGAGACGAAGCTCCGCAACAAGGCAGGCGACAAGTACATTGATAAGGATGGCAACGAGACGACAGATGAGGGCAAGGCAGTGAAGGCAGGCTCTATCGGTCGCCCCATCCACACCTCTGACTACGGGAAGAACTTCGGTATCACCCGTGGGATGACGTGGGTCGGTGGTGCACAGTACACCTATGACTTCGACCACTTCATCTTCATGCCTGCTCAGCTCCTCGCTGGCGCTGAATACAGCTATGACCGCCTCGAGGACAAGATGCCTCTGAGAGAATGGGAGACCGAGAAGACCGTCAGCGATGGCTTCGACCTCAGCGCTAACCCCATCTCCCTCTCCCCTGCCCTGCGTCAGGTCATCCGCAACGCCAGCCAGTTCGCCCAGATCGAATGGAAGAACGACCGCTGGAGCGTCTTGCTCGGCACGCGTCTCGATGAGAACTCCGCCGTCAAGAAGGCTATCTTCAGCCCCCGCGCTACCCTGCGCTACAACCCCACGAAGAATATCAACATCCGCGCTACCTATGCCAAGGGCTTCCGTGCACCTCAGGTCTTTGACGAAGACCTTCACGTCGGGGTCGTCGGTGGTGAGGCACAGCGCGTGACCAATGCTGAGGACCTTCGTCCTGAGATCTCCCACTCCTTCAGCCTGAGCAACGACATGTACTTCACCCTCGGTGGTGCACAGGTCAACGTCCTCGTCGAAGGCTTCTATACCCGTCTGCTTGACGTCTTCACGAACTATAAGGACAAGTCTGAGAACGGTATCTCCTACTACACGCGCCACAACTACGGGATCGATGACAATGGTCAGCAGGTCTCCTCGGGCGCCAAGGTCCTCGGGCTGAACCTCGAGGGTAAGATCGCCTATCGCTGGCTCTCCCTCCAGGCCGGCCTCACGCTCACCAGCAACAAGTACGACGTCAACCAGGAATGGGGCGTACGTCAAAAGGTCCAGGGTGACCACGATGCTGCCTACTACGAGTCCTTCGTGCCTAAGGCTGACGGCTCTGACTTCGACAACGTCGCTGTAGACAATGAGCCTCAGACCATCTCGATGACCTCTAAGGAGATCACTCGCACGCCCTCTACCTACGGCTACTTCACGATCGGCATCAACCCGATCCGCCCACTGAACATTGCTCTCACAGGTACCTTCACGGGCTCAATGTACGTACCTCACGTAGTCAAGTGGGGGCAGAACTCCGCAGTCACCGACCGCACGGCTATCGCTACTGGTCTTCGCAAGGAAGGTTATAAGCTTCCTCTCGTAGATGCTACGGGTGCTGCTATCCTCGAAGATGGCGCACAGAAGGAGGTCGATGTCGAGTGGAACGAGCTGGTCAAGACCAAGAGCTTCTTTGATCTCGGCGCTAAGATCACCTATGATCTGCGTCTCTTCTCCAAGAGCAACGTCCAGCTCTACTGCGGTATCAATAACCTCTTCAACGCCTTCCAGAGCGACTACGACTTCGGTCCAGACCGTGACAGCGGCTATATCTACGGCCCCACAATCCCTCGCTCAGGCTACTTCGGGATGAAGTTTACCTTCTAATCCCACCCCTATCGCCCGAGGACAAGACGTCCCGAGTGCGACACGATTTAGAGGCTGCCCCTACCTTCTCCACAGAAGTGTAGGGGCAGCCTCTATATGTAGGTATATAGACTATGCACCGAATATCTTAAATTTGCGGGTGAGTATATGCTGGGGCACACATAGGCTCTGGCACAATCAAGACAAGCGAATGGACACTGAGACCACCTACCTCTTAGCCTCTCCCGACACGCTGGAGCCCGTAGCGCGCCAGTTCATCGAGGAGGTCCTCCCCTGGGGGGATATCTTTGCCTTCTATGCCCCGATGGGGACGGGCAAGACGACCTTCATCAAGACCCTCTGCGAAGCCCTCGGCGTGCAGGATGTCATCAATAGCCCGACCTTCTCTATTATCAATGAATATCGCGCTGAACCCTCGGGAGAACTCATCTACCACTTTGACTGCTATCGCCTGGAGAAGCTCAATGATGCGCTGAACCTCGGAGCCGAAGACTACCTCCAGAGCGGCGCACTCTGCTTCATTGAGTGGCCAGAGGTCATGGAGGATATCCTACCAGCCGACACGGTACGCGTTACTATAGAGGAGATCGAAGGCGGGGCACGACGCCTCACCGCACGCTATAATAAGACGGAGGACAAGTAATGCTTAATCCATTTGAGACGGGTCAGGCTCGTGTACGCGGTAGCATCGAGGTGATCTGCGGCTCAATGTTCAGCGGTAAGACAGAGGAGCTCCTTCGTCGCCTGCGCCGCGCCAAGATCGCAGGGCTACGCGTAGAGATCTTCAAGCCCTCGGTAGACACCCGCTACGATGAGACCGAGGTCGTCTCCCACGACCGCAATGCTATCGCCTCTACGCCGATAGATAATTCGTCGAACCTTCTCCTCTTAGCTTCGGACGTCGATGTCATCGGCATCGACGAGGCACAGTTCTTCGATGAGCACCTCCCCGAGGTCGTCGAGCAGCTGGCAGACCAGGGGATCCGCATCATCCTCGCTGGACTGGATATGGACTTCCGTCGCCAGCCTTTCGGCCCTATGGCGCAGCTCTGTGCTATAGCTGACTCGGTAGACAAGATCCACGCGATCTGCGTGGGCTGTGGGAGCTGGGCGAACTACTCCTACCGCCTTGTCTCTGGTGAGCAGCAGGTCATGCTCGGCGAAGCCAAGGAGTACAGCCCGCTATGCCGTACCTGCTACCTCAAGCACACACAAACCAACAAGGAATCCTAACCCCACAACGATAATGAATACCAATAAACTCCTCACTCTCGGAGCTTCTACCGCACTATCACTCACGCTCCTCTCGAGCTGCGTCATCGCTATTGGCTCAAACAAAGAGCAGAGTACGACCTACTCTCCAAGTGGGAAGGTAGCTTATGCGATGAGCCCTACCCTCGGTGGTAAGCTCTTCACGGCAGCCTGGATCCAGCGCTCTGCCGAGTACAAGGCACTCTGCCAGCAGGCCTACAATGTCGCTACGGAGCGCCTTCTTGCAGCCACTCAAAAGCCGTTGGCCGCAGGTGAAAAGCGCTGGGCTATCGTCACCGACATCGATGAGACCATCGTTGACAACACGGCGAACTCCGTCTACCAAGCACTCAAGGGCGAGGACTACTCTCAGCCTTCGTGGGATCGCTGGTGTGATCAGGCTGATGCTATAGCCCTGCAGGGTGCTGTCGAGTTCTTCCGCAAGGCCGATGCACTCGGTGTAGACATCTACTACATCTCCAACCGCGATGAGGTCAATCGTACTGGTACGAAGAAGAACCTCCGTGATCTGGGCTTCCCACAGGTAGAGGATAGCCACTTTATGTTCAAGGACAAGTCCTCCGACAAGAGCTCCCGTCGCAATGAGGTGCTCAAGACACACAACATCCTGATGCTCCTCGGTGACAACCTCGGTGACTTCGACCACTTATTTGATGTACGTGACGAGGCCGTGCGTGATCAGGGCGTCTCACGCTTCGCTGCTGAATTCGGCAAGCGCTTCATCGTCCTACCCAACCCCAACTATGGTGCTTGGGAGCCTGCGATGAACGGAGGCTATCCAGACCTCAAGACCAAGGACGCCAAGCTCACTACGATCCTTCGCACTCAGCGTAAATAACACACTCCCCTACTACACTACTTACCTTAGACCATCAGAAACCCATGCTTACACCCACACAGATACGGCAGATCACTGCTCTCATGCACCGTGAAGTCGTACCCGCTACAGGCTGTACCGAACCGGCAGCCGTAGCCCTCGCCGTAGCCTATGCTGCGGCACAGACGACCGCTGAACCCCGCTCAATAGAAGTCCTGCTCAGCGGCAATATGCTCAAGAACGCTATGGGCGTCGGGATCCCCGGCACGGGGACCTTCGGCATCCCCATCGCGATCGCTCTCGGTGCCATCTTAGCAGCACCCGAGAAGCAGCTGGAGCTCCTCGACACCTTCACTGATGAGGAGCTTCACAAGGCCCAGAAGCTTGTAGCAAGCGGCTGCATCCAGATCGGGCTGAAGGAAGGTGACAACGTCGACCGCCTCTACGTCGAAGTCCTACTGACCGATACGGAGGGGCATCTATCGACTGCTATCATCCAGGCTACTCATACAGGCCTCACAGCACTCACCTATGATGGTGAAGACCGCTTCGTGCCACGCACCGCCGATACGCCCTGCACGAAGTGTCCGGAGACTAAGGACGAAGAGGAGACGATCGCCTTGAACTTCGACCTCGTCTATGAGTACGCTCTGTATGGACCGCTGGAGGAGCTGGACTTCATCTACGAGGCTGCACTGCAGAACAAGCGTGCCAGCGAGTACTCCTTCACTCACAGCTATGGGCATAGCCTCGGTAAGCTCATCAATAGCGATATGGGACGTCGCTATCTCGGCAATACGCCCCTTACGCAGATGCTGGCCTATACCAGCTCTGCCTGCGACGCCCGTATGGACGGTGCTCCCATCACGGTGATGAGCAACTCGGGTAGCGGCAATCAGGGGATCTCCTCGATGCTCCCAGTCCTGACCTTCGCCGAAGAGCAGGGCGCAAGTCGTGAGGTCACCACTCGGGCGATCATGCTCAGTAGCCTCCTCGTCGTCTACATCAAGCAGCTCTTGGGGCGCCTCTCCTGCCTCTGCGGGATGGTCGTCTCAGGGATTGGCTCCGCCTGTGCTATCACCTACCTCATGGGTGGTACGAAGGAGCAGTCTATCGGAGCTGTGAAGAATATGATCGGCAACGTCTCGGGGATGATCTGTGACGGTGCTAAGCCTAGCTGTAGCCTCAAGGCTTCGACGGGCGTGAGCTCTGCACTCATCTCCGCTATGCTCTCTATGCAGGGACACGTCGTCACCGCTACCGAAGGTATCGTAGACGATGATATCGACGTCTGCATCCGCAACCTCGCAGACCTTGGTCGTGATGGCATGGCCCAGACCGACCTCAAGGTCCTCAAGATCATGACGAGCAAGGGCAAGCGTAATGCTTAGCCCCCGCTATTGGGGTTCACCGATAGTGTCCCGCTCGTCTCACATATGTAATCAGCTACTATTGGATGAATCCAAATAGAACGATGCACTTTGCGCTCAGCTTCCTGGCAGGATCCCTCCTGCTATGGGGCTGTGCGAACCAAGGTACACCCGAAGGTGGCCCCTTTGACACGGAGCCACCTCGTCTCCTACAGGCCTCACCAGCAGTGAAGGCTACGGGGGTCAATACGCGCCACTTCACCCTGACCTTCGATGAGAACGTCAAGCTCTCGAGCCAGACGGACAAGATCATCGTATCCCCTCCCCAGCGTGAGGCGGCACGTATCACAGCCAACGGGCGCCACGTCTCCATCGTACTCTCCGATACCCTGCGCCCCAATACGACCTACAGCTTCTACTTCGATGATGTCATCGTAGACAACAACGAGGACAACCCACTCGAGGGCTTCAGCTACCTCATCTCCACAGGTGGGCAGATCGACTCGATGCAGCTGGCGGGTCGGGTCATTGATGCCTTGACCTTCGAGCCTGTCGAAGGGCTCATCGTAGGGGCTTATCCCGCCACAGATATCAACGATAGCACGCTCCGTAAGCGTCCCTTCCCCTTTGTCAGTAAGACCAATAAGCTGGGATTCTTCACTATGCGTGGACTCCCCAACAGCACCTACAAGGTCTTTGCGACGAAGGACAACGATGCCAACTATCAGTACAGCGACCGCAGTGAAGGTCTTGCCTTCTCTCGCGAGAGCTTCCAGACGACGCTACGTGATAGCATGCGTACCGACACGATACGCATCGACTCCATCGTGCGCCGTGACACGCTTCACCGCGACTCACTCGTCACCTATCCCTTCACCTACTACTTCCCTCGCGACATCGCCCTACGCTATTCGGTAGCGAAGGTGCAGCAGTATGGCCTCGAGCGCCACAGCCGTCCCGATAGCTTGATCTGCCGACTGGAATTCCTCGCTGAGCCCAAGAAGCTCCCTCGCCTCCGCTCGCTGGACAAGCCAACCGCACCAGCCGAATCCCTCTACTGGGCTACGGCTAAAGGCAAGGTCGTCGACCTATGGCTACGAGACAAGGTGCTTCTTGCGCGCGACTCAGTGCGCTTCGCTCTCACCTACGAGAAGACCGACTCACTACTCCGCCTGCAAGAGAAGACCGACACGCTCGTCTTCATCAAGCCTCAGGTACGAGCTAAGAAACACGACAAGACGCACGAAGCAGAGAAGTCTCCTCTACAGATCACCCTCACCGGAGCTTCGGGGGCTTTTGCTGGCACCCCAAGTGACAGCCTCTATGTGACGGCTTCACGTCCCCTTGCAACCCTCCCCTCCTCTGCGATTCGCCTGGAGATACAGGAGGATTCACTCTACAAGCCTCAGGACTTCACCATCGTGCAGGACTCACTGGATCACCTACGCTATACGCTCCGCTTCCCACGAGCCTATGGCAAGAGCTATCGGGCGCGCATTGATTCGGCTGCCGTACGCGATATCTATGGTGCTGCCTGCGACTCTGTCGCCTTCACGCAGCAGATACAGAAGGAGGACGAGTTCGGTCAGCTCACCATCACCCTGCAGGGTATCCGCTCTCACGCCCTCGTCCAACTCATAGACAAGAGCGAGGCTGTCCTCCAGCAGTTCTATGGACATGAGGTCAAGGTGGACACGACGCAGAAAGCACAGCCCACAGCTCCATCCCCCGAAGGCGACAAGGTGCTCGCCGAGCTACTCTCTAAGCAAGCTCCTCAAGCCGCTAAGGCCGATAGTCTCCCCGAAGCAAAGACGCCCGTAGAGTCCTGCCAAGTCTCCTTCCACGACCTGAAGCCTGGTGAGTACTTCGTCCGACTCATCGTCGATACGGACGACAATGCCGCCTTCACACCTGGAGACTACCCTGATCGTGCCCCCGAGGAGGTCTATTACTACCCGCAGGAGATCTCCATCAAGAAGGGCTTCACCTCCGAAGAGCGCTGGGACATCCGCACGCAGTCACCTCTGGGCAGCAAGCCCGATGCCCTGCGCAAGGTCAAGCCCGACGAGGCGAAGAAGAAGCGCGAGGATAAGAACATCGAGTACTACAAGCGCTGGGGACGCAAGCGTCGCTAATCCCTCACCTCTCCATCCAAAGCAGAAGCGGTACAACTCCCATCGGGAGCTGCACCGCTTCTGCTATTATACCACTATACCATGGTAGACTGTTCGCGTCTATCGCCTTGGGAACATATCCGAGTTGATCGCCACGAAGATCCGAGCATCATGAGACTATTGCGCAAGCCCATCTCTTCACAGCTTGCGCAATGGTCTCTTGTATGTGAGTATTGTGTGAAGAGAACACTACTGAAGCCGATTTTGATGCGGAAGCCCTGACGGCAAAGCGCTGGCAGTATGATTCCAATTACCTTTTATTACCTTGCTCACAAGAAGTCGATCCCGAGACCACTCCAATAGTCTTTATTTACTATCTCTAAACTGTAAAGCGAATATGAAGAAGTTCATCCTCGCCGCAGCGTGCCTCTTAGCGCTCGGTGCAAATATCTCGGCTCAGAACCCCGAAAAGAAGGAACCCGTAAAAAAGGAATGTTCCAAGAACGATGCTAAGTCCTGCGATAAGAAGGACGCCAAGACTTGCGATAAGAAAGATGGCAAGGCTTGCGACCAGAAGGCAGACAAGTCCGCTCAGGAAGCAGGCAAGAAGGACTGCTGTAAGAAGGACGCCAAGTCTAAGGACAGTGCAAAGAAGGACTGCTGCAAGAAGGACGCCAAGGATAAGCAGCAGGATTGCTGCAAGAAGCAGAAGAAGTAATCCCTCCTCTAACCTATAGCAAAGGCCCCGCTACTCAATGATTGAGTAGCGGGGCCTTTCCTTTTTATACAGCCGTATTACTAACGGCATCTATAGTGCGTGATCATTCATCGACGACGAGATTATCGATGATGAAGTTCTGACGCTCGGGGGTATTCTTACCCATATAGAACATAAGGAGGTTGCTTAGATTGTCCTCCTTGCGGATACGGATAGGATCCAGCTTGATATTCTCCTCGCTGATCCAATCCTTGAACTGCTCTGGAGAGATCTCTCCAAGCCCCTTGAATCGCGTGACCAGTGCTCGCTTGCCCAGCTTCTTCAGTGCAGCCTGCTTCTGAGCCTCATTGTAGCAGTAGATGTTTGTCACAAGTTCTTCGGCAGGTGCCTCCTCTGCAGTCTTCTTGGTACGGCCCTTCTTCTTAGCAGGAGTGCTTGTCATAAAGTTGTCTGACTTCTTGTGCTCCTTGGGCAAGAAGACGCGGAAGAGCGGAGTCTCGAGGATGAAGACATGCCCACGACGCACCAGCTCGGGGAAGAACTGCAGGAAGAAAGTAATCAGCAGTAGACGGATATGCATCCCGTCGTCATCAGCATCGGTCGCGATGATGATACGATTGTAGCGTAGCCCGTCGAGACCATCCTCGATATTGAGAGCAGCCTGAAGGAGGTTGAACTCTTCATTCTCATACACCACCTTCTTACTCTGGCCATAGCAGTTGAGGGGCTTACCTCGGAGGCTGAAGACGGCTTGATACTTGGGGTCACGACACGTGGTGATGGAGCCACTCGCCGAGTTACCCTCCGTGATGAAGAGGCTGGTACGCTCAGGCTCCTTCGCCTTAGGGTCATTGAAGTGGATCGTACAGTCGCGAAGCTTCTTGTTGTGCAGGCTGGCCTTCTTAGCCCGCTCGCGTGCAAGCTTTGCTACACCACTGAGAGACTTACGCTCACGCTCACTTTCCTGGATCTTCTGCAGCATGATGGCAGCATCCTCGGGGTGGATATGGAGGTAGTTATCCAGCTCCTTACCAAGGAAGTCATTGAGGAACTTCTGAATACTTCGCCCATCAGGCTCCATATCCTTTGACCCAAGCTTGGTCTTAGTCTGGCTCTCGAAGACGGGCTCCTCGATCTTAATGCTGATGGCAGCTGCCATCCCATAGCGGATGTCGCGGTAGTCGAAGTTCTTCCCAAAGAAGTCCTTGATGACACGAGCTACGGCCTCCTTGAAGGCCGAGAGGTGCGTACCTCCCTGTGTAGTATTCTGTCCGTTGACAAAGCTATAGAAGTCCTCCCCTACCTGCGAGGTATGGGTCAGGACGATCTCGACGTCGTCCTCCTTGAGATGGATGATAGGATACAGAGGCTCCTCGGTGATGTTCTCCTCAAGGAGGTCTGCTAAGCCACGCTTCGAGAGATAGCGCTTGCCATTATAGATGAGAGCAAGACCTGCATTGAGGAAGGAGTAGTTCTTCACCATCGTCTCGACGAACTCATCCTTGTACTCGTAGTCGCGGAAGAGGTCAGCATCGGGACGGAAGACGACTCGCGTCCCCGACGGCTCATCGGAGGGAACGGCCTCGGTCTCCTCTAAAAGCTTGGCGTGGGAGTAGCGAACAGTCTTCGTCAGACCTTCACGCCAGACGGTGATCTCACAGTGAATGGAGAGAGCATTAACAGCTTTGATACCGACACCATTAAGCCCGACAGACTTCTTGAAGGCCTTAGAATCAATCTTCCCCCCAGTGTTCATCTTGCTCGTGGCATCGATGAGCTTACCGAGAGGGATACCACGCCCGTAGTCACGCACCGTCACCTGACCCTCACGGATAGTGATCTCAACCTTCTTACCAGCCCCCATGACATACTCGTCGATCGAGTTGTCAAGGACTTCCTTCAGCAGGACATAGATACCATCATCGGAATGGGAGCCATCTCCAAGCTTCCCGATATACATCCCCGGGCGGCGACGAATATGCTCGTCCCACTCCAAGGTCTTGATATCACTGTCGTTGTAGTCTACTGTCGTCTGTTCTAAAAGAGTCATGTGGTTGTAACGTCCGTCGTTGTTTTGCAGGTCAAAGATAGCAAAAAGCCCGCAGGAAACCGCCTGTGAGCCTATATAATGCCCTCTAATATAGCTCTATGTCAATATACTCTCCACGGCCTACCCCATAGCTTACCCATTCAAGGTAACTGCGCTACGTATAGCCTTGGAAGGCTGGTGCTACTTCGCAGACCTACCGCACGCTCTATCCGATCCTGACGGACGATATCCAGGCGAATCCCGAGCAACTCAAGCAGAACACGGGTACTAATCCTGAGTAGGACGCACTTCGCACCATCCGGATCTATCACCCCACTAGGGCGATCCATATAGAAGGCTTCCCTTGAGCTCCCACTGTGGAGCTCGAGGGCAAGCGGTTCTATATCATCTTCTTGTATGCCGATGTGTGGTTGCCTATGGAAGGGAGTGGTATGAACCTATATTGGTCATCGGGCTGACCTATATAGGTTGCTCTTCCGACCAATATAGGTCACGACGCGAACCTATATAGGTTGACTCAGTGACCAATATAGGTCGGTAGCACCTCCCCTCTCTCGTATATGCCATACAGGGTAAGACTGCCCTCTCTTAGTGAAGCGAGATCCAAACGACTACTGGTCTGTATGCGAAACAACTATTCGTTTGGGGGTCAAACTACTATTGGTTCACTATCCAAACTACTATTGGTTCGAGCGCGGAGCACTACTGATTTGAGTGCGAACAACTATTGCTCTATGCTTGACATCTCTATTGCTTTGCTCCTCGGTCTTGAGGAAGTAAGGCTTGCGCCTTGGTGTGGGAGCGCTACACACCCACGGCATAGATATTGGATGTATCACCGATATTGCTTACCTTTGCAACGCTTTAGAGTGCCTCCTGCAATATGGACACGCTAAAAGCTTAGGTAGAATCAGTAGCTCAGTCGGTAGAGCACATCCCTTTTAAGGATGGGGTCCTGGGTTCGAACCCCAGCTGATTCACGGTGGGGATGTCGCAAGGCATCCCCACACTCTTTTATAAAGCATGTGTCCCGCAAGACCTCAGTAGAGGTCTTGCGGGACATATGCTTCATCGGGGAGGGGGTATCAGTCTCCGGCATGTGAAGCTCCTGTCTGTGGGACGTACTTACGCTTGCCACTATACTCCGTAATGTCAATACGAATGATCTCCGTCCGATGGAAGGACTTCTCCACATATACCTTTCCCAGCTCCATATCATTAGGCGAAAGCTTCTCCAAGAGAAGATGAAGCGCATGCCGGCGCTCCTCCTCGCTGAGATCAATATGTGCAGTCCCTCGGAGGATGACGCTCTCATACTCGGTAGTAAACTTACTCGGAAGGAGATTCACGCGCCCGACAATACAGAGGGAAACCTCAGGATGACCAGCACGTATAGCACGAAGCTTCTTTCCCTCAGGGGCACAGTGGACATAGATGCAGTCTCCACCATCCCAGATATGATTGATGGGGAAGCCGTAGGGCTTACCCTCTTCATCGATCATCGAGAGGACACAGTACTCGCTCTCACGGAGTAGCTCCAGAGCACGCTCTTCATTAAGCAGGCGATCACGACGCCGCACATCAGCATTATTATACTTCATCATCAGACATATAAATAGTTGGTGGCAGATTATAGAGATGACTTCAAAGCTAACCAACTTCGATCAGCTGGAAGAAACATCATGCGTCAGCCCTGAACCAACGATACCGAGAAGCCCATCCCTCAGTCCTTGTGAAGCTGCAAAGAGAAGGTGCTATAGACGATAGATGAGACGGAGCCAATAGAGCAGTTGTATAGATTCCCGACCGGGTATTTGTTATATAGCGGCACCCGGACCTCTACTCGGTTGGGGCTTCGTCTTTTATGCGGTGTGGATAGGGGCTATCCCTTCCTCTTTTCGCCTTCGGATATGATACGCTCCTCTAGGTCTGCTTTGAACTTGTATATCGCGTAGATGTTGCGGAGGTTATATACGTGCGAAAGAGCTATGATTATGGATGAGAGTAGGCTTATACTTAGAGATAGGGATATGCCTGAAAGTGTTATCGTAAAAGACTCGTTGGTTATCGATGCAAGCAAGGCGAAGGAGGCGATACTAAAGTCACAGACTAAGCTATCTAGGAGCGTCCGGATATCTTTCTTGAGCTTGCTCCGGTATCTGGGCTCTCTCACCTCCTTGAGGTCAATGGAAATAGCCATGCTTATTGAGAGAGAGGATGCAACTCCCACAACGGTATACAGCGCTCCTGTGACTGACGATGATGCAGGGATAGAAGTCCAAGATGATAGTAGTAAAGCGAGTATTACTGCTATCACCATCTGTCCAACTAGTCTTCTTACGATGGGCTTCATGTAGTGGTGTCCTCTATGAGATTTGGGATGCTCCCGAGGAATCCTTCCATCTCTTGTTTAAGAGCTTCTTCATCTACCAGACGGGAGTGTTCGTCTACTACCTCGATACTGACTTCCTTAATAATAGCTATATCACTCCCTATGCTTCCTTCTCCTTTCTTCTTCATCAAGCTTATCTTCAATATCTTCTCGTAGCTTTTGAGTGCTGGTGAAGGTTATGGTCATGTATAGAATAGATTCACAGATGATCAGGGTGACCACGAGAGGAATGTTGACTGAAATGAAGCCAATGATACTAGGCTCAATGGTACCTCCTCCATCAGGGATAAGGTAGATAGTTATCAAGCCTATCATGGCCATGATGAAGTGGAAACAGAGACCATTCCGCTGATCTCTCAGGTTGCGCCTAATCTCTCTTCTTGCTTCGGTATTCTTAACTCTGTAGAGATCCATCGAAGTGATGACCGCTAGTGATACGGGGAAGAAGATTCCAGCCACACCAAACAGAAGCTTTGCTATTTCGATATTAACGGTTAGCCTTGGGAGTAGACTTGAAAAGACTATTCCTAGCACAATAACGAAAAGGTAGCGAAGTAAATTTGCCTGGAGCTTCATCTGAGTTACTATCCTTGTGTGAGTTCGAGAAGATATCGCTCCATCTCCTGCTTGAGCTGCTCCTCGGAAAGATGTCCATTTTCTGTTAATTCTATCTTGACGCTCTTCTCTCGTTGCATGTCAGAGCCTACTACATATTTCTTTCCCTTCTTGCCCCTAAATTGGACTTGATCTAAGCCAGATATAACCCTTAGACTCTGACCGAGCAGTCGCTCATAGTTCTGAGGAGTCATATTCTTAGGCCGTGTGAACTTTATATTAAGTTCAGCTTCAAGAATGTTGTTTGCTTTGAGCTCGTCTAGGTTCAAACTGTCACCGAAAAGGCTCTTGATCCTGTTCCAGTTTATCTTGTAAGCCCTTGATGCTTCCTCTGTATCTGCCTGACTATCCTCCGTCTCGACTGACCTCGTTCTGGGAGGGAGTATTGTCATCTCTTTAATGTCCTTAGGCTTGATTGGAAGTTCCGTTGAAATCATAGGGGTAAAGTTGAATAGGGTCTCCCCACGGATTTCTTCTATCAACCAATTCAAATAAGTCTCTACTCTGCTGATAGAGGAGCTCTTTCCAAGAGTCGTCACGAGGGTTCTACTACTAAGAGCGAAATAGTAGCAGTGCTTATAGATGGATGAATTAGCATTAGCCTCCAAGCCTCCAAGCTCATCTATGCTTATCATCGGCTGCGCAAACATCTCTGGGCGGATCTCCCCCATCTGAGTGCCTGGGGCAATGCATAGTATGACACCAAACAAGCAGTTGTTAGAGTCTGCATAGGCGGAAAGTACATCTTCATCATCACTTGTAGGATTTAGAGGCATGCGTCGATCTCCAGCACATGTTGCGGGGAGACGTTGCCGGAGCAAATCTAAAAGGCTCAATGGTTCGCTTTCGCTCAAGGACATACCACTCATTCTTTCAACTGAGAATGCGCGCAATGTTAAGTCTTTCCTCCTCATAATCTAGCTGTTTTTATCTCCGTGAAGGTACAGAATATCTCGGAATGGATAATGTAATATCTCAATGGTGGCCCATAGGCTGTCTTTAGAAGGAGAAGAGGGGCTCGACCTCGATGCGGGCAACGACCGCCGAGAGATGGCAGATGTCCGAGACCGATACCTCGAAGTCGTCGTAGTCGGGATTGATGCTACGGGCAATGTAGGTAGTACGCTCCTTCGCCTTGTCGGGGTGACGATGCAGGCGCTTGATGAAGTGTAGGGGAGGGTAGCCGTCCCCTTGGCGTACCGCTACCGCGTAGACTTCCCCAAACTGGATGCCTAGGGGATTGGCTGGGCTAAACGGGTAGCGCTTCAGAGCGACACGACACCCTCTAGGTACTTCGGGGACATAGAGTTGCCATGGATGATCATCTCCCCCTCGAGGTTGGGGATGCCCCAATAGGTGTCTATTATCTGAAGCTCGCCGGCCTCCCCTTGATTGCCTCCACGGAAGGCCTCGGTGTACTCGGGGATGAGGCGTACTCCCTCAGACTGAGCTCGCTGTAGATCCTCTTCGTGACCAACCTGAAGCGCCTCCGTCCAATACACACGATTATCCGTACCGACCCAAACATCCGTACGACGACCTACGTCAAGCAGGCTCGCTCCGGGATTTGGCTCGGTCAGTAGCATCTCCCCCTCGCCTGTACGCACCCAATCAATATTTAGGTCTTGATAAGAGTTAGCTATTTTTCTAAGAGAGGCTTCCATTATTTCGGCCTCTTTGTCTTGGAATCCACTAGACAAGCCGGTGGACTTATAGAAGGATAGCCTGCTTAGCCTCTTTAATTCTAAAAATTTAAGTATCCTTTTTCTCATACCAGGATAGCGTAGTTTAGCTTATTGGAAATCTTTCTATACCCTTGTACTGCAGACCAACGATCCCCCCGCAATGGGGCAGCGTACACGAAGGGAGCGGCACACCAAAGGAAGTGCCTACTGATCTTAGCATTCATCACTATTCACCCGCTAAGTTAGCCAATCCCTAGTGTATCGCCAAACCACGTAACCAGCTGGCACAGACTAGCAGAGTTAAGAGGATAATGATGAAGGCAACACCTCAAGCAGGCCATTCCACGACGCTCTACACGTCTCAGGAAGATCCCGAGGAGCTCTACCACAGCCTTCGAGCTAAGGCTATGGTATTCCTAGCGAATGAAGATGAAGAGTTAGCTCGAGGGGGCTATGTTCCCAACCTCGGGGCGGAGGCAGCGGGGCAGCGATTTTCGGTCGATCCTTCCTGGTAGCTGGATAGCGGTACGCCACGATATGCTCGCCAATGCTCGACGCTCGGGGCTTACCCTCTTCATCGATCATCGAGAGGACACAGTACTCGCTCTCACGGAGTAGCTCCAGAGCACGCTCTTCATTAAGCAGGCGATCGTGACGCCGTACATCAGCATTATTATACTTCATCATCAGATATATCACTGGGCACAGATTGTAAAGACGACTGGAGAGTGGAGGTACCCTACTCTACCCTCTCAGATTTGCGAAAAACTATCTCGACAGTATCAGCTTTCCTTCATTCTCCAAGAGCAAACCACTCTGCTGTAATTGCTCAAGAGCGTAGGAGAAGGCAGCATCAACATTAGCTCCACGGCGAGAGAATCCCATGCGCTTTGCAGCAATAAGGGTCGCTGCATCAGGGGCGATCGACACATTCTGCTTCACCACTTCAAGGAGGACCTCCATCAGTTCGACCGAAGGGATCTCTTCTATCGAACGCTTTGCGATCGCAGTATTGGGGCGGTACCCCTTCCACTGCTCACCATCTTTCTGTGTAAGCCAAAGAGTCCGACCATCACGGTCAGAGACAGTGAAGAACATGGGCAGGAGGGCATCCACGATCCCCGTAATCGTCGAGCTAACTCGCGCAAAAGACTTGAAGGCCGCCACACGCTTCAAGAGGAGCAAATAGGTAATAGGCTGCTCTCGGTCTACGACCTCACGGACGAAGTCCTCCAGCGAAGTGCTGGTATAGCTATCGGTAGCGGGGTACTCCAGCGCCTCAGAAGAGCTTATCGGCTCAGCGATCAGATCTGCCTCAGTGATAGCGAAGGGAGAAGATACTGCTGTAGACTGCTGCTTCAGAGGGCGCTCTGGGAGCGACTTCAGTCGGGCAAGGATGCGCTCTATGACGAGGTCAGGCTGGCGGAACCAGTCCGGACTCCATACACGCATCACCTCCCAGTCGAGGCTCCCGAGTACGCTCGGCTGCACGACCTCACGATCTCGAGTCGTCTGAGTACGTCGGTAGGCTTCTCCATCGATCAAGATCCCTAAGCGATAGCAATCTGGTGCACTGGGCAAGGCTACAGCAAGGTTGACCTTGAAGTTCGAGCGTCCCAGTTGAGTCATCGCAGGATAGCCAGCCTTCTGTAAGCGATTAGCTATCTGCTCGGCGATGATGCGGTCGGCAGAGTCCATATCAGGCTGAGGGCGACGTACGAGCGTCTGTCGCTCAGCATACTCGAGGAAGTGCTTCAAGCCCTCTACGCCCTTAGCCTTCGTGCGGCGCAGATCAATCTGATCACTGGTCATCGTCGAGAAGACCAGCATTTCACAGCGAGCGCGACTGACGGCTACATTGAGGCGACGCTCACCCCCTGCCTTATTCAACGGGCCAAAGTTCATACTGACCTGCCCCGTAGCATCTGCACCATAGCCGATAGAGAAGAGGATGACATCACGCTCATCACCCTGCACATTCTCAAGGTTCTTGATGAAGATAGGCTCATAGAGCTGGTCGGCAAACTCTTGTAGCGAGGTATCACGAGCCATACGCTCGGTCAGCGTATCTTCAATAAGATTCTGCTGTGCGGCACTGAAAGCCACTATACCCATACTCTCCCCTCTCAAGCTATCATCACGCAGACGACGGCATACCTCATGGACGATCGCCTCAGCTTCGGCCTTATTCTGTCGGGTCTTCCCCTTATCATAGGTCCCCTTGATGTGAATGAATCGCACCTTCGTCGCTTGGTCATCTACTGAGGGGAAGGTAATGAGCTCCCCATCATAGTACTCATGGTTACTGAAGGCGATAAGGCTCTCGTGGCGAGAGCGGTAGTGCCAATTCAGCTGTAGCGAAGGTAGACTGAGAGCCTGGCAGTCCTGCAGGATGCTCTCCAAGTCATCGATACTCTCCTCTTCTTCCTCGACGGAGTTCGTACTGAAGAAGCTCGTTGGAGGCATCTGCTTGGGGTCTCCTACCACGATGAGGGCATTCCCTCGAGCTATAGCTCCTACAGCTTCACTGGTCGGCATCTGAGAGGCTTCATCAAAGACCACTAAGTCGAACTTCTCCGCCCCTAAGTCTATGTACTGTGCCACCGACATAGGGCTCATCAGCATACAAGGGCAGAGGCGCGGTAGAAGGTTAGGGATATCATCCAGCAGCTGGCGAATTGAAGTACCTCGCCCTCCATTGGCTATATTACGATTGAGGCGCCCGATCTCCGAGCTATTATCTATGTCCTCGTAGACATGGGGAAGCTGAT
This sequence comes from Porphyromonas sp. oral taxon 279 str. F0450, assembly GCF_000292995.1. Classification (NCBI taxonomy): domain Bacteria; kingdom Pseudomonadati; phylum Bacteroidota; class Bacteroidia; order Bacteroidales; family Porphyromonadaceae; genus Porphyromonas; species Porphyromonas sp. oral taxon 279. Next base: position 226,482 of record NZ_ALKJ01000019.1, on the reverse strand, counting down.
TGGACAAGCGAGCATAGAGCATCTTCTTCGACAGCTCTTGGAACTCTGCAGTCAACTCCTTGTAGCGCTGCACCTGCTGATCAAAAAGCTCACCCTCAAACGTGCAGAGAAGCTCGCTCCGAGCTATCTTCTGCTCGGCTAAGGCACGATAGAGCCCCTTGAAGAAGGCTTGCATAAGCTGCGCTGCATCTACTCGCTTCGCCTCCACCTCGCGAATCACGATGTCAAGGCCCTGCGAGGAAAGTTCTCTACGCAGCTGTATCCAGCTATACCACTTCCCGACCAGCCCCTGATGAGTCTGCCAGCGAGAGAAGCACGAAGAAAGCGCCACAGAGAAGGAGCTATCGGAAGGGAACTTATACGATACCCAGGGCTCTGCCACCTTTATATACTGCGACCACTCACCGGAGAGAGCATCGAGCCCTCGGAGCTGATGCTTTAGCTCTTCAGTGAAAGCAGGCTTAATGGACTCTCGGATAGTGGAGACTGAGAGCTGTAGCCCCTCAGCAAAAGCCTCTACAGCCTTCACCAAACGAGGGAGGTAATCCAAGAGGCTTCCCAGCTCCGTAGTAGAAAGGCTACGTCCCAAAAGCTGGTGTATCCCTCCACTCTCTCCCGCACAGTGCTTAACTTCCTTCTGATACTCAAGCACACGCTCCAGATACCCTGCTACTGTCTGAGCTTGCAGCTTCTCACTGTAGAAGCGTATCTTCTTGAGGTAGCTACGGGAGGCAAAGAAGCGAGGTAAGAACCAAGAGTCTTCAATAGCCTTCCACTCTTGTAGGAGGCTCAGTGCATCTATCTCTAAGAACTCCTCACGGCAGTCAGCCGTGAGCATAGCACGGAGTTCATCACGATGCTTCAGATGCTCCCAGATCGAGCGCAGCTGGGCTCTCTGATGCTCATCAAAAGCAATAGCGGTGACAGATGAGTGCATCAGTGGAGAGGCTGAGATCTCTGAGAGGAGGTCTATACCAAGACGTAGACTTCGCTCACTATCCTCCAGATCTGCGCCAAAGATCTCCGTAAGGAGAATACGCGCACGCTGTATGCGTCCTGCGAGAGTCACACCTTCGTCAAGGAGACGTGCTAAGGTCTGCGGCTCTTGGATGCAGGCAAGTGTGGGCCACAAGCCAACCAGAGGATGCTCCGAGGGCTGCCCTGCAACATTGGGTACTGCGGGGAGCTTGCTACCAAGCAGCTCTTCGCAGTGTGTGATAAATCCCCCATCAAGATGTGCCAGCTGCTCATTCAATGCGACCTCAAGAGGCTCTACCTCATACGACTCATAGCGCGATATACATTCGTAGAGGGAGAGCTTGGCTCCCTCGCGATCCTTATGAAGACTCTCCATATACTGGATCAGCAGCGTACGACGCTCGTAGAGCTTCTGAGCTATGGAGTCATATTCCTCTGGCTCTCGGATCTTCGCCGCATGCAGAGCTTTATCCAGCTGCTCCAAGACATGCTTCTTCGTCACCTTGTTGGAGTGAAGCTCGAGGCAGAAGGGATCAAGGCCGATCTTCTCAAGTCGGCTCTGCACCACGCTGAGAGCAGCCATCTTCTCTGCGACGAAGAGCACTCGCCGCCCCTGGTACAGCGCATTGGCGATGAGGTTCGTGATCGTCTGTGACTTCCCCGTACCCGGAGGACCATAGAGTATGAAAGAGGAGCCACGCCCTGCCTCCAAGACAGCAGATAGCTGTGACGAGTCTACGGGGACAGGTAGAGCAATGCTCCCAGGAGTCAGATGTTTATCCTCCTCTGCCAAGTTCGTCTGCAGAGACTGAGGTTGCCACTGGAGCGAACCACTGACGAGGCTGGCGACGACAGGATGCGAGAGAAGCTCCTCACGGTGATTATGAATATCGTGCCACATCAGGTACTTATTGAAGGAGAACGTCCCAAGGACACACTCCTCCTCGACATCCCACTTACTCTGCTCTCGGAGAGCGTCTCGGACTTGCGCAAAGATGAGGAGTACATCGACACCATGCTCATCACGGGGAAGGGGATCAATCCCCTTGATGCGTATGCCGTAGGTCTGGCGGATATATTCGATGAGGGTGATATTGAGTGAGATCTCCTCATCTCGCTTGCGGATATAGTAGCGCCCACGCTTATAGACAAGATCTACGGGTAGGAGAAGAAGCGGAGCATAGCGTGCTCGAGGGCTATTCTTCTTCTCATACCAGCGAAGGAGTCCAATAGCAAGATAGAGCGGATTAGCCCCCGTCTCTTCCCTCGTCGTACTAGCATGACGATAGATATTCTTGAGGATCAGCTGTGTCTCATCCTCAGCGTAGTAGGTATGTAAGAGCTTCTGCCTCGTGATATCATTTAGAATCAGTGGCTCCAGAGAGCTAATCATACTGGAGCGAAGTAAGCGCTCTTCTCTATCTACTCGTACGACTCCCTCAGGAATAGGATGGATGCAGTACTCCGTATTCTCCTGCAAGTAGTCCTCTATCGAAGCGACATCGAAGGAGATGAACTGTATGGCACGGCTACGAACAGAGAGATTGAGGAAATTGTTGCGCAGGGAGAAGTCCAAGAGCTTCCGCTCCCAGATATCAAGCTTATTGACCTCCGTCTTATCGTCATAGGCACGATCCAAATCATATCGAGTGCGATGGGTAGCCTCGATGGCACAAGCCGTATGCTTAGGAGCTTCCTCGGGAGCCAACTTCCACGTACCACCCTCACTGAGGCGAGTTGGTAGCGAGATAATACCCTCCAAACGGCAGCGAGCTATGTCAATGAACATCTGAAACTCATTATCCCTCTTGAGATGCTGCCGAGCGATCTCCTGTGCATGCTCAAAGGAAGCATAGTCCTTAGTAAGATCCGTACACTCAAGTACAAGCATCTCGGAGATCCCGTCAGAGCATGCCTTCTCCAAGAAAGATGCATCATCACAGATGCTCTGACGGTAGCACACTTCGCTGAGCCACACACCGAGGAAGGCATGCCCACGCATGATCACGACCCCACTATTGATCCCAACCGCCTCCAGTACAGAGGCCATCAAGAGGGTCAGCTCAATACAGTTCCCCTGATGACTCTCAAGGACCTGATCTGCTAGCGTGATGCGCTGCCCGATAGCCTCATAGCTGGCAGGCACTGCGCGGTAGATAATCCCTTCTTGATGGAGCGCAGCAAAGATGGCGCTAACTTGCTCAACGACCGTATTGGGATCTCCATCTTGATACTCGACAAAGGCACTTGCCCCTGTCATCTGCTTGAGGAGAGCTGATGCCTTGACGACCATCCGCCCTACAGCAGGCTGATTGGGCACCACAAAAGAGGCCAGACACTGTGGAAGGATCTGCGTCCCCAGCCATTGATCAAATGCCATCAACTCCAGGTCATACTCCCGCGAAAGCAAGACTTCTTCCCCACTATAGATCTGTACAGTGAAGGAGGAGATGACACGCTCTGAGAGCTCAAGCAAAGCATCAGCCTTGGGGAGAACAGCGACATCAGAGATACGTACCGTGCTCCCACGATCAATACGACTATATAGAGCAGAGCGCTGCTCTTGGACAAAGCGCCCACCAATAGAGACACTGATATCCAGCAGGTCTTCCTCACCGACATTCGCGAGCTCTATACTGCTGCAGACTGGGATATGGTTGTGTAGGAGTGCGTAATTGACATTCTTGATATAGTCAATATGTAGCTCTATCATCATCGTAGGGGTCGTTAGTCAGGTAGATATGGGAAGGCAAAAGATAATGCCTCTCACCGCTATAACACTCAAAGATAGCTATATTTCAGAAGGTAGCTACATAGAGAAATCTCCACCTTTCCTCCAAGAAGAAGCCTTCCCTAAGAAGTGCAGTAGCTAAGAGAAATACCTCAGCAGAAAGCACTCTTATGAAGTCGGGAAAGTAACCAGTACTGATCCGAGAGGTGACCAGTACTGCTCCACTCGCTGACCAGTACTGGTCGATATACCCAACCAGTACTGCTCACTTCAGCGACCAGTACTGGTCGCAAAAGAAACTAGCTGAGGGAGGGTCATCGCACGGTCTTACATCTCCTATTTATCCATCAGATAATCAGCCAGCTATCTCTATAGCTCACTTCATAGCATCGCCTGAGAAAGATGCTTTTCCCTACCCTCGATAAAAAAGAAGCCTCCCCACCGCTTCGTGCAAAAGCAGTGGGGAGGCTTATCTTATCAGAGCATAGAGCTACAAAGAGCTCTACGAGAAGTTACTTCTTCTTAGCGGGAAGGTGAATAGCAAGACCCAGGGCGTCAGCGATAGCTTCATAGAGAGCTTCGGAGTAGGTGGGGTGCCCGTAGATCGTAGCGATGACTTCCTCAGCGGTAGCTTCCATCTCCATGATCAGCGAAGCCTGGCTGATCATTTCAGCAGCCATAGCACCGATGATGTGGATACCAAGGATCTCACCGTACTTGTTGTCGAGGACAACCTTGACGAAGCCTTCCGTTTCACCTGAAGCAAGTGCACGGCCGTTAGCAGCGAAGGCGAACTTACCGATGCGGACATCTCCGTACTTCTCACGTGCCTGGTCTTCGGTCAGACCGACCATAGCGACCTCGGGGCGCGTATAGACTACAGAAGGAGCGGAGAGCATCTTCAGGCCACGTTCGTTGCCATGGAGAGCGTTCTCAGCAGCGACTTCTCCCATGCGGAATGCCGTGTGAGCAAGCATCTTCAGACCGTTGACGTCACCAGGAGCATAGATACCCTTTACGCTGGTCTCCATGAACTTGTCGACCTTGATGCGACCGCGCTCAATCTCGAATTCGATCTCACCGACCCCTTCGAGATCAGGTACACGACCGATAGAGAGCAGAGCCTTTTCAGCTTCGATAGCCGTACCATCCTTGAGGATAGCAGCGAGCTTGCCCGAGCGGTCTTCGATCTTTTCGATAGCAGCACCGGTCAGGATCTTGATACCGCGCTTTTCGAGTTCGCTACGGAGCGTCTTAGAGACTTCCTTATCAAGAGCAGGGATGATGTAGTCAGCCATCTCGATGATCGTCACCTTCGTACCGAGGGATACGAGGGCTTCAGCCATTTCGACACCGATGACACCACCGCCGATGACGACGAGGCTTTCGGGACGCTCTTCGAGGCTGAGGATATCGTCACTGGTCAGGACTGCAGGATGATCGAGACCAGGGATAGGCAGACGACCTACCTTAGAGCCACCAGCGAGGATGATCTTGTCAGCCTTGATGATGTCCTTACCATCGACGACGACGTCCTTGTCACGGTTGATCTTACCGACACCGCGGAAGACTTCTACACCGTTGCTCTTGAGGAGTGAGTAGACACCGCCCGTGAGCTTCTTCACTACGCTGTTCTTGTAAGAGACGAGCTTCTTCATATCGACAGAGAAGCTGGTGTCAGCGAAGTTGATACCACGAGCTGCAGCCTGTGCTACACCGTCGAGGATTTCAGCGTTGCGAAGGAACGTCTTGGTAGGGATACAACCCTTGTTGAGGCAGGTACCACCGAACTCAGCCTTCTCAACGATAGCGACCTTAGCACCGAGCTGTGCAGCACGGATAGCAGCTACGTAGCCAGCAGGGCCACCACCGATGACGCAAAGGTGGTAAGAGCCTTCGAGGTGTACCAGAGGAAGTGCAGCACCTTCGTGCTTAGGACCTTCCTGCTTTTCAGGTACGATCTCATCCTTTGTGCGGACGGTCTCAAGGCTTTCGCCAGCTTCACCGATGTAACCAATAACTTCGGCGATGGGTACCGTCTCACCAGCCTGGTGAGTGATCTTGAGGAGCACACCCGAAGCTTCAGCTTCGAGCTCCATGCTCGTCTTGTCGGTCATGATTTCGAGGAGGACTTCACCAGCCTGTACGGGGTCTCCCTCGTTCTTGCGCCAGCTGACGATCTCACCTTCGGTCATATCTAAGCCCGTCTTGGGCATGATGATCTCTGTTGCCATATCTATTTAGGATCTTCTTTTGTGGTTCGAGTGGTTGATTTAAACGAGGAGAGGGAGTGGAGACTCCAGGGTAGCCTTCAGCTCCTGCATGAACTTAGCTGCACCAAGACCGTTTATGACACGGTGGTCGCTGGTCAAGCTCATCTTCATGATGGGGCGGATGACGACCTCACCGTTGCGTACGACGGGCATTTCCTTCGTCCCTGCGATGGAGAGAATAGCGGAGTTAGGCTGGTTGATGATCGAGGTAAAGGACTCAACACCATACATCCCCAGGTTGGAGATGGTGAAGGTGCTACCTTCCTGATCCTGCGGCGTAAGCTTCTTGCTAACAGCACGCTCGGTGATGTCCTTGAGACGGAGCATCAGGTCTACGAGACCAAGCTTCTCTGCCCCATGAACGACAGGCACCAGAAGGCCTTCATCCATACCGACCGCCATAGCGAGGTTCACATAGTTGTGAAGCTCGATCTGTGAGCCATCAGCAGAGAGTGAAGCATTGATATAGGGGTGATTCATCAGCGTGCGCACGACAGCGATGGAGATGATATCCGTGACAGTGAGCTTCTTGCCCGTCTTCTCCTTGATAGGCTCGAGGAGCTGCTTGCGGAGCTTCGTAGCTTCGTACATATCGACCTCATAGTTCAGGACGAAGGTAGGAGCTGAGAAGTAGCTATCTGCCATACGCTTAGCGATGACGCGACGCATCATGTTCATCGGTACGATCTCGACTTCACCTGGAGCGGCGGCGATTGCAGAGGCAGCAGGTGCAGGAGCTTGAGCTGAAGCAGCGGGAGTGGCTGCCGATGCTGCAGCTGGAGCGGCGGCAGGAGCAGCAGGCTTATCCTGCGTGAAGGGATCGATGATCCCCTCGAGGTTGGGGTAATAGCGATCTCCAAGGACAGCAGCTACATCAGATCGCGTGATCTTCCCACGGAAGCCCGTCCCCTTAATCGTAGAGGTATCGATGCCAAAGGCATCAGCGATCTTCTTAGCCAGAGGAGTGATGCCACCTGCCTTCTCGTAGCTGAATTCAGCTACGTCCTCAGCGTGGATACGCCCCTTGTAGCCAGAGCCTGCGATCGCATTCAGGTCGACTCCCATGCGGTGAGCCAATGAGCGAGCTGCAGGTGTGGCTCTTAGTTTATCATTTCCCATATTCAGATTATTCTTATGACGTATAGCCCTCACCTGTGATTGGGGTAGAGGGCTATACGCGGATAGTATCTTCGTGTGCGACGATTAACGCTTGTCGTAGAGGCGCTCGATATACTTCAGGATGCGGTCAACATCGGGGAGCATAGCGACCTCGAGAGAGTGGTTGTAAGGCGTAGGGATATCCTCAGCGGCCAGACGCAGGATGCGGCTATCGAGATAGTCGAAGGCACCGCTCTCAGCGATAGAAGCTGCGATCTCACCGAGGAAACCACCCGTCTTGTGAGCATCGTTTACGAGGAGTACACGACCTGTCTTGCGGACAGACTCAATGATCGTCTCACGATCCAGCGGAGCCAGCGTCATGAGGTCAACCACTTCGACCTCGATACCCTTCTCTGCAGCCTTGTCAGCAGCGTTGAGGACGCGCTCCAGCATACGGCCGTAGGTAACCACGGTGACATCCTTACCGACACGCTTGATATCAGCCTTGCCAATAGGCAGGACAAAGTCAGGAGAGGTAGGTACCTCACCCTTCATGTTGTACTGAGCCTTGTACTCAAGGAAGATCACAGGGTTGTTGTCACGGATAGCGGCCTTCAGCAGCCCCTTGACATCTGCAGGGGTACCTGGAGCTACGACCTTGAGACCAGGGATGTGGCAGAACCATGATTCGAGACTCTGAGAGTGCTGAGCAGCAGAGCCCAGACCCGAACCAGCAGCACAGCGGAAGACAACGGGCACAGAACCCTTACCACCGTACATATAGCGGGTCTTAGCAGCCTGGTTTACGATGTTGTCCATCATGTACACGATGAAGTCCATAAAGGTCACGTCGACGATAGGACGCATCCCCGTCAGAGCAGCACCGACAGCACAACCCGAGATAGCGTTCTCGGAGATAGGCGTGTCACGTACACGCTCACTACCGAATTCCTCCAGCATACCGACTGAGGTACCGAAGTCACCACCATAGACGCCGACATCTTCACCGATAAGGAAGACGTTCTCATCGCGACGCATCTCTTCGCTCATCGCTTCGATGATGGCGTCACGTACGGACATCACCTTTGTTTCTTGTCCTTCTATCATAATAGTCTATTCTTTTTCTTAGGGTTAGTGAAGAGCAGTGGCCTATTCAGTGAAGATATCTTCGAAGGCCGACTCGGGAGCGGGCTCAGGTCCCTTACGACCATACTCGACAGCGGCATCAATAGCCTTGTGGCTCGCGGATTCGATAGCATCGAGCTCCTCGGCCTTAGCCAGCTTCTTATCAAGCAGGTAGTTGCGGTACTTGAGGATAGGATCCTTCTTCTTCCACTCATCTACCTCTTCCTTAGTACGATACTTACCAGGGTCAGAGGTTGAGTGACCGTACCAGCGATAGGAGATGGCTTCGACCAGGACAGGACCCTTACCAGCACGTACATCCTTGATCACCTTGTCCATCGTCTCACGTACAGCTAAGAGGTCATTACCATCTTCGATGAAGACGCCTGGGATACCATAGGCGGCAGCACGCTCATAGACATGCTTCGTACGCATCACAGAGCTGATAGGCGTAGAGATGCCATAGCCGTTATTGATGCAATAGAAGATCACAGGGAGATTCCAGATGGCTGCCATATTCAGCGTTTCATGGAAAGATCCTTCGTTGGTAGCGCCGTCTCCGAAGCAGCATACGACGATCTTACCCGTGTTCTTCATTTTCTGAGTGAGGGCTGCACCGATAGCGATACCCATACCGCCACCGACGATCCCATTGGCGCCGAGGTTGCCGGCGTCGACATCAGCGATGTGCATCGAGCCGCCCTTCCCCTTACAGACACCATTTGCCTTACCCATGATCTCAGCCATCATACCATTCAGGTCAATGCCCATAGCGATACTCTGACCGTGGCCACGGTGATTGGAGGTAATGAGGTCGCCCTTCTCCAGACCAGCGATAGCACCGACGTTAGCAGCTTCTTCGCCCACGGAGAAGTGCGTCATACCAGGGACTTCCCCACGACGCACCAGCTGGTTGACCTTGTTGTCGAAGTTGCGGATATCCTCCATCATGCGGTACATATCCAGCAGTTCTTCTTTCTTGAGTTTAGCCATAACTGTATTCTATTTAGATACTTATTTGATCTTCTATTTCTGCAGCGCCTCGGCAGCACTTCCATCTTAGCATTCAGGAGGAGCACTACTACAGGCTTATGCGTCGTGATTCAGGAGCATCTCCATGCTCCAATAAGGGAAAATAATCCGCATTAACCCTCCGTATTGTCATATTGACTATGCAAAGATATGCATTACGCATAAATCCCATCACACCGCAGCCTCTTCAGATGAGTTTTCACCGCTCCTCAGCCCCAATTCTAAGAGAATTTGTATCTCATTTTGAGCCTAAAATGCGGCTTTTAGCAAGTCAACCAAGAATCCGAAAAGTGACTTTCAGTTAGAAAACAGCAAGAGAATCAGATGGTTCACTCATTAGCCACTCATTTTAATAAGCTTGAGCTATTCCTTCATTCACCCTATCAATAGCTGCTACTTTAAATAGAGACTGTTGCCGCGAGTCCTGCCCTCTTTTTAGCGTGCTAAGGCATCGCGCGCCCAGCTCCCCGATATGCCCCTCCGAAGAGATACACAAGCCCTTCGCCTTATCGCGCGTATTCCTCTGATCCAGCGGAGGGAAAAGTGTCCTTCACGTGAAGAAAAAGCGCCTTCCCATAGTGGGTTTCATTTATCTATGCACGTAGTCTTAAAGACCAGGTACGCAAATCCAAAGATCCACGTACGTAGATATTAGAGCTACGTATGTAGTCCAAACTTATCTGCCACTCGTCCACAACTTTTATCCCTATGCGGAGCAACAACCTGGTATAGGTCACTTCACAAAGCTATATAGGAATCAGTCCAAAGCTATATAGCTTTCTTCCCCATCCTATATAGCTCTACCCACGTACTCAATAGGTGATTTAGTGAGAATCGCACTCCTCTGAGAGGGAAAATGAATAGATTCCCCTACCCTATTTATCTATCTTAGATATATCAAGTAGAGCATGATGCCGCTAAGGGTGGATATAAAAAGCCACCGCACACAGCTGGGATAGCTGCGTGCGGTGGCACAATGATTCTTTTAGATAGCCGAGAGCTTACTCTGCTTCGTCTTGGTCTGCAAAGTCCGTGATACCGGCCTCGATGAGGATGTTGTACCAAGTGTAAAGCTTCTTGATGTCCGAGGTGTAGACACGCTCGCGGTCAAAGTTAGGAATCACTTCACCAAACGAGTTGCGTAGCGCATCGCTATCCTTGAGGAGTTCTTCAGACACTGCTACACCAGCCTGCTTCTCATGGAGACGCGTGAGGACTTCCGAGAGAGCAATATCTTCGCCGTCAGTGAACATGGAGATATCACCAAGCGATACCACACGGTCCTTGGGCAGAACGGGGATACGCTTCTGAGTCTGGAGCGACTCGACGATGAGCGTATTCTTGCCGGAGGAGAGGAGACGATAGAGTCCAGGCTTGCCTGAGATAGAGAGAATAGTCTTCAACATATAGGATCTTATTTGAGCGGAAGGCTGGCTGCCTCCCTTGATGGGTGCAAAAATAGGGATATTTGAGTGAATAGCCACTGAGAAAGCTCAGTCGAGGAGCTTATCAAAGAGACTATCAAGCTGGGGGATGAGAGGATGAGCCTCATCATTATATATCAGGAAGTCTGCACGCTGAGCTAATTCCACCTGAGACATCTGATGCTGCATGCGAGCACGGACAGCGTCCTCACCTACACCATCACGCATCATAGCTCGCCGCAAACGAAGCGTATCATCAGCAAGGACAGCCAAGACACCATCGGCATAGGCATCAAGACCAGCATCCAGAAGCAAGGCACTCTCTAAGGCACACAAGCGTTTCCCTTCTGCGCTGAGCCCTTCGCGCCAAGTGACAAAGTCGCGACGCACAGCAGGATGCACGAGGGCATTGACTTGCTCCAAAAGAGAGCGATCGGCGAAGATCAGTGATGCCAGCGCCTTCCGATCCAGTAATCCCGAAGGAGCATAGATACCTGCACCACAAAGGCTAATCATCGCTTCTCGGAGCTCTCCATCAGTATCGTAGAGGGCCTTAGCACGGCTATCGGTATCATAGACGGGGATGCCACGCTCCTCAAGTAGACGAGCTATGTAACTTTTTCCGCTACCTATCCCCCCTGTGACCCCCAGCGTGTAGATACCATGAGAGGTACGAGCCGAATGCAGAGGACTACTTGCGCTCTTCGATGACATACTGCACACGGTCAGGAGTCAAGCGATAGTGCTTGAGCCAATCAGGCTTCTGCACAAGAGTGATGGGGAGCTGACGAGGAGTTTCCCCAGAAGCATTGCCAGCCGTCACGAGATCGGGATAAGCTACAGCTATCTTCAGCTCCTCAGGCTTAATATCCTTGTAGCGTGAGCGAGGTAGCGTGAGCTGGATCGTAGCTACTCGAGGTAAGGGCAGAAGAACGAATCCCTCTGGAGCACCTGTCACCTCGACGGGAAGTGTGAAGGTCTGCTCCGTAAGCTGCTCTACGGGGACATGGACCTGCACCACATTGGTCGAGGCATATACTCCATCTGGGAGGAGAAGGCGCACCTTCGTCGTCGTCGTCGCCTTCAGCACATGCTCCTCGAAGGGAGCTGTAAGAATCGTAGTCAACGTATCTAAGGCCTTCCCCGAAGCAAATACGGTGATCTCCGTTGGAGTAAGCTCAATATCACCGATGGCATAGCCCGTAGCGACCTGCGGCAAACTTCCCAACGTGATCGGAAGCACCTTACGATGACGACGGTAAGCCGTCACATTAATTGAAGCGGGTGAGATGGAGATGACACGAGCTGATGTAGCGAGTCGGCTCCGCACTTCTCCCGAGAGGGCAGAAGCCGAAAGCGAGAAGCCCGCGATGATCTGATGATCACGCTGCAGGCGAAGGCGGATAGGAGCCAGTCCACGAGTCGTATACTCCAAGAGATGCCCCCCTTCATCCTCTAAGCTGACCTCAATATACTCAGGTAGCTTCGTCTGCATACCCACCTCGGGTGGGATGGAATCATACACCACGGGGATATGCAGCGTATAGGTAAAGCGACGCTGAAGGCTCTGCACGAACCAGAAGGTAGCAGAGAGCAAGACAAAGACGAGGAAGATAAAGAGCTCCCTACTCCTACGACGCTTGGGCGGGGAGGAGTTCAGCTTTCGGGCTGATAATGGGACTCTCGGAGGGGAGTTCTTCAGATCTAATCGCATAGCTCGTAGACATTGATCCGCACGATCATACGGCGGATATGAAGAGAGGCTGCCCGCACACTTGTAGCAGGCAGCCTCTTATATATGTGAGACCGTAGGCTGTAGGCTACTTGGCAGCTGCCTCGGGATCCCCTGCTGGGAAGACAGAGCCCTTATCAACGCGGACACGTACTCCATCAGCAATCTCGACGACGAACTCGGTCTGCTTGATATCCTTGATCACCCCATAGAGGCCACCAGAGGTCACGATACGATCGTTGATGCCGAGTGCATCACGCTTCTTCTGCAGCTCCTTCTGACGCTTCTGCTGAGGGCGAATCATGAAGAGCCAAAGAATCAAGCCGATCGCAACCACCATGATGATAGAAGAGAAGGGGCTGCCACCATTTTGTCCTGCGGCCTGGAGGAGAATCATTTCCATTCGTTATATGTATTAAGTATTGGGTAAATATGCTATGCTTGTGCTATACTACTTGAGTATCTTCCCCTCCTCCTTCAACTTTCGTGCCAAGGCGTCGAGGACACCATTGACGAAGGAGGCGCTATGGTTCGTCGAGTAGTGCTTTGCCAACTCGACATACTCATTGATCGTGATCTGAGTAGGGATAAGAGGGAAATAGAGGAACTCCGTCACAGCGAGATTGAGCAGCAGGGCATCAATATCTGCCAGACGCTCACTACTCCACCCTGCACTCAGCACAGGCTCGATGAGCTTCATCTGATCATTGTACTTCAGCAGAGTCTGACGGAAGAGCAGACGAGCAAAGCGCTCATCATCCTCGTCCTTGAAGGCCGGACGGATATCATCGTCGATGGCAGTATCCTCTTCGCTCTTGCGCAGAGTCTTCTCGACGAAGTCCTTCACGACTTCTACAGGACCATTCTCCAAGCGTGCACTCTGATAAGTGCCTGCTTCTCGAGCCTCCGTAAGGGCAACTTCTAGATCCTCTTCTTCGGTAGCAGGGCGGTCTTCGACTTCAGCCTTCTCGACTTCTCTCAAGTCATCCTGCCAGTAGATCGAATGCTGCTCCAGCCATTCGGCAAGTACATCATCAGTCGCAATGATCTGTGTAAAGACATCGACCCAGAAAGCACGATCCTCTTCAAAGCCTACCTCAGTAGCCTTGAGATAATTTACATAGATATCCGAAGCTTCGATGCGACGGAGGAGGTGGCGCAGGAGTGCTTCATCTTCCTCCCAGCGGAGGCTGAAACCCTCATACCAGGTATTCAGCTTCTCTGACGCCGCAAGCTTAACAGCCAAGCGATTCTCCAGAAGGCGCAGATTGGGGCTACGCTCTGCCCTAGTCGCAAGATGCTTATTCTTACGGATCTCAAGCACCTCACGGTAGAACTCCGTGAAGGAAGGGATAAGCTGCAGGAGGAAGAGGTAAAGGTCGTACGTACGATGGAGACTGAGCAAGAGATCCTGCTCAGCAGCGGTCAGCTTTAGCTCACCACGATGTAGGTGAGCATAAGCCACCTGAAGTACACGGGTGCGTATTAGTACTCTATTGATCATAATTTCAAGTCGCTTACTCCTCTTCTGTGGCCTTACTAACATGCCCAGAGGACTCAGGGAAGTAGGACAAAGAACGCACAGATACTCAAGAAGTAGTACACAAAGATACGAGGATTTCGCCAAATACCGACTCCATACCCAAACAACTACTCATGATCCGCCACCTCCACAAACAAAGCCTTATAGGAAGGAATATAATGCTGCTGCCTTTCTATGCTAGCGCCCCCATCTGATGAATAGCTTTAGTTACACTGAAAAGGAGGCAATACATACCCACTGATGAGGGTGGCACCAACCTATATTGGTCGCTGGGTGAACCTATATTGGTCATGAAAGCAACCTATATTGGTCACGAAGCCAACCAATATAGGTTCACCCAGCGACCAATATAGCTTGATGAAGTGCCTCCAAGAGGTCGCCCTTGAGACGATCGTTTTCTCCCAAAACCGAAACAGCAATAGGGAGGATAAACCTCTATCGGCTCATCCTCCCTATCCTATTCTGATGACAATACCTACTGGCCTACTACTGAGTCCAGACTACAGGGAAATACTGCTCAAGGATCTCTCGAGCAGCATCGACCTCCTCAGGTGTAGGCTCATGGATATGCTCTAATGGGTACTCTCGTCCAAGCGTCTCATACTTGTGCTTACCATAGGTATGGTAGGGCAAGAGCTCCAGACGCTCGATATTCTCATAGCTACCGAAGCGCTCTCCAAGAGCATGGAGCGCCTCGGGCTGATCGCTATAGCCTGGCACAAGCACATAGCGCATGCGCACGGGCTTCCCCATCTGTCGGAGCTGCTCTGCCGTAGCAAATGTATTCGCGTTGGACTGAGTCGTCAGGCGACGATGCCCTTCGGGTAAGACGTGCTTGCAGTCAAGCAAGACCATATCGACGATCGAGAGGAGCTCGTCCACATAAGCATTGCGGATGCTACCCTGAGTATCGAGGCAGATATGTATCCCCTCTTCCTTGAGTTGGCGACAGAGAGGGATGAGCGCCTGCGCCTGCACGGTAGGTTCTCCTCCGCTGAAGGTAATCCCCCCACGCTTTCCGAAGAAAGGGCGCTCACTAATAGCCCGTCGTAGGACCTCAGCCTCCTCAATGAGCTTCCCGCCCTTCCCAATAGGGATGGTATCGGGATTGGCACAATAGAGGCACTGGAAGTTGCATCCCTGGAGGAATACCACTAAGCGAAGCCCTGGACCATCGAAGGTCCCCATGGATTCAAAGGAGTGGATACGTAGCATAGCGAGCTATAAAAAGAGCGGGCGAAGGGTCGACACTGATCCTTCGCCCGCTACTATACTAATAGGTATTCGGAGAACTCCCCGCCTTAGCGCATGCGCTTGTGGAAGGAGCGCGAGATGACCTCGAGCTGGTGCTCACGGCTGAGCTTGACGAAGTTCACGGCATAGCCGGAGACACGGATCGTCAGCTGAGGATAGTTCTCAGGGTGTACCATAGCATCCTCGAGCATCTCACGATTCAGGACATTCACATTGAGGTGGTGTGCACCCTTGGAGAAGTAGCCGTCCATCATCGAGATGAGGTTCTCATTCTGCTCGCTCTTGCTGGAGCCGAGAGAGTGAGGGATGATGCTGAAGGTGTTACTAATACCGTCGGCAGCATCGGTGTAGTCGAGCTTAGCTACTGAGCTGAGCGAAGCGATAGCACCGTGGTTGTCACGACCGTGCATAGGGTTAGCACCTGGAGCGAAGGCAACACCCTTACCACGACCGTCAGGCGTAGCACCCGTCTTCTTACCGTACATCACGTTAGAGGTGATTGTCAGGACAGAGAGCGTAGGCTCAGCGTTCTTGTACACGGGCAGCTCCTTGAGGAGGCCAGAGAAGATGTGGGTGATATCGTAAGCGATCATATCGGCGCGGTCGTCGTCATTACCATAGCAGGGGAACTCACCTTCGATCTTGAAGTCTTCGGTCAGGCCCTGTTCATTACGGATAGGCGTCACCTTAGCATAGCGGATAGCCGAGAGTGAGTCTGCTGCGATCGAGAGACCAGCGACACCATAAGCGAGGTTGATCTTAGGATCGGTATCGATGAATGCCATCTGTGCAGCCTCGTAGTAATACTTATCGTGCATGTAGTGGATGATATTCATCGAGTCGTTGTAGACGCGAGCGATGACCTTGAGGACCTTGAGGTAGTTATCCCAGACCTGGTTGAAGTCGAGGACGTCACCCTTAAGCTCGGGGATCCCTTCGACCATGAGCGTACCAGAGATTTCGCAGCGACCACCATTGACAGCCAGGAGGAGAGCCTTAGCGAGGTTGGTTCGTGCGCCGAAGAACTGGATCTGCTTACCGATCTCCTGATAAGATACACAGCAAGCGATACCGTAGTCATCAGAGTGGCGGGTAGAGCGCATTAGGTCGTCATTCTCGTACTGGATAGAAGACGTATCAATAGATACCTGAGCAGCGAACTCCTTGAAGCCTTCGGGGAGTGAGGGGCTCCAGAGGACCGTGAGGTTAGGCTCAGGGCTTGGACCGAGGTTGTAGAGAGTCTGGAGGAAGCGGAAGCTCGTCTTCGTGACCTTATGACGACCGTCGAAGAGGC
Source organism: Porphyromonas sp. oral taxon 279 str. F0450 (assembly GCF_000292995.1). Lineage (NCBI taxonomy): Bacteria > Pseudomonadati > Bacteroidota > Bacteroidia > Bacteroidales > Porphyromonadaceae > Porphyromonas > Porphyromonas sp. oral taxon 279. The sequence goes on along the minus strand of NZ_ALKJ01000019.1, from coordinate 209,995 downwards.
GACCACCGATAGACTCAGTTACCCACGTGGGGTCACCAGCGAAGATCTCGTTGTATGAGTCCATACGCAGGTGGCGAACCATACGGAGCTTGATGACGAACTGGTCGATCAGCTCCTGAGCGAGCTCTTCGGTCAGCGTGCCGTGGTCGAGGTCATACTGGAGGTAGATGTCGAGGAAGCTTGATACGTTCCCAAGAGACATAGCAGCACCATCCTGATCCTTAATAGCAGCGAGGTAAGCGAAGTAAACCCACTGTACAGCTTCAGCAGCTGTGTAGGCGGGACGACGGACGTCGAAGCCATAGCCAGCAGCCATCTCTACGATCTTCTTCAGAGCGCGGATCTGCTCAGCGACTTCTTCGCGCAGACGGATTGTGTGCTCGGTCATAGGACCATGGATGCCAGCGAGGTCTTCCGTCTTCCAAGCGATGAGACGATCAGCCCCATAGAGAGCCAGACGGCGGTAGTCACCGATGATACGGCCACGCGCATAGTTGTCAGGCAGCCCCGTGAGGAAGCTGTTGCTACGGAAGGAGCGGATCTCGTCGGTATATACATCAAAGACACCATCATTGTGGGTCTTGCGGTAGTGGGTGAAGATATCGGTAACGCGAGGGTCAACTTCGAGACCATTCTCATGGACTGCCTTCTCGACGACCTTGTACCCACCGAAGGGCTTCATGGCACGACGAAGGACCTGGTCAGTCTGCAGACCGACGATAACTTCGTTATCCTTATCAATATAGCCTGGAGCATACGCCGTAATACCAGAAATCGTGCTGGTATCGATTGAGCGTACGCCATGTGGGTTTTCGCGCTCTTCCTTAAGAGCCTGGAGGCAGTGCTCCCAGACGCGCTTGGTCTTCTCCGTAGGACCAGAGAGGAAGGAGGAGTCACCATCATAAGGGGTAACATTCTGAGAAACGAAGTCGCGGACGTTGAGTTCGACTTCCCACACGCCAGACTTAAATTGGGGCTGTTCTTGCATAACGCTAAAGAGGTTAGTTAAATGTAGTCTATATTACTATGGTGCAGGCTAAAGAGAGTGATAGTGCATCGCCTTAGACCACTCATCTCATCGCTTTCGGCACAAAGATATAATAAACATTCGAATTGCAAACTACTAAGCGCAATATACACACTTAGCACACTCTCCGCGCACCTGTGCAACCTTTAGCATTCTCCACCAAGAGACACAAGCATCTCCTACATATATGATATAAGGTATAGGGAACTTCCCATCACTACATACCACTCCTGAAAGAAACAACTCCAAGGAATTCGCTCACCTTAGCCCAAGCACCAGGCTGATGATATCAAACCGATACATATAGTTTCAGAGATGCGGTATATACAGTGACTTTCAGAGGCCATGAAATGAACTACTATTGGTCGGACGAGCGACCAGTACTGGTTCACATCACCCACCGATAGAGCAATCCCTGCAACCCCTATATTAGGTCGCTGCTCTGCGTATGGATAAAAGTTGTGAACGAGTGACAGATAAGTTTGGGCTACGTACGTGGCTCTAATATCTACGTACATGGATATTTAGATTTACGTACCTGGTCTTTAAGACTACGTGCAGAGACAGAGGAAAACCACTATGTGAAGGTGCTTTTTTCTTCACCGGAATGACACTTTCCCCTCCGCTGGATAAGAGGAATACGCGCGATAAGGAGAAAGGCTTGTGTATCACTTCGGAGGGGCATATCGGGGAACTGTGTACGATGTCTTAGCAGAATAAATAGATGGCAGGACTCGCGGCAACAGTCTCATATATATTATATAGAATATCACTCACGCCCCAAGCCCCATCAGTCCCCATCATGCTCTGCCCAACGAAGGTATAACGGCGAACACTCTCCGAAGAGAAAGAGCGATCTATAATCGAGGTAAAGCTGAGGGGGAGCAGAGAGCAAAGCTAAGACCTTTTCTTCGGCAGGTCCTTCGCGAGGCGAGTACGGCTTTTTGCATAACTTTGTAGACATGAACTTAGCTCAACTACAGACCGGCCAGAAGGCCGTCATCGTGCGGGTCGGTGGATCTGGTGCTTTCCGCAAGCGCATCCTTGAGATGGGTTTCGTGCAAGGCAAGGAGATTATGGCCGTGCACAATGCGCCCCTCCGAGATCCTATATACTACAAGATCCTGGACTATAATGTCTCGCTCCGACACCGCGATGCTGAGCGCATCGAGGTACGGCTTCTTGAGCCCTTCGAGGAGCAGACAGATGTCATCGAGGCTCCGCAAGAGCTACTTCCCGACCCTGAGCTACACAGCCTCCAACGCATGGAGCTGGGACATATCAAAACCCGCGAGCTCCCCACCCTTCGCATTGCCCTACTCGGCAACCCTAACTGTGGGAAGACTTCCCTCTTCAACCAAGCCAGTGGGGCCCACGAGCACGTAGGGAACTACAGTGGCGTAACCATTGAGGCCAAGAGTGGGTACATATATTATGGAGGCTACCGTATCGAGCTCATCGACCTACCAGGCTCCTACTCCCTCTCCCCTTATAGTCCCGAAGAGGTCTACATCCGTAACTATCTTACGGGTAAGGAGCGCCCCGATCTGGTGCTCAACGTCGTAGACACCTGCAATATCGAGCGCAACCTTTACCTGACGCTCCAGATCAAGGAGCTCGGGCTACCTGTCGTCGTCGCACTGAATATGTTCGACGAGTTCATGCAGCGCAAGGAGTACTTCGACTACCCTCGCCTCTCGCGCCTTCTCGGTATCCCGATGATCCCGACGATCTGTCGCACAGGGCTGGGGCTGGAAGCTCTATTTGATGAGATCATTAGCTTGGCAAAGGGACTGAAGGAAGGTGATGAGCAGCTGGTTGACATAGAGACTGGTAAGCTCCGACCCCTACGCATCCCCTATGGCTCACTCCTCGAGCCTCTCATCAGCGAGCAGGAGAAGAAGATCAGAGAGCATACCGATATCACTGATCCTATCGTCGCACGCTCCACTGCCGTCAAGCTCCTTGAGCGCGACAGCGAGGTCGAGAAGCAACTCCTCTCACGCTACCCTCGTGGGGGCTTCCTCCTATCCGCTCGAGACTTTGCCCTGCGCAAGCTCCATGAGCAGACAGAGGAAGAGGCTGAATCACTGATCACAGATGCCCGCTATGGCTTCATCTCGGGCGCACTTAAGGAGACCTACTTCCCTAAGCATACCGGCAAGCGAACACTCACCGACCACATTGATGACATCGTCACCAGCCGTCTGTGGGGCTTTCCACTCTTCCTTTTATTGATGGGGCTGATGTTCTTCTTCACCTTCACCCTCGGGCAGTACCCGATGGACCTGATTGATGCCGGGGTAAATGCCCTCGGTGAATGGGTCGGTGGAGTAATGAGTGAAGGTCCGCTGCGCGATCTCATCGTCGATGGTATCATCGCTGGGGTCGGGGGCGTAATCGTCTTCCTCCCGCAGATCGTCATCCTCTACCTCTTCATTTCGCTCCTTGAGGATAGTGGGTACATGGCACGTGCCGCCTTCATCATGGACAAGCTCATGCACCGTATGGGCCTACATGGCAAGTCCTTCATCCCGCTGATCATGGGCTTTGGCTGTAATGTACCAGCCGTGATGAGTACCCGTATGATCGAGAGTCGCAAGAGCAGACTGATCACGATGCTCGTCCTCCCATTCATGAGTTGCTCGGCACGCCTACCAGTCTATCTGCTCTTAGCTGGCGCCTTCTTCCCCATCCCGTGGCAGGCTACCTTGGTACTCTTCTCCCTCTACCTCATCGGTGTACTGATGGCGGTCATATCAGCCCGACTACTAAAGAGCGCTGTCTTCAAGGGAGAGGACATCCCCTTCGTCATGGAGCTTCCTCCCTACCGTCGCCCGACAGTGCGCTCGGTAGCCATCCACGTGTGGATGCGCTCCAAGCAGTACCTTCAGAAGATGGGTACGGTGATCTTGGCAGCCTCCATCATCGTATGGTTCATGAGCTACTATCCTCGTCAGAATGAGCTACGCGAGCAGAAGGACCAGCAGGTCGAAGCACTCACCCAGTCTACCCTCCCCGAGGAGATCAAGCAGTCTCGCATTGATTCACTTGAGCATAGCTTCGCCACCTACCACCAGGAGCAGTCTATCATCGGGCGTATCGGGCACCTCAGTGAACCCGTGATCCGCCCCTTGGGCTTCGACTGGAAGATGGGTGTAAGCATCGTATCAGGCCTCATGGCTAAGGAGGTCGTCGTCAGCACAATGGGTGTCATCTATACGGGTAATGGAGCGGATGGCGACGAAGCTCTCTCTCAGCTCTCCACGCGCATGAAGCAGGAGGTCCGTGCTGATGGCTCGCCCTCCTTCACCCCCATTATTGCCTATACCTTCATGCTCTTTGTCCTACTTTACTTCCCTTGTGTCGCGACGCTCATCGCAATCGGCCGTGAGGCTGGTCACTGGAAGTGGGGACTCTTCTCCGCGCTCTACTCCTGCGGGATAGCGTGGCTCATCTGCTTCATCGTCTACCAGACCGCTCACCTCTTAGGCTAAGCAATATCCCTATGGCTCAAGAAATAGCTGTACTCATCATCCTTGCTATCGTGGCCTTCTTCATCGGACGCGCACTCTACCGCATGCTTCGCCCGAAGAAGGAAGACGACAAGAACAATGGTGGCTGCTCGGGTTGCTCGGGCTGCTGCCACTAACTCCCCTATCTTCACGTCCACACCACTCTATCTCTGTATATATGCTTGTAGATATCCTACTCTTCCTACTTGGGATCGTCCTGATTATAGTCGGGGCTAACTACCTCACCGAAGGAGCTTCGACCTTAGCACGTCGTATGGGGCTCTCGCCTCTGGTCGTGGGGCTCACGATCGTAGCCTTCGGCACCTCTGCACCTGAGCTCATCGTCAGCCTCATGTCCGCACTTAAGGGCAACGCCGATATCGCTATGGGGAACGTCGTTGGCTCCAACATCTTCAACCTCCTCGCTATCGGTGGGGTGACAGCAGTAGTAGCTCCGATCACCATTACCCAGAGTACGATTCGCCGTGAGATACCGCTGATGCTCCTCTCCTTCTTGGTGCTCTTCTTCCTCTCCTACGATACGATCTTTGCGGGCACGGGAGCGACGGAGAACATCCTCTCACGAGGAGAAGGGCTTACCCTGCTGGGCTTCTTCCTCATCTTCCTTACCTACACCTTCGCCATCGCCAAGGATAGCCCCAATGACCCCCACGCAGACAACACACCCCTCAAGCCTTACCCCATCTGGCTCCTCATCGTCTTCATCGTCGGTGGGCTCGCTGCGCTGGTCTATGGTGGTGACCTCTTCGTCACCTCAGCATCAAGCATTGCACGCACCTTCGGCATGAGTGAGAGCTTCATCGGCCTAACTATCGTAGCTGCTGGCACATCACTCCCCGAGCTGGCTACGTCCGTAGCTGCTGCCCTCAAGAAGCAGCCCGAGATAGCCGTAGGAAATATCGTCGGGTCAAATATCTTCAACGTCTTCCTTATCCTCGGTGTCAGCTCCAGCATCACCCCGATCCGCATCGGTGGCGTCACACCTCTGGACTTCCTCGTCATGATAGCTGCAGGCATCATGCTCTACATCTTCGCAGTCCTCTTCGGTCAGCGGGTAGTCAAGCGTGGCGAAGGTGCGATCCTTGCCCTTGGCTTCATCGCCTACACCGTCTACTTGATCATGCAGCTCTAATCCACTAATCTTCTGGTATACCTCTACCCATGGCACAGATTAGCCTCAGCTTTTCCCCCGAGGAAGAAGCCCTCATCGACCAAGAGTATCAAGCCCTCATAGCGGACTATATAGCATCGCCTCACCGACAGAAGACTGAGATCATCGACCAGGCCTTTCGCCTGGCTCGTCATGCACACGGATTGGTACGCCGACGTAGTGGTGAGCCCTACATCCTGCATCCCATCGCAGTGGCTCGTATCGTATGCAAGGAGATCGGCCTCGGGTCTACCTCGATCTGCTGCGCCCTCCTACACGATGTCGTAGAGGATACCGAGTACACCGTAGAGGATATCCGTCGAGGCTTCGGCGATAAGATCGCACAGATCGTCGAAGGCCTTACGAAGATCTCCACCGAGCAGGTACCGCAGAACATCGACAGCCTGCAGGCACAGAATATCCGTAAGCTCCTACTAACTATCGGTGATGATGCCCGTGTGATCCTCATCAAGATCGCTGACCGCCTGCACAACATGCGCACACTCGGCTCGATGAAGCCCGACAAGCAGCTTAAGATCGCAGGCGAAACCTCCTTCTTCTACGCACCGCTGGCCGACCGCCTCGGGCTCTTCTCCATCAAAACCGAACTGGAGGACCTCAGCTTCCGCTACGAGCACCCCGAGGCCTACGCAGAGATCAAGCGCAAGGTCGAGGAGAGCGAAGCTGGTCGTGAGGATCTCTTCCATCGCTTCGCTGCGCCACTGAAGGCACGCTTTGACTCTATGGGCCTCAGCTACGAGATGAAGACACGTGTCAAGGGATGTTTCTCTATCTGGCGTAAGATGCAGATTAAGGGTATTCCCTTTGAGGAAGTCTATGACCTCTTCGCCGTGCGTATCATCTTTGACAGCCAAGATGGGTACCCAGAGAAGAACCGCTGCTGGGACATCTACACGGCTATTACAGAGATCTACCGCAATCGCCCCGACCGCCTGCGTGACTGGCTCTCCACACCTAAGGGGAACGGTTACCAAGCCCTGCACCTCACGGTACTGGGCCCTGATGCGCAGTGGGTCGAAGTACAGATCCGTAGTCGTCGGATGGATGAGATCGCCGAGCAGGGGCTCGCTGCCCACTGGCGCTACAAGAGAGACGTAGTCGAAGAAGACCACGAGCTGGAGATCTGGCTGGATACCATCCGCGAAGTCCTCAATCACCCCGACTCGAAGGGGATGGAGTTCCTCGACACGGTACATCTCAGTCTCTACGCCCACGACATCACCGTCTTCACGCCTAAGGGGCGCCCCATCACCCTACCACTTGATGCCTCTGTCCTGGACTTCGCCTATGCTGTCCACACCGATCTTGGAGACACCTGTATCGGGGCGAAGGTCAATCACAAGGTACTCCCTCTCTCCTACCGCCTCTCCAATGGAGATCAAGTCGAGATCTTGACGAGTAAGATGGTACAGCCCGAGCCTGGATGGCTCAACTTCGTGGCGACCGCTTATGCGAAGGTCAAGATCGAGACAGCACTTCGTAGACGCCAACGCGAAGCCATCGCACAGGGTGAAGCCCTCCTCACAGAGCGCCTCAAGAGCCAGGGAGAGCAGCTTACCTCCTCGCTCCTCAACCGCCTCACCCACCTCTACCGCTACGACAAGCCTGATACCTTCCTCCGACACATCGGTGATGGGACCTTCGAGTTCCCCGAAGACTTTGATCGAGTCGTCCAAGGGAAGACACCAAAGAGTGGCGGTAATCGCGTCACGCGTGTCTTCTCTTCGCTCTTCTCCAGCAAGGAACGCGAAGGTCAGACCCTTAGCGGTACGATCGTACAACGTCCTACAATTGATAAGTCTCATCCCTATGAGCTCATCGAGCAAGACGGCTTACTCAACTATAAGATAGCGCCCTGCTGCCATCCCATCCCTGGCGATGACGCCCTCGGTATCATCAGCGACGAGAGTGAAGTCATCGTACATAAATGCTCCTGCCCCGAGGCGACACGATACAAGACCGTACAGGGCGATCGCCTGCTCTCGGTACACTGGAGCACGCATCACACTCCACTCTTCGAGACGACACTCGTCATCCGTGGGATCGACTCCAAAGGACTGCTCAACGCTATATCGCAGATCTTCTTAGAAGACTTCAAGGTCAGCATCACAGCCATCGACTTGAAGGCACACGACGGAGTCTTCCAAGGGACGATCTCAGTGAAGGTATTAGACACACGTCAGGTCGAGGCTATCTGCCAGATCCTACGACGCAACCCTGCCATCCACGAGGTCTACCGCCTCTCAGAGTTGGAGGCAGGGCGTAGCTAATCACCAGCCGCAACACTCTCTAAATACAAAGCAACCGCCCCCTCGCATGTGATCATGCGAGGAGGCGGTTGCTTTTATTCAAAGTCTATTTGAGCAGACTTAGAACCACTTAATCTTACGGAAGAGATAGAAGGCTAAGCCTGAGATCGCCACTGATACGCCGAAGATCGCGAGGAATGCCCAGTACCATTCGCCAAGGTAGACGTTGACGTTCATCCCGAAGAAGCTCGAGATCATCGTCGGCACCGTCAGCACAATGGAGATACTCGTCATACGCTTCATGATCGTATTCACATTGTTGGAGATGATATTGGCCGAGGCATCCATCATACTCGTGACGATATCGGTGTAGATATTGATCGTATTATAAGCCTGACGAAGCTCAATGCTCACGTCTTCGAAGAGATCTGGATCGACACTCGAAGCACGTGAGGTCGTACGCAGACGCCCAAGCATAGCTTCATTCCCTCGTATAGAGGTACTGAAGTAAACGAGTGATCGCTGCAGACGCATGATGCGGAGGAGGTCCTCATTACGGATACTAAGCTCCAGCTCTTTCTCTGCACGATTGATCTCGAGATACATCAGCTTCAGGTACTTCAGGAACCATACCGCTGACGAGTAAATCATACGTGTGACGAACTCGGTCTGGTTGGCAATACCGATATTCTTTCGTCGGATATGATTGATGAAGTCGGGTAAGAGCTGCGTACGTCTGTAGCAAACAGAGACCGTAGCGCGATGCCCTGTGATGATCCCCAGAGGGACGGTCTGATAAGGCATACCTGGTCCGCCTCCGTCCATCGGTATGCGGAGAATCGTTAGGAGCCAATCATCCTCGCGCTCTGCACGTGGACGCTCATCAATATCGGCGATGTCGGATAGGAATTCTCTTGGTATCCCCAGCTCCTTCGTCAGGAACATGAAGTCATCTTCATCTGGGCACTCGACGTGCACCCAGCAGTGGGGGGCGAACTCTTCCAGCTCGGGTACACCCGGCTCGAAGGTGAGGTAGCTCTTCATTATATCGCTTAGCTGTATATGGTGGGACTATTGCACTCCGAGCACTTCAGTACTTACGGAGTGGATCCTGTCGGCTCACCTCATACAGCTCCCACCTCAGAGGCGGGGAAGTCCGTAGGGTAAGACGACGGAGCGAGAGGCGCTTACACAGCGCTCATTCGGCGGGAGGGAATCGTCCATCTGTCTTATTTTCCTTAGCGGTTACACTTAACAATGAAGCTATCTATAGGTGTTATTCGCAGCACCTTCACTAAAAAGCTTCGTGCAAAGGTAAGAAAAAGCGCCCAGCTGAAGCACCGGCCCAGCGAGAAGGCGAGGGAATCACACCAAAGGATAAGTAGCTGATGCTCAATATAGCTCCACAATCGCATCCCCCGTTTGAGGGCTATCGAGAGGATAATCGCTTAGTAATCAGATGGCCTTTGCGAAAGGCCATCTCTTCACAGCTTGCACTTTCCTCCTTCGAACTTCTCAGCCTAAAGCCTCCGATTTCCGTGGGAAGAAGGTACGAGTAATGAAGAGGTAATCTCGCACAATGTCTCATAGTATGTTATATGGGTGCGTGGGTAGAGCTATATAGGATGGCGAAGAAAGCTATATAGCTTTGGATCGATTCCTATATAGCTTTGCTGGGATTCCTATATAGCTTTCGGTGTGAAGCTATATAGCTTTGTGAAGTGACCTCTATTAGGATGTTGCTCCGCGTAGGGATAAAAGTTGTGGACGAGTGGCCGATAAGCTTAGACTACGTACGTGGATCTAATATCTACGTACGTGGATATTAGGATTTACGTACCTGGTCTTTAAGACTACGTACATAGATGCGGAAATGCCACTATGGGAAGGCGCTTTTTCTTTGCGAGAAAGACACTTTACCCTCCGCTGGATAAGAAGAATACTCGCAATAAAGCGAAGAGCTCTCTGATGTGAGCGGTACTGGTTCATTTATTCCTCCTTATACGGATCCCAATGAATAGCCATTACAGGACCGCACCTTGTCCCCCACAATAATCTAATTTACAAACAGATAACAAGACACCCCATGCGATCATCATAGGACCTCTGACATTCCACTCTTGTTGTGCTCCCCATCAAGACTGTAGCAGGAGTACCCTATGCTTAAACCTCTGCACAAGGAAGTCGTCATTAATTATGAGTTAGCCCCTGGAATGTGGCTTTTTGTAGGCCTTTTCTTAGGAAAGAAGAGCGGATAGGCATAGGTAATCCGAGCCGTTTCCGCTATCTTTGTCTAAGTGACGCGGGCCCCCTCCCCTATACTGAGGCACAGATTGACCTCGTTCCTTCTAGGCGACACTCAGTGATCACCCTCCGAGCTTGCCGTGGGGCAGTAGCGAAGAGCTTCTCTCCTACCTCAATGAGCATCGGAGACGACTAACAAGAAACAACTATGCGACCTATCCATTCGAAGATAACCCTCCTGCTGGCTGCCCTCAGCCTCTCCCTATCCGTCCCATCGATAGGAGAAGCACGTAGCCGCAAGAAGCCTACGACCTCTACGAGCAAGAAGGCCTCCTCCTCCAAGTCATCCAAGAGTAAGAGCTCGGCGAAGAGCAGTCACAGCTCCTCACGTCGTGGCCGCCACTCCTATAATATACGTTCGCGTGCACGGGGCCGCTACTATGCAGCTCAAGCTCCCAGTGAGGAGCAACTTGAGAAGATACGTCAGGACAGCATTCGCCTGCGTACGGGAGGGACAGCACCTGTACAGAAGGTAAGCGAAAAGGGTGCACAGTCCAATGAGCTCTTGACGACACGCTTCCGTCGCGCAGACTCTACGCTCAGTCGCGCAGATATCAGAGAGCTATACTTCTCAGTAGATGGACGTGAAGACACAGCTCCCTTCCTCAGCAAGATAGAGGCTGAGGCCGATCGCCTTATCGAGGGGAAGAACTTCACGGAGGCACTCAAGACCGTCCAACAAGGGCTGTGGCGTACCCCCACGCATATTGGGCTCATCAAGCGCGCCTGTGACCTCTCGCTTCACCTCAAGAGCTCACGATTCAATACCTACATGTACCAGCTCGTCGAGCTTCTCAGCATGATCGCCCACACGGGTGATGGCTCGAGCTTTGATAAGGCCATTCAGGTGCGCTCGCTCGACGATGCTCTTCTCTTTGAGCAGCATTGGAATGAAACACCTCGCGAGGAAATCCTCGCCAGCCGTGAGCAAACGAACAAAGGCAAGGACTATGTCGTTGTAGAGATACAAGGCTCTGGGAAGGGTAAGACACAGCAACATTACTATCTGATCCAGCCTACGCTGACGCCCAGCGCCACCACAAAGAAGTAGTAGCACTAGCAAGGAGATATAAGCATGTCCCAAAGCTGGGAGATAAGAAAATATACCACGGATGAGGAGACCCAAGCTTGTGAATTAGCCACACGCTTGGGACTCTTCCCTGCTATGGGGCGCCTCCTTGTAGCAAGGGGTATACATACTTATGAGGAGGCACAGAGCTTCTTCTCTCCACGTCTTGAGGAGCTACATGATCCCTTCGCTATGGAGGATATGCAGATCGCTGTCGAGCGGCTGAATAGAGCTATTGAGCAGCGGGAGCATATCTTGATCTACGGAGACTATGATGTCGATGGCACCACTGCCGTAGCACTACTCTATCGCTATCTGCGAGCACAATGCTTACCCGAGGAATACCTCCACTACTATATCCCAGATCGCTATGACGATGGCTATGGCATCACCCTGCAGGGCATAGATTATGCACGGCTGTTAGGTGTCAGCCTCATCATATCGGTAGATACGGGGATCAAGGCGTTTGAGGAAATCACCTATGCTCGAGAGCATGGGATGGATTTCATCGTCTGCGACCACCACACGCCCGATGATAGCCTTCCCCCAGCTACTGCTATCCTCAACCCCAAGCGTCGTGACAACCACTACCCCTTCACCGAGCTCTCGGGCTGTGGGGTAGCTTTCAAGCTTGTACAAGGGCTTGCCTCCCATCGAGACCTTCCTTTTGAATCCCTTCTCCCCCTGCTGGAGCTTCTCGTCCTAAGTATCGCCCAGGACCGAGTTTCCATACTTGGGGAGAACCGTATCTTCATATCTCACGGCCTGCAGCTGATCAATAGCCACCCCTCGGTAGCTATCACCTATCTCATGCGCTTAGGGAAGATCCAGCCTGGTCGCGTCGACATGGCGAGCATCTACTACGAGCTCGGACCACGTATCAATGCCGCAGGGCGTATGGCACACGGCGCTGAGTCTGTCAAGCTCCTCATTGCCGAGGATGCGGCTACAGCAGAGGTACAGAGCCAGATACTCGACGAATACAATCGCCAGCGTCAGGAGCTCGATCAGCAGGTCACACGTGAGGCCATTGCCCTCGTCGAGAGTGACCCTCAGCTCCAGAAGCAACGACTCATCATCCTCTACCGTCCAGAGTGGAACAAGGGAGTGATGGGTATCGTAGCAGCGCGACTGGCCGACCGCTTCCACCGCCCTGTGCTCATCCTCTCCCATAGTACAGGTGACTTCCTCGCCGGATCAGGACGCTCTGCAGGAGGCTTTGACTTATACCAAGCCATCCAAGCTTGCAGTGACTGCTTAGAAAACTTCGGCGGACACATCTTTGCTGCAGGACTGACGATCCGTGAGGACTGCCTCCCTGAGTTTATGCGACGCATACAGGAGTATGCAGATAGTGTGGAGCAAACCACCTCGCAACCATTCACTCCGACCCTCCAAATCGATGCAGAGCTCAAGCCCTCCGAGGTATCGCGTACCCTACTCCGTCAGGTAGAGATGCTCTATCCCTTCGGCACGGACAACGAGCGTCCCATTTTCATGACTCGTAGTATGCGGGATGCTGGTGGCACACGTGCTGTAGGCAAGGCACTTCAGCATCTGAGCCTACGTATGACCGACAGCTATCAGCGCATCCGTCCTCTTCATGGCTTCGCACTGGGTCTGGCTCGCTATGCTCCCGAGATCACACGACACAACGCCTTTGCCCTGTGCTTTGAGCTCGAGGAAAACAACTTCTATCCGCAAAGCTTCCTACAGCTACGTGTCAAGGATCTCTGCCTTGAGAGCGAGCTATCAGAGCGGCTCAAGGATCGATAGATCACGCTGGATGCCTCCATGAGACCGACCTCTACCGAAGACTTTGAGGAGCTCTTAGGTCCAGATCCAAGTGCTGATGATCCGATCATTGAGCATCACGAACTCTGGCCCGAAGACCTATTCGATGAAGATCCCCTCTCCATCTCTCCCGTCACACCTGGGCATGATCCTCGACCAGGAGTAGCCGACAGCGACCTCTCTCCCGAAGAGGTACTGGAGCGCTACTGGGGCTACTCTACCTTCCGACCTCTACAAAGAGAGATCGTACAAGCAGCACTGGACGGACGAGACACCTTAGGACTTATGCCGACTGGAGGAGGAAAGAGCATCACCTTCCAAGTACCAGGGCTCATACTCCCAGGGCTGACACTTGTCATCACGCCCCTCATCTCTCTGATGAAGGATCAGGTAGACCACCTACGAGCTCGGGGGATACGTGCTACAGCGATCCACTCGGGCATGTCGCAAGAGAAGGTACAGACGGCTCTGGATAATTGCCTCTTCGGAAAGTACAAGTTCCTCTATGTCTCTCCTGAGCGTGTAGGTAGTGAGCGCTTCCAAGCATGGCTCCATGCCCTGACCGTCTCACTCATTGTCATCGACGAATGTCACTGCGTGTGTCAGTGGGGGTATGACTTCCGCCCCTCCTACCTTGAGCTACCGAAGCTCCGTGAGCAGCTTCCCGAGGTACCCATCTTGGCTCTTACAGCTACAGCAACGAGCGAGGTCGTCGAGGATATCAAGCGCGTCCTTCACTTCCGCCCAGGCTATGCCTTCTATCAGAAGAGCTTCCTTCGCCCCAACATCTCCTATTCGATACGTCGCAGCGATGACAAGCCTGCGATGATGCGCTTCATACTCTCCCGAGTAGAAGGAGCTGCCATCATCTACTGCCGCAATAGACAGCTCTGTCAGACGGTCTCTGAAGCACTCCTTGCCGAAGGAATCAGTGCAACCTACTATCATGCAGGGCTAACCTATACCGAGCGTGAGATGCGCCAAGGGCGATGGATGCGAGGAGAGGTGCGTGTCATGGTCGCAACGAATGCCTTCGGTATGGGTATCGATAAGCCCGATGTACGCCTGGTCATCCATCTCACCATGCCCTCTTCCCTAGAGGAATACTATCAGGAGGCAGGGCGTGCAGGGCGTGATGGTGAGCACTCCTACGCTGTGGCTATCGTCGGGAGTCAGGACTCCAGGATGCTACATCGTCGCCTGCAGGATACCTTCCCCGAGAAGGAATACATCCGCGAGGTATATGATCAGATCTGCAACTTCCTCGCTATCGGAGAAGGAGAGGGGCTGGATCGCACGTATGACTTTGACATCGAGCTCTTCATACGACGCTTCCATATGCGTCCCGTGCAGACCCGTCACGCTATCGAGATCATGCAGCTGGCGAAGTGGCTGGAGTACCACGATGATGACAGCCGCTCAATGCTCCGCTTCCTCATCCCGAGCAAGGAGCTTTACCAACCCCATATCGGTCCCGACCGCCTCATTCGCACGATACTACGTAGCTATACGGGACTCTTCTCTGACTACGTGTGCATCAATGAGCGCGACCTATCTACCCTCTCGGGCTACAGCGAAGATGAGGTCTACACCTTCCTTGTGGCACTATCTCGCCAAGGCGTCCTGCACTACATTCCGAAAAAGGATATCCCTCGCCTACACTTCCTCATCCGACGTGAAGACAGCCAGTATCTCCGCATACCCTATGGCGCCTATCAGGAGCGTCGCGACAAGATGAGTGACCGCATCGGGGCTGTACGTACCTACATAGAAGAGGAAGAGACCTGCCGCTCTCGTATGCTTCTCGCTTACTTTGGAGAGACTGAGAGTACCCCCTGTGGAGCATGTGATGTTTGTCTTCGCAAGCACCCTTCGGGACTACATCAATACATCATCGATGCCGTAGGCGAGGAGCTTGAGCACTCCTTCCTTGACACCACCGCAGAGAGCTACCCCGTCGAGAAAATCATCGCAGCCCTCCCCTACCATCCTCTGGACACCATGGCTGCTATACGCTATTGGGCAGGAGAGCTCAGCGAAGGGCTGGAGATCGATGGCTCTCATCTACGACGCCAAATGCCTTAGAGGCTGATGGCACTATCCCCCACTAAGACTATCATCATTATCAACCTATGCTTAAGATTCACCAGTTTACCTTCGGGCCTGTACAAGAGAATACCTACGTCCTCTACGATGAAGAGAGCCGTGAGGCTGCCATCGTTGACCCAGGCTGCATGCGCCACTCTGAGGAAGAGAAGCTACATGACTTTATCACGGAGCAAGGACTTATACCGGCCCTTATGCTCTGCACCCATCAGCACTTCGATCATGTATGGGGAGCCGCATACGTCCTCAAGGAGTGGCCTCATATCACAGCCTATGCCAACGCTATTGACTTCGAGAAGCTCCCCCTCCCCTCTGAGCAACTCAAGGGCTATGCTATTCCCCTACCACTGGAAGATGTCCCAGCAGAGCGCTATACGATGGTTGGGCAAGATGATCTCATTCGCCTCGGCAGTGAAGAGCTTCGAGTTCTCTTTGTCCCTGGACATGCCCCCGGTCACCTCGCTTACTATGCACCTGAGTCTGGGATTCTACTCTCTGGGGACACCCTACTCCAGGGGACAATTGGTCGCACGGACTTCTGGTACGGGAGCTATGATCAGTTAGTTGAGTCAATACGCACCCAGTACCTTCCACTACCCGATGAGACGATTGTCTTCAGTGGTCACGGGCCAGAGACTACTATCGGATACGAGCGTCGCAAGAATCCTTTCCTCCAGTAGTTTCGCCCTTACCCCTAAAGGCAATCTACTTCCGAGCCACATCTTTGCAGCTGTCTGACTACGAGCCGACGAAGCGAATTATTGTGTATCTTTGGATACCCTTGTGGCAAATACCCATAGGGAATAGGCACTTGATGTAACTCGTAACTATTACATATACCCATCAAAGATGAAGAAACTTATCGCTATCATGGCCATCGCAGGGATGACTTCTTCCCTGGCACTGGCACAAGCACCCACTCAGTCTAAGGACGCTGGACAGCCTAACGTCTTCACGACCGTCAAGGACGCACGCATCACCTCAATCAAGAATCAGGCAAACTCAGGTACTTGCTGGGCTTACTCAGGTCAGAGCTTCCTGGAAGATGAGCTGATCCGCATCGGTAAGGGTGAGTATGACCTCTCTGAGATGTTCGTAGTCAGCCACTCCTACCGCGACAAGGGACGTAAGTATGTCCGTCTACATGGCAAGCTGAACTTCGCACAGGGTGGATCTTTCTACGATGTACTCTATGTACTCAAGGAGTATGGTGCTGTTCCCCAGTCAGTCCTCCCTGGTCTTAACTACGGAACGACTAAGAATCAGCACGGCGAAATGGAAGCTGCCCTCAAGGGCTTCCTTGATGCTATCGTCAGCAACCCTAACGGCAAGCTATCTCCAGCATGGTATCCCGCCTTTGAGTCTATCATTGACCAGTACCTCGGCAAGCTTCCCGAAAGCTTCACGTTCAATGGCAAGAAGTACACGCCCAAGAGCTATGCTCAGGAAATGGGTCTGAATGCAGATGACTATGTCTCACTGACCTCCTTCACCCATCACCCCTTCTACAGCAAGTTCGCCCTCGAAATCGAAGACAACTGGCGTTGGGCTGAGTCCTATAACCTCCCCATCGATGAATTCATGCGCACCATGGAGTATGCCATCAATAAGGGCTACACGATTGCTTGGGGCTCTGACGTGAGTGAAAAGGGCTTCACCCGTGACGGTATTGCTGTCCTTCCCGATGTGGAAGAAATCGAAACGAAGGGTTCTGACCAGGCTCGCTGGATCGGCCTTAACTCCTCAGATAAGCAGCGCCTGCTGAATCAGCTCATCCACACGGCTGATGTACCCGAAATTGAGCCTACCCAGGAATATCGTCAGAAGGGCTTCGACAACTACGAGCTCACCGACGACCATGGTATGGTCATCTACGGTATCGCAAAGAACCAGATTGGCCGCAAGTTCTTCATGGTAAAGAACTCATGGGGTGAAGCTGGTGCCTACAAGGGACACTGGTACGCTTCTTACAACTTCGTAAAGGGCAAGACGATGAACATCGTACTTCATCGCTCAGCTATCCCTGAAGACATCGCCAAGAAGCTCGGCATCAAGACCAAGTAAGAGTTTCTGGTCTCAAATATTTAATAGGTCCTCAGGATATCCTGAGGGCCTATTTTTATCCATTTGTCAGCAGCAAACAGATATTCCTCCCTTGTATGAAAGTTCTCTCATCGTAGGAATACTCTATCCAAAAGCGACATACGAATATAAAGTAATAAACATCAAGAAATATTTGGAGGACCCAAATTATTTAACGCATATCTGCAGTGTGTTTTTCATGGTACTAGATTTAAGGTTAACGAAGGGTGTTGGCTGTCGGGAGACAGTCAACACTCGTTTTATAGCCCCTGCTCATCTGATCGTACAGCATACCGATCTCCTCCTTTTCGTCCTTTAGAATCTGTTAGATAAAGAGTAACTTTGTGCAATCCTCATTAGGTGAAGTATCGCCATGAGGCCAATACACAGGAGTAATCACTATGGAACAGAGTAACCAAAACCCACTGATCGCCCGTGTCTGCGCAGAGAAGCGACATGAGCGAGCCCTGCTATTAGTCACTTTTGGGAGTACCTATGAAGGGCCACACAAAACCTTTGCAACATTGCGCAATGCCTTTGCTGAGAGTTTCCCCGATAGAGATATCTATATGGCCTTCACCTCCAAGTTCTGCATCCGCAAATGGCTTAAGAAGACAGGCGAAGAATACTATACCACAGATAAGTGGCTCGAAGCCATTGGTAAAGCTGGCTATAAGGCTGTAAGTATCCAGTCTCTACACGTCATTCCTGGTCTGGAGTACTCTTTCATTGATGACCGCTACATCCCACAGTTCCATCGTCTCTTTCCTCAGATACCGACTACAGTCGGTGTACCCCTACTTTGGAGTCAAGCTGATATTGAGCGTGTAGGAGATTGTATCTATTCACTCTTCCGCGAGTGCTTGGAGCGAGGGGAAGCTCTCATACTCATGGGACATGGCAACAATACAGATAAGCATCCCGAAGCCAATGGTCGCTATCGTCGACTACATGACTACCTACAGGGGCGCTGCTCGCGCATACTCATCGGGACGGTAGACTTTGAAGACATGCTCTTTGAGGACGTCGCTGAGCGATTAGCTGAGGTATGTCCAGTGGGCACGACGCTTAACCTCCTCCCCCTCATGTCTGTAGCGGGTGACCATGCTCTCAATGATATGGCGGGTGACGAAGAAGAGGATACCCCTTTGGATGAGCAAAGCTGGAAGATCCGCTTCAAGGCGCTTGGCTACAAGATCGAAGAAGAAAATTGCCACCTTCACGGGCTGGCAGACTATGCCTCCCTCCGTCAGGTATGGCTTGATCATCTGATGGCAGCAGAGCGCGAGCAGTAATTGTGACCAGCCCTGCATATTCATATATATCGACAACCTCAACTATGAATAAGCGTATCTATCTACTGCTCCTCACGCTCGCTTTGGGACTAGAGCCACTTGGGGCTATGCACATCATGGAAGGATTCATTCCTCTGAAGTGGTGCATCCTTTGGTATCTCATAGCTCTCCCCTTTGTGGTCTTCAGCTATCGCTTTGTAGCCCGTCAGATCAAGGCTTCTCCTCGCATGAAGAGTTCTTTCGCCTTGGCAGCTGCTTATACTTTCATTCTCTCTGCTCTAAAGATGCCCTCCGTCGCGGGGAGTAGCTCCCACCTTACTGGGACCACATTGGGTACGCTTACGATTGGTCCTATGGCAATGCCTTTAGTCGGAGCTATCGTGCTTCTCTTCCAAGCTCTGCTATTGGCTCATGGGGGGATCAGTACACTGGGGGCAAATATCTTCTCGCTATCTATTGCAGGCCCTTTTGTTGCCTACGCACTCTTTCGCCTTCTAACCTCTGCTCGCTTACCAAAGAGTCTAGTCATCTTCATCGCAACCTTCTGCGGATCGATGGCAACCTATATCGTCACCTCTTTTCAGCTTGCTGTTGTCTATCCCGATACCGTCACAGGTATTATGGGAGCTGCATGGAAATTCCTCGGGATCTTCGCTATCACACAGGTGCCACTCTCTATTATTGAAGGTATCTTGACAGTCATTGTACTCCGCCTCCTTGAAAAGAGCCAAGCAAAAACGGCTACCAGCGTGAAAGCATCCAGCACGCAGTCCTCTACAAAGAGTAGCCTACGCCCACAATTCATTGGGCTCTCAATTCTCGCTGTAGTATGCCTTGCATTACCCATCTTAGCAGGCCTTTTTGACATAGGAGCAGGTACAGACGACCAAGCCGGAGAAATGATTGGGCGACTAACCCCGGGCTTCAATCCAACTCCATTCCTTGAGAGCTTCGAGCCATCAGAGTTTGCAGAGCCTCTTCTCTTCGCACTTCAGGTAGCTATTGGTATTGCTCTATTCGCCTGGGGATACTACCAGCTCATTTATAAGAGACATCAATCCAAGCAGAAGGAGCAAGAAGCCTAATGTCCCACACGAAGCACTGCTCTCGACGCCCTACGCTCCGTGAGGAGCAGGGGTACTTATTCTTGTGTCTACTTCTCCTTGGGGTAGCACTTGTGCTGCAGCATACAGCTTATCTCCTCATGCTTGCAGCTGCTATCATTGGCTTGACTTTTGCTCGAAGCACGGGAAAAAGATGGCTTTTGACACGTAGGCTCCTCATCATATCGTTCTTCATCCTCCTCTCAATTCTACCGATTGCCTTAGGCCGTGGAGAAGGGAGCTCTCTATGGATAGACTTCGGTGGCTGGGGTGTCACGAAGGTAGGCAGTGTACTGGCTGTCAAAACGGGACTTCGCTGCTTAGCCTCCGCCTCCTCAATGATGCTCCTCCTACAGCTTCTTCCGCTCCATCGACTCTATACAGTGCTATGCAGCCTTGGTACTCCCAAGCTCTTCATTGAGCTCATTGAGCTCACCTACCGCTATATCTTTGTCCTGGAGGAAACAGCGGGGCAGATTCGGCTGGCACAGACGAGCCGTTTAGGTTACCAAGGGAGCTTGGGCGAGAAGCTACAGCACTTCGGCATGCTCCTCTCGCGCACTTTCATATTGAGCCAAGTGGAATCAGACAAACTTTACCTTGGGCTCCAATCTCGAGGATATGAAGATGAAGGGCTAAGAAGTAGCTCACACAACAGCACTGAGAGTATGAATCACTTTCCTCTACTGCAAGTCAAAGAGCTATCCTTCCACTATGAAGATGGATATGAGGCTATCCGCGGTGTCACCTGCACCATACAGCGAGGAGAGCGTATAGCTCTCATCGGGCATAACGGCGCGGGGAAGTCTACCCTCTTCCTTCTACTCTCAGGACTCCAATCCTTATGGAGCGGAGAAGTCTATCTCCATGGCCAACTTATTCGTCCCCAAGAGCGAGTCTCCCTAAGACAGCAAGTAGCACTCGTACTCCAAAACTCCAATTATCAGCTCTTCACTCCCTCTGTCGAAGATGAGATCGCCTTCGGACTTAAGAATATGGGTCTACGTGAGGAAGCCCTTCATAATCGACTTGAGGAACTCTTGACTCGCTATAATCTCGCCGAGCTCCGCCACAAGCCCCCCCATGAACTGAGTGAAGGCCAAAAAAAGTGGGTAGCTCTGGTAGCTGTCCTCGCTACCGATCCTGAAGTTCTAATCCTTGACGAACCTACGGCGGCACTTGACGCGCTGTACACGGAGCGTGTGTTGGACTTACTGGAGCAGCTACACCTTGCAGGGAAGACCATCATCATCTCCACCCACGACATGGAGCTGGCCAGCCGCTTCGCTGATCGAGTATTACTGATGGAGGCAGGCAAACTGATTTGTGATCGCAAGGCTCCTGATCTTTGGTCCGATAGTATCCTGCTAAAGGATAAGCACCTTCCACAACCCTGGGCATGGCGAACTCGTACGCATCAGCAGGCGCCTCCCCGCCCAATCCGTACGGAGCTACAGCAGTATCACCTCCCGCTCTTCCTATCATCGGAAGCACTTCCCATACTCCTCGTCGGAGGAGGAAAGGGAATTTGGCGCAAAGCCCAAGGACTTATTGAGCGTCGCATCCCATTCAAAGTCATGGCACCAGCTCTCTGTGATGAGCTCACAGAAGCAGCAGGAAAAGGTGACTTTGAGTGGATTCCTCGTGCTTACACTGGGATCTCCGATGTAGGTGAGGCACGTATCGCCATCTTAGGAATAGGAGACGCTGGTGAAGAGCTTCGCTTTGCGAAAGAGCTTGAGGCTGCAGGCTACCTCTTCTCTCTACTCAGCGATGCGACGCGAGGAAACTTACAGTTTGGCGCTACCGCTCACAAGGAGGGCATCACCCTAGCGGTGCACAGCGACTACCGCCTCCCCGAGATCACGCAGCAGCTCAAGACGGCATGGAGTGAAACACTTCCCGATGGCTTCAAAGCACGGTTACAAGCCCTCGCCCAATATCGTCAAGCACTGCAAGAGGCTACCGATGAGGCTGAGCGTGCTCGTCTGCGCCAGGCCTACGACGAACTAAAAGAATCACTACTACAGGATACGATCCATGATCGGACTCATTAGTATCAACCATAAGACCGCCTCCCTATCGAGACGTGAGCAGTTCGCCCTCGGAGAGGAAGAAGCAGTCCAACTTATCTCACAGTGGCAAGGGGAGCAAGGTCTACTTGGTGGCTTTGTTCTATCTACTTGCAACCGCCTGGAGATCTATTACGAAGCACCCAACCAAGTAACACAGGAGCTTGAGTCTACACTCATCCGCAGTCTCTATCGCTTCAAGCGCATACGCCACTCTGGGGACGAATCGATCTTCACAACTCTACATCACACAGAGGCCATACGCCACCTCTTTCGTTTGGCTTGTGGGCTGGAGTCGATGGTCCTTGGAGAAACCCAAATCCTCGGACAGCTGAAGGAAGCCTATCGTCGTGCTACGACTCACGAGCAGAGTACAGCCGTGATCTCTCGTCTCTGTCATCGAGCCTTTGAGACTGCTAAGAAAGTGCGCAGTGAGTACCTACTCTCGGCGACACCGATCTCTGCAGGGATAGCAGCCGTCGACTACCTCCGACAGCGTATCACGAACTTCTCTGAGCAGCCCGTACTCATCCTCGGAGCGGGACAGATGGCAGAAGTCATTGCCCGCCGCCTACAGGAACTCCAGCATCCTATGGTGAGCATCTACAATCGTACCCGTGAGAGAGCCATAGCCTTTGCTGAGAAGCACCAGATCCCCTCGGTGTACTCGGATGATCATCTTCCTCAGGCGCTCACAACCTCTCCTATCACCTTCGTCGCCACCTCTTCTCTTACTCCGATTATCACGGAGGAGCTCCTTGTACATATACCACAAGGGGAGCGCTACTTCTTCGATATGGCTGTGCCACGCAATGTCAATCCATCGCTAGACGAAGTCCCCCACCTCCACCTCTATACGATCGATGATCTGAGGAGTCAGCAGTATCTCTCGGGCGAAGAGATTCATCAGCGCGAGGAGATACGTAGCTACATCCAGTCGATGGTACAGGACTTCCTCCAGTGGTGCGATGCTGCGGAGGTAAGACAGACTATCGGTCTCATCCAGCAGGTATCCCATCAACTCCTCGACAAGGAACTCTCTGCCCTTCCCCACGACTTAAACGAAGAGAAACGTAAGCTCATCTCGCACTGGGACGAACATCTACGCACCACTTACACGACTGCGATCGTCTCAGCACTGCGAGAGCTGAGCGAGACGACAGGGCTTAAGACCTACTCCAAGACACTCCTCCAGCTCTTCACCCATATACAAGGTAAGCTTCCATCACATGACTCCTAAGACCTTCATCCTCGGGACGAGGGGAAGCCAGCTCGCACTGCGCCAGAGCGAGATGGTACGCGATGCCCTCCTCCAGCACTTCCCTACCCTTCAGATAGAGCTCAAGATCATCAAGACTAAGGGGGACAAGCTCCAGCATCTCTCCCTTGATGCCTCGGGAGACAAGGGACTCTTCACGGGAGCTCTTGAGGAAGCACTGCGAGCTGGAGAGATAGACTTCGCCGTGCACAGCCTCAAGGATCTTCCCGTTGATCCTGCTCCTGGCACCCGCATAGCAGCTTATCTGCCTCGTGCCGTCACACACGACACGCTCATAGGACCGATGCCTCTCGAGACTTTGCCCGAAGGTGCTCTCATCGGGACATCCAGCCGGCGCCGCGCCTATCAGATAGCTCTCCACTATCCTCATCTGCGTACCGAGCCTATCCGAGGGAATGTAGAGACCCGCATGGGGAAGGTCGACGCTGGACTCTTCGATGCTACCCTCCTCGCAGAAGCTGGTCTCACTCGTCTGGATATGAAGGACGTCACCCGCTATCCTATCAGTGAAGAGATCATCGTACCTGCTCCTGGGCAGGCAGCTATTGCCGTCCAGACGCGAGACGAAGATGGTGAGCTGCAGACCTTACTTCAGCAGATCCATGACGCGAAGACCGAGCGAGAGGTTACCATTGAACGAAGCCTCCTCAAGCGCTTAGGTGGCGGCTGTGCCCTCCCCTTGGGCTGCGTCTGCCATATCGAGGGCGAGACGGCAGAGCTTCGTGTCTTCTACGCGAACGCTTCGGGGACGGAGCACTATCTGGCTACACACCGCACCCCACTCTCTGATATTGACACCCTACTCTCGCAGCTCATCGAGCACCTTCAGCATATCACCACAGCATGAGTACCGTATATCTCGTCGGAGCTGGTCCTGGTGACCCCAAGCTCCTTACCCGTCGTGCCTACGAACTGATCACCTCAGCGGAGATCGTCGTCTATGACGCTCTCGTCTCTCCCCGCGTTATCGAGCTCATCCCCCCGGCTACCCGCCTCTACAATGTAGGGAAGCGCTATGGCGCGCACTCTATGAAGCAGCCCGAGATCAATGCGCTGCTCGTCGAGCTGGCTTCTGAAGGGGCGAGTAAGATCGTACGTCTCAAGGGCGGCGATCCCTTTGTCTTCGCTCACGGAGGAGAGGAGATGAACGTGCTCCGTGAAGCTGGTATCCGCTATGAGATTGTGCCAGGGATCACGGCGGGGCTTGCTGCTCCGGCCTACTTCGATATTCCCGTGACGCACCGAGCAGTCAGTCGTTCGTTCACTTGCCTTACTGCCCACTCGGAGTCAGGAGAGCTCCCTGCCTTCGACTGGCAAGCTCTTGCCAAGCTCGGCGGTACGCTGATCTTCTACATGGGTGTTCGCCAAATCGCTTCGATTAGCCAAGCTCTCATCGAGGCGGGATGCTCCGCAGCGACCCCAGCAGCTTTGGTTAGCCGAGGGACGACCCCACAGCAGGCACTTTTAGCACGCACCCTCGGGGAGTTCACTGATCCCGAAGAAGACTTCACGGCCTATACGCCCGCCCTCTTCGTCATTGGTGAGGTGATCCGTCTGAGTGAAGGTCGCACGTCACGCCCCTTGGCTGGGAAGAAGGTCATCGTTACGCGAGCACGTCATCAAGCCTCCTCACTGCAGGAAGCCCTCGAAAGTGAAGGCGCCGAGGCACTCCTTCTACCGACCATCGAACTATCATCCAACGAAGCCATCAACGCAGAAGTCGCCACACACCTCGGTCAGCTGGCGCGCTACGGCTGGATCTTCTTCACCTCGCCCAACGCCGTGGAGTTCTTCTTCGTAGCACTGCACCGAGCTGGACTTGATGCCCGTGCGCTCTCGCCCTGCCGTATTGCGTCGCTAGGACCGATGACCACGGCTGCGCTCGAAGCTCAAGGTATCAAGCCCGACTTTATGCCCAGCAAGTACCACGCTAAGGCCTTCGCCCGCGAATTTGTGGAGCAAGTCTCTGCCCCCCACGATAAGCCCCTGCTTCTACCTGCTTCGGCACTGGCGCATGACGACCTTGCTCATCTCCTGGAGGAATCAGGCTACCGCTGTGAGCGCCTTCCGCTCTACACCAATAGTCCGATTCATTACGAAGCGGAGGAGCTTCGGGCGACGCTGGCATCAGCTGACTACCTGACGGCATGCAGCTCATCGGCGATCCATCACCTTGTAGAGCTACTGGAGCAATATCAGCTGACCGACCTGCTACGTGAGCTTCCCATCGCAGTCCTTGGAGAGCAAACGGCAGGTGCCGTACGAAGCTACGGCCTTGATCCCCAGCTCATCGCACCGCAGGCGACCATCCCATCGCTCGTCGGAGCTCTCATAGAGCGCCTCGGCTAAGGCATTCTTCATTATCCATCACCAAGTAGTAGCGGGGTGTAGGGCATCAGGTCCTGCGCCCCGCTTTCGTATGCTGTGGAACGCCTTTCTGTAGGAAGCCGTAGCAAGCATATAGGGAGGAGAGAAGAAGGTATATACCTCGCTATCGTGAGGAATATACCTTACTGCCGTGAGGAATATACCTTACCGCCGCGAGGAATATACCTTTCTATCGTAGGGTATATACCTTTTGCTCGAAAGGTATATACTATTCAGCCGAAGGGTATATACTATTTGCTCCAAGGGTATATACCTTTTCATTCCACCTCAATAAAGCCGAGGACGAGAGGTCAAGAAGCCAGCACAAGCTCCTCCGGAGATTTGCGCTGTCAGTAGCGGACAATATTGCCTTAAAACGGGGGGAAAAGAGTATATTTGTACGTGAGCAAGCCAAGGATTTTACCCTCGATGACGCGACAAGCTACCACTGAGATGCCGATCCGCTAAGCACCGCTCATACGCTGGGCATAGAGCCACAGTGTAAGCTGACAACAAACAATACAGCAAATACACATACAATGGAACAAGTCGATGTGCTCCTCGGGCTGCAGTGGGGCGATGAAGGCAAAGGGAAGATCGTCGATGTACTGACGCCCTCCTATGATATTATTGCACGCTTCCAAGGCGGTCCCAACGCGGGGCATACGCTGGAATTCGAAGGAGAAAAGTACATCCTTCGCTCCATCCCCTCAGGTATCTTCCAGGGCGACAAGATCAACGTCATCGGTAATGGTGTAGTCCTTGACCCCATCCTCTTTGCCGAAGAAGCTCGCGCACTCTCCCGCAGCGGGCACGATCTGCGTAAGCGCCTCGTCATCTCTCGCAAGGCGCACCTGATCCTCCCCACGCACCGCATGATCGATGCAGCACAAGAGGCAGCCAAGGGCGGTGCCAAGATCGGGACGACAGGGAAGGGCATTGGCCCTACCTATACCGACAAGGTCAGCCGCACAGGGCTACGCGTCGGGGACATTCACTCCGACTTCCTCCGCAAGTACCAAGAAGCGAAGGAGCGTCACCTGACCCTTCTCCGCGCTTATCAGCACCCCACGGAGGGCCTCGAAGCTCTCGAAGCTCAGTGGATGGATGCGATCAAGTACCTCGAAGAGTTCACCTTCATCGATAGCGAAGAGTATATCAACGATGCACTTCGCTCCTCGCGTCGCGTCTTAGCAGAGGGTGCACAGGGCTCGCTCTTAGATATCGACTTCGGCTCCTATCCCTTCGTCACCTCAAGCAACACAGTCTGCGCAGGCTGCTGCACAGGTCTCGGCGTCGCTCCACGACAGATCGGTGAGGTCTACGGGATCTTCAAGGCTTACTGCACCCGTGTCGGCTCGGGTCCCTTCCCCACGGAGCTCTTCGACGAAACGGGTGAGCAGCTCTGCTCGCTGGGTCATGAGTTTGGCTCTGTGACAGGTCGCCGCCGCCGCTGTGGTTGGCTCGACCTCGTAGCTCTACGCTATACGGTGATGCTCAATGGGGTCAGCCGCCTGATCATGATGAAGAGCGACGTCCTCGATAGCTTCGCCACGATCCGCGTCTGCACAGACTACGAGATCGATGGTAAGAAGACGCGCAACTTCCCCTATGAGCTTACCGATGCGGTACGCCCTGTCTACACCGAGCTCAAGGGGTGGCAGTGCGACACGACTAAGCTCACCTCTGCAGCGGAGTTCCCTCAGGAGCTCAAGGACTACATTACCTTCGTAGAGCGTGAGATCGGTGTACCCATCACGATCATCTCCGTTGGGCCAGATAGAGATCAGACGATTACCCTCCATCCTGAGCTCCTGCCCCAGACTCACTGAATAGACTTCGATGACCTATCAAGAAGCTATTGAGTATCTCTATGCGGCTACGCCCGTCTTCCAGCAGGTAGGCACCACGGCATACAAGCCAGGCTTAGAGACAACACATACCCTGGACACACACTACGGCCATCCCCACCGCTGCTACCGCACGATACATGTCGGTGGCACGAATGGTAAGGGGTCGACCTCCCACACGATAGCAGCCGTCTTACAGGCCTCTGGCTATCGTGTGGGGCTCTTCACATCCCCCCACCTCTTAGACTTCCGTGAGCGCATCCGAGTGAATGGAGAGATGGTGAGCGAAGACTTCGTTTGTCGCTTCGTAGAGGAGGCTAAGCCCCTCATCGAAGAGCGCTCGCCCTCCTTCTTCGAGATCACGACGCTCATGACTTTCGACTACTTCCGTCAGGCACAGGTAGACTTCGCCGTCATCGAGGTTGGGCTGGGTGGACGACTTGACTGCACCAACATCATCTCGCCCATCGCCTCCGTCATCACCAGCATCAGCAAGGATCACACCCAGCTACTCGGAGATACGCTCGAGGCTATAGCTCGGGAGAAGGCGGGTATCATCAAGCCTCATACGCCTGTCATCATCGGGCGAGGCGAATCCTCTGAAGTGCGCGAGGTCTTCGTGAAGAAGGCAGCCGAAGAGGAGGCTCCCATCATCTTCGCCGAAGAAGCCGTACACATTAAGGCACAGACACCCGAGTTCCCAGGCCAGAGCTTTACGCTTGAAGGAGAGGAAGCTCTCCCCTACTACTTCGGCTTGGGTGGACTCGTACAGCGGGATAACTTCCGAGCGATCTACGCTACGATCCAAGAGCTACGTAGGCAAGGAATCGCCATCTCAGAGGAAGCATTCCGTGACGGACTACGTGATGTCGTTTCGCTCACTGGGCTGCGCGGACGCTGGGAAGTACTATCTCAGCACCCCACCCTCATCTGCGACACTGCACACAATGAAGATGGCGTCCGCTATATCGTAGAGCAACTCCGTAGCCTACAGCGTCCCCTACACATCATCTTCGGCATGGTCAATGACAAGGATATCCGCGGAGTACTACAACGTCTACCGAAAGAAGCGCGTTATTACTTCACCGCAGCCTCCGTGCCACGTGCTCTCGCACCAGAGGACTTACAAGCTCTAGCTGAGCAGTATGGACTACAAGGCAGCACTTATCCGAACGTCCACGAGGCACTCATCGCTGCTCGCAAGGCGGCAAACCCAGATACAGATGTCCTCTTCGTCGGGGGGAGCAACTTCCTCATCTCCGACCTCTTGGCGGACCTCTCTAACACAGATATCAACTAACTAATAATTCTATCAATATGGAACAAGCAAAGCTGTCACTGCGTGACAAGCCAGCCGCCCGCTGGGGTGCGCTGGCACTCCTCTCGCTGACGATGTTCTTCGCCTACATGTTCGTAGACGTACTCTCTCCAGTGAAAACACTCGTCGAGACCGAGCTCGGCTGGGACTCTACCATCTTCGGGCTCTATGGCGGGAGTGAATTCTTCCTCAACGTCTTCATTGGGTTCCTCATCCTCGCAGGTATCATCCTCGATAAGATGGGTGTACGCTTCACTGCACTACTCTCAGGTAGCTTCATGGTCATTGGGGCCCTTATCAAGGTCTATGCCCTGAGTGCAACCTTCCGCAATGGAGGCCCTGGCTATGATGCTATCAATAGCTTCAGCAGCTCCATCCATGGCATCACGGGGTGGAACCTCCCTCCCACGGCTCTCTGCGCCTGCCTCGGCTTCATGCTCTTCGGCTGTGGTACTGAGATGGCCGGTGTAACGGTATCCCGTGCTATCGTCAAGTGGTTCAAAGGCAGATCAATGGCACTCGCTATGGGCATCGAGATGGCTGTAGCACGCCTTGGGGTAGCTGGTGCCTTGTGGATCTCTCCTTGGCTATCTAAGAAGTTCGAAACAGTACAGGCTCCCGTAATCTTCTGCGCCCTGCTCCTTTGCATAGGTCTGATGCTGTATATCGTCTACTTCTTCATGGATAAGGCACTTGATAAGGATATCGAAGGTGAAGAAGAGGAAGAAGCAGAAGAACCCTTCAAGTTCTCTGACCTTGGGAAGGTCTTTGGCACAGGCGTCTTCTGGATTGTCGCTATCCTGTGTGCGCTCTACTACTCGGCTATTTTCCCCTTCCAGAAGTTCGCCACTGAGATGCTACAATACAAGGTAGGCTTTGATAACGAATTCGCATCGCGTATCTTCAGTGTCTTCCCATTTGGAGCTGCGCTCGTGACACCTTTACTAGGCTACTATCTTGACCGCAAGGGTAAGGGTGCAACGATGCTCATCGTTGGTTCTATTCTTATGATTGTCTGCCACCTGACCTTTGCTCTCTATCCCTTCGTATATGATAGTCTCGGCAGTGGGATTGTGGCTATGACTGCAATTGTCGTCCTTGGGATATCCTTCTCACTCGTACCAGCGACACTATGGCCTGCAGTTCCTAAGCTTATCGACAACAAGGTACTGGGATCCGCTTACTCAGCTATCTTCTGGATTCAGAATATAGGTTTGATGACTGTACCCATCATCGTAGGTAGTGTCCTTGACTCGTCTAATAAGGGTATACCCGAAGGTCAGCCCAAGGACTATACGCTTGCCATGCTTGTCTTCGCCAGCTTCGGTGTCATCGCTCTACTAATGAGCCTCCTCCTCAAGGCTATCGACAAGAAGAAGCAATACGGTCTCGAGCTGCCCAATGTGAAGTAGTAATCACCCCCTTCATCCTAATGCATCGCGAGGTGCCGCTCCCTTGGCTGGGGCGGCACCTCGCTGCTTTTAGATACACAAGCCCTTCGCCTTATCGCAAATACTCCTCTTATTCAGCGGAGGGAAAAGTGCCATTATCGTGAAGGAAAAAGTATCTTCACGTAGTGGTTTTCCTCTGTCTATGTACGTAGTCTTAAAGACCAGGCACGCAAATCCAAATATCCACGTACGTAGATATTAGAGCCACATACGTAGCCCAAACTTATCTGCCACTCGTCCACAACTTTTATCCATACGCGAAGCAACAACCCAATATAAGTCATTTCACAAAGCTATATAGCTTTGGACTGATTCCTATATAGCTCTACCCACGCACCCATATACCTATATATGAACCAGTATTGGTCACTAAATGTACCTATACTGATTCGCGAGCTGACCAGTACTGGTCAAATCGTCGACCAGTACTGGTTCATTTTCCATCCACCTTTGGCTTTCTACTTTTAGAGCAAGACAGGACAACCGCTCCAAGGTACTCACAGCTGGCACTCGATACTGCTTTACACCGAATAGCCTCGAGTAAGTAAATCGAAATGAGCGAGGTACAAGACTACAGCAATAGTCATTCCCTCTCAAAGCTGTAGTTGTTCCAAGTACGAACCAATAGTCGTTCATACCCCGAACGAGTAGTCGTTTGCCCTCGTAGCAATAGTAGTTAGTTCGAGCACAGAGCAGTAGTCGTTTACGAAGTGACTATCCACGGAGTACTATGATAATGGGACGACATACCACAAGGACAGCATTATGAGATAAGCTATAAGAAGCCTTATCTCCACGAAGCTCATTCCTCGGCATCTTAGCTTTTTACCGTATCTTTGTGCACATTGTGTAAGCCTCACCGAGGCACAAGAGACAACGATAATATATGGCAGTCGAAATAAGACAGATCACGGAGAAAGCCGACCTGAGGAAGTTCGTCAAGTTCAACCTCAAGCTCTACAAGGGCAATCCGTATCACGTACCTGGGCTCATCGAGGACGAACTCCTCACGCTGGACCCAGCACGCAACCCCGCCTTTAAGTTCTGCGAAGCCGCATACTTCCTTGCCTATCGCGATGGGCGTATCGTCGGGCGTATCGCAGGGATCATCAATCACCGCGCCAACGAGACGTGGAACCAAAACAACGTACGCTTCGGCTTCGTCGACTTCATCAATGACAATGAAGTCGTCGATGCGCTCTTCAAGGCTGTTGCCGACTGGGGCAAGGCCCGTGGCAAGGATATGCTCCAGGGGCCCATGGGCTTCTCTGACCTCGACCACGAAGGGATGCTCATCGAGGGCTTCGACCAGCTCGGTACGATGGCTACGATCTACAACTATGCATACTACCCCAAGCACATGCAGCGCATGGGCTTTGTCAAGGATCAGGACTGGCAGGAGTATAAGATCATGATCCCCGAGGAGATCCCCGAGAAGCACAAGCGTATCGCCGAGATCGTCCGCAAGAAGTACGGGCTCAAGACTCTGAAGTTCAAGAATCAACAGGAGATCCTCCCCTATGCACACCGCATCTTCGACACGCTGAACCAAGCCTACTCAGTCCTCTACGGGGTATCTGAGCTGTCACGTGAGCAGATCGACTACTATGTGCGTATGTACATCCCTATGCTACGCTACGACTTCGTGACCGTCATCGTCCGCGAGGAAGATGATAAGGTCATTGGCTTCGGCATCACGCTGCCCAACCTTAGCCGTGCGCTACAGAAAGCTAAGGGAAGCCTCTTCCCCTTCGGATGGGCACACCTACTACGTGCACTGAAGATGAAGAACCCCATCGTAGACCTCTACCTCATCGGGGTCATCCCAGAGTATCAGAACAAGGGCGTCAATGCACTTCTCTTCGACGACCTCATCCCTGTCTTCCAGAAGAACGGCGTACGCTATGCCGAGAGCAATCCAGAGCTCGAGACCAACGCTGCTGTACAGATGCAGTGGAACTACTTCGAGCGTAAGCACCACAAGACCCGTCGTGCCTGGATCAAAGAAATATAAGAGATATGCTTGTTGAATTACTGAAGTCCAAGATTCACCGCGTCACAGTCACCGAAGCGAACCTCTCCTACATCGGGAGTATCACTATCGATACCGACCTCATCGAGGCCGCTAATATCCTCCCAGGAGAGAAGGTACAGATCGTCAATAATAACAATGGGGCTCGCCTCGAGACCTACGTCATCGCTGGAGAGCGAGGATCAGGTGTCATCTGCCTCAACGGAGCTGCAGCCCGTCTGGTGCAGCCTGGCGATACCGTGATCATCATGGCCTATGCTTGGATGACCTACGAAGAAGCACAGGGCTTCAAGCCCGCAGTTATCTTCCCCGATACCGCAACCAATAGACTCGTATAGATATGTTCGAAAACCTGAGTGAGCGCCTCGAGCGGTCATTTAAGATCCTCAAGGGCGAAGGTAAGATCACCGAACTCAATGTAGCTGAGACGCTCAAGGATGTGCGCCGAGCACTCCTCGAAGCGGACGTCAACTATAACGTAGCTAAGAAATTCACCGAAGACGTCAAGGAGAAGGCCTTAGGTCAGGATGTCCTCACCGCTGTCCGCCCAGGCGAGCTGATGGTGAAGATCGTCCACGATGAGCTGGCTAACCTCATGGGAGGCAAGGCTGCAGAGCTGAACCTCACGGGCATGCCCGCCATCATCCTCATGTCGGGTCTTCAGGGCTCGGGGAAGACAACCTTCTCTGGGAAGCTGGCTAACCTCCTCAAGACCAAGCAAGGCAAGAAGCCCATGCTCGTAGCTGGTGACGTCTATCGTCCCGCTGCTATCGAGCAGCTTCGCGTGCTGGCAGGTCAGCTCGATGTCCCCGTATTCTTTGACCTCGACAGCAAGGATCCCGTGAGCATCGCTCGCCGTGGTGTCGCTGAAGCTATGGGTCAGGGCTGCGATGTCGTGATCATCGACACCGCTGGTCGTCTGGCTGTCGATGAAGAGATGATGCGTGAGATCGAAGAGATCAAGCGTGCTATCCGCCCCTCGGAGACGCTCTTCGTCGTCGACTCGATGACAGGGCAGGACGCTGTGAATACGGCCAAGACCTTCAACGAACGCCTTGACTTCGACGGCGTCGTCCTCACTAAGCTTGACGGGGATACCCGCGGTGGTGCTGCCCTCTCCATCCGTACCGTCGTCGATAAGCCGATCAAGTTCGTCGGGATGGGCGAGAAGATGGATGCACTGGATGTCTTCCACCCCGATCGTATGGCCGACCGTATCCTCGGCATGGGTGATATCGTCTCACTTGTCGAGCGTGCCCAGCAGCTCTACGATGAACGCGAAGCCAAGCGCCTTGAGGAACGTATCGCTAAGGATCAGTTTGACTTCAATGACTTCCTCGCCCAGATCCAGCAGATCAAGAAGATGGGTAACATCAAGGATCTTGCAGCGATGATCCCTGGTGTCGGGAAGGCACTGAAGGATATCGATATCAAGGACGATGCCTTCAAGAGCATCGAAGCTATGATCTACTCGATGACGCCCGAGGAGCGAGCTAAGCCTCATATCCTCGATGGTCATCGCCGTAAGCGCATCGCTCTTGGGAGTGGGACGAGCGTACAAGATGTCAATAAGCTCCTCACGCAGTTCACCCAGACCCGCAAGATGATGAAGACGCTTCAGGGCTTCAAGGGTGGAAAGATGCCCAAGATGCCGAAGATACCATTCATGGGTGGCGGTAAGCTCCGCTAATCCCTCCCCATACTCTGCCTCATAAAGAAGAGGCCTATATGAGATCATCCCTTGGATAATCATCATCCTCGCTTCACTACGACAGCGTCCATGATCCTTATCCAAGGGATGAACTCTGTTTCCCCTACCACTCTACTTATTATACGTACGATATGAAGCTAACAAAGCTGCCACTGGTCGCTGCTCTATCGCTCCTCGTGCTCTCGAGCAATGCATGGGCACAGAGCACCAAGCGACTCATCGATGAAGTCAATCCCTTCATCGGGACCTCTAACTTCGGTACGACTAACCCTGGAGCCGTCGTACCCAATGGCTTGATGAGTATCACGCCATTCAATGTATCGGGCTCCCCTAAGCTGAATAAGTTCGATAAGGACAAGCGCTGGTGGAGTACACCCTACACCGCTGACAACAAGTTCTTCTCGGGCTTCAGCCATGTCAATCTGAGCGGTGTCGGCTGCCCTGAGCTGGGGAGTATCATCGTATCGGCTTCTACTGGCGATCTCGATGTAGACTATACGCACTACGGCTCAGCCATGAGCCAAGAGAAGGCACACCCTGGCTACTACAGCGTACAGCTCGATAAGCATAAGATCAAGGCTGAGGTGACGGCTACTCAGCGTACAGCCGTCTCTGCCTTCACCTTTGAGCGCGGTGGTAAGAGCAACATCCTCGTAAATCTCGGTCTGGGTCTGACGAATGAGAGTGGTGCGACCGTGCGCTTCCTCAATGACTCGACCATCGTAGGGAGCAAGCTCATGGGGACCTTCTGCTATGCTCCCCAAGCTGTCTTTAATCAGTACTTCGCTATCCGCATCAGCCGCCGTGCTCCAGCCTCGGGCTACTGGAAGAAGCAGCCTCCTATGGAAGGCGTAGAAGCTGAATGGGACAAGGATCAAGGCAAGTACAAGATCTATCCTACCTACCGGAAGGAGATCAGTGGGAATGATATCGGGGTATGGTTCTCCTACGACACCAAGCCTGGTGAGACGATTTATGTCCAGACGGGTGTATCCTTCGTCAGCGAAGAGAATGCCCTGCTGAACCTCACTACTGAGCAGCCTAAGCTGGACTTCGCTGCCGTTCGTCGCGCTGCAGAGGATAGCTGGGAGAAGGCACTGCGTGTCGTCGAGGTCGAAGGTGGTACGACTGACCAGCGTAAGATCTTCTACACAGCACTCTACCATCTCTTGATCCACCCCAACATCCTACAGGATGTCAACGGTCAGTATCCTATGATGGGATCACTCCAGACGGCTACGACGAAGCACGACAGATATACCGTCTATTCGCTGTGGGATACCTACCGCAATGTCCATCCGCTCCTCTCGATCCTCTATCCACGCAAGCAGCTGGCTATGGTAGAGACGATGCTGGATATGTATAAGGAAGGGGGCTGGCTCCCCAAGTGGGAACTCTACGGGCAGGAGACCTTCACCATGGAAGGAGATCCCTCAATCATCGTCATCAATGACACGTGGCAGCGTGGTATCCGTGACTTTGACACGAAGCTTGCTTACGAAGCCATGATCAAGGGTGCTACGACGCCTGGTAAGGACAATAAGCTCCGTCCTGACTTCGATGACTACGCTTCACGAGGCTACGTCCCCTTGAGAGAGAAGTTCGACAACTCCGTCTCTCACGCGCTGGAGTACTACATCGCAGACTGGAATCTTAGCCAGTTCGCCTCTGCTATGGGCAAGAAGAAGGATGCACAGCTCTTCGCTCGCCGAGCTTCTGGCTACAAGCACTACTATGACAAGGAGACGGGGCTACTTCGTCCTATCCTCCCCGATGGGAAGTTCCTCACGCCCTTCCACCCCACCCTCGGTCGTGACTTCGAGCCTAACCCAGGCTTCCACGAAGGGAACTCTTGGAACTATAGCTTCTACGTCCCCCACGATATCCGTGGTCTCGCGAAGCTCATGGGAGGTGAACGCAAGTTCGTCGACAAGCTCCAGAGCGTCTTCGATAAGGAGAACTACGACCCAGCTAATGAGCCCGACATCGCTTATCCCTATCTCTTCACCTACTTCCCCAAGGAAGCATGGCGTACGCAGCGTATCACGAGCAAGCTTCTTAGCAAGTATTATCGCAACGAACCCAGCGGTATCCCAGGCAATGATGATACGGGTGCGATGAGCGCATGGGCTATCTTCTCGATGCTTGGCTTCTATCCCGACTGCCCTGGATCGATAAGCTACGGGCTTACTACGCCTACTTTTGACAAGGTCACCATACACCTTGACACGAAGTACTACAAGAATCCTACGCTGGTCATCGAGACGCGTCCTGTAGACGAACATACCAACCGTCAGCACATCTATTTCGACGAGTTCCAGATAGGTAACAAGCTCTATAAGAACACCTACCGCATCAATCACGACGAGCTGATGAATGCTGGCAAGATCACCTTCTTCACGAAGCTTGTAGGTGGTATGCCAGAGATTACGGTGGATTAATCAGAGTGAGGGTATCAATTTTTTTGCAGGAAAGGCCGTAGAGCCTTTGTATAAGCAAAAAAATCTGTACATTTGGAACAGAATCAAGAGGGAGTTACGGCACACAATCCCACCTGGATACCTCCAGAAGCTCCCCCTCCTCGATGCAATTAACTTTGTACAACCCATACAACAGAACTTATGAACAAGACAGAATTTATCGCACGTGTGGCTGAAGTAGCTGAGCTGACTAAGGTAGATGCTCGCAAGGCCGTTGAAGCTTTCGCTTCTATTGTAGCTGCAGAACTCAAGAAGGGTGAGAAGATCACGCTCCTCGGCTTCGGTACCTTCTCTGTAAATGAAAAGCCTGCTCGTCAGGGTATCAATCCTCAGACGAAGAAGAAGATCCAGATCCCTGCTCGCAAGGCTGTGAAGTTCAAGGCTGGTGCAGCTCTCGACCTCAACGTAGCTCCTGCTAAGAAGGGTAAGAAGTAAGCAAGCACGACACGTGTTTCATTAATGGCGTGAGGCCACTCCATCGACTTGGTGGGGTGGCCTTGCTCTTTTCATTCCCCCACCCTCACAGCTATCCGATGATCCAGCTTACTACAAGCGGCGAAGAGAGCCGCCTCACACTCCACGAAGGCAGCGGAGAGCTTGGCCACATTTCCTTTCGCGTGCTTCCCAAGACTTCCATTGCTGTGGCCGAACACACGCGTGTTTCGCCCGAGCATCAAGGCAAAGGCATCGCCGCAAAATTAGCTGCAAGCTTCTTCGAGCACTGCCAAAGCGAAGGCCTTCTTGTTCGTCCCGTCTGCTCCTATATAGTGGCTTATATGGAGCGTCACCCTGAGCTTGAGGTACTTCGTGCTCCAGAGGAAGCGTAGCCTCCAAGTGTCTGCGATAAGAAGTATCCCTACTTCTCAGCAGAAGTTATATTACTTCTAACTGAATGTTATATTACTTCTGACCGAATGTTATATTACTTTCAGCCGAATGTTATATTACTTTTCATCAGAAGTAATATAACATCTGAACAAAGGGTATATACCCTACGATCGAAAGGTATATACCTTCTTACAGCAAGCTATTGAGCTTCGTCCGTGCGCTACAGAAGGTCGCCTTCAACAGTAGCCGATGCGTCGCCCTAAAAACAGTCCCGGCCCTACGGTAGCATTTACCGCAGGGCCGGGACTTATTCCGTCGAAGAGACGGGAGAATGCTTACTTCGTGCGAAGGAGGAAGCTCAGCTCGATATCATCGTTGATGAAGTTGTCGCCGAGACCCGTGAAGAAGCTCTTCGAGCCGTACTTGACATTCCAGTCAGCACGATTGATGTTGAAGGGCTTGCTCGCGATGACGTAGGTGCCGTGCTCCTGATCATAGACGACGGAGGCGACGGGGATGGTAATGTTCTTAGTGACATCCTTCAGCGTGAGATTCCCCTTGAGCTCCGTGAGTTCCGTGATGCGGACACCTTCGGCGGGGATATTCGTCAGCTCAAACTTTACTTCGGGGTACTTAGCAGCATCGAAGAAGTCTTCGCTCAGAAGGTGAGCCTTGAGCTTATCACCGCCTTCCTCGGGCTTGAGATCCTCTACAGTGAGGCTGTCAAGGCGAAGAGCGACGTAGCCACCACGAAGGATACCTTCGCGAAGATCAAGCTGCCCCGAGCTAACAGGAAGCTTGCCGTAGTGCGAACCCGTTGGCTTGAAGCCCTTCCACTGAACTTCAGAGGCGGCGAAATCAATCTGTACACGCTGTGTGCTATCAATAGCAGAGGCAGCCACAGAGTCAGAAGCCACTACACTGCTCTGCCCATTCGAGCCCGAGCAGGAGGCAATAAAGGAGCCCGCAGCGAGAAGTCCCGCCAGAGCCCAAGTCATTTTCTTCATATATAATCGGATCAATAATTAGGGATTATTATCAAGTAAACTAAGAAGTAATAAAAATTGTTCATGCTACCTATTTGGAAAGCTCTGCGAAGTCCAAGCAGCTCCCAAGCGAAGAGCCTTCACATAAAAGAGCTTCGCGCCCCACATCCCCCGAAGGAGATCTAGAGCGCGAAGGCCTATAGCAGTGTGTAGTATGTCGGTGATCCCTTAGCCAAGGAAGCTCAGGAGGATACCAGCTGCGACAGCTGACCCGATAACCCCGGCAACGTTAGGCCCCATGGCGTGCATGAGGAGGTAGTTCGTGGGGTCGTATTCCAGACCAAGCGTCTGAGAGATACGTGCAGAGTCAGGCACAGCAGAGACACCAGCATTCCCGATGAGAGGATTGATCTTGTTCTCCTTCTTGAGGAAGAGGTTGAAGAACTTGACGAAGAGGACACCGCTCACCGTAGCTACGACGAAGGAGAATGCCCCGAGTCCAAAGATCAATACCGAGCTACCCGTGAGGAATTCTGTGGCCTGGGTCGAAGCACCTACCGTGACACCGAGGAGGATCGTGATCGTATCGATCAGCGGTCCCTTAGCTGTGTCAGCAAGACGCTTCGTGACTCCACTCTCGCGAAGGAGATTACCAAAGAAGAGCATCCCTAAGAGGGGCAGTGCGGGCGGTACGAGCATCGTCGTCAAGAGAAGCCCAGCGATAGGGAAGATGATCTTCTCCGTCTGAGAGACCTGACGAGGACGCTTCATGCGCATTACACGCTCCTTCTTCGTCGTCAGAAGACGCATGAAGGGAGGCTGGATCACGGGTACCAGAGCCATGTAGGAGTAAGCCGACACAGCGATAGCACCGAGGAGATGAGGAGCTAAGCGGTTCGAGAGGAAGATAGCCGTCGGGCCATCTGCTCCACCGATGATACCAATAGCCCCTGCTTCAGTTGGCGTAAAGCCCAGCTGCAGAGCCGTCATGTAAGCTGCAAAGATACCGAACTGTGCAGCCGCTCCGACGAGCATGAGCTTGGGGTTAGAGATAAGAGCCGTGAAGTCTGTCATCGCACCGATACCAAGGAAGATCAAGGGCGGATACCACCCCTGTAGCACCCCTTGGTGAAGGATGTTCAGTACAGAGCCTTTCTCGTAGATACCGACCTGCAGCCCGTTGAGCATAGGTATGTTCCCGATGAGCATACCGAAGCCAATAGGGATGAGCAGCATTGGCTCAAACTCATATCTGATAGCTAAGAAGATGAAGAGCAGACCGACCAGGATCATGATCAGGTGCCCAGGAGTGGCATTAGCTACCCCCGTGAAGGAGTAGAAGGTCTCCAGATTCTCAGCTAAGAAGCCCCAGAAGGAGGACATAAGACTATCCGATGATTACGATATCAGAGCCTTCGAGGATGTTATCCCCCTTAGAGACCTTGATGGCAGTGATGACACCATCGCACTCAGCGTTGATGTTGTTCTCCATCTTCATAGCCTCGAGGATAGCCACCGTCTGACCAGCCTTTACCTGATCGCCTACAGCGACCTTGATGTCGAGGATGACACCGGGCAGAGGAGACTGGACAGCCGTACCTTTACCTGCGGGAGCTGCGGGTTCGGCAGCAGGAGCAGCGGGTGCGATAGGCTGAGGAGCGGGTGCAGGAGCGGCGGGTGCTGCGGCAGGAGCAGGTGCGGGAGCCGCAGCAGGCTTAGCTGCTGGACGTGGAGCAGGTGCGGTGTAGCCTTCGGTAAGGATATCTACCTGGTAGGAGACACCATTTACTTCTACGGCAGCCTTGTCGCCTTCGAGATCGATGATAGCGACACTGTACTCGTTGCCATTGATCTTATACTTGTACTCTTTCATTGTGGATAGGGAGTTGAATGTGATTGCTTATTATAGTTGCGTGAGGATAGGAAGCTGGCGCATCGTCAGAGCCTTGGAGGCCCAGGGAGATGGAGCCGTACGCTTGTAGGTGAGCACCAGAGACTCTTGGTCGTGGAGGTGCTTACCCAGCTCTTCGTGCAGCGCATAGGAGATGGCGACGAAGACTTCCTTGAGATTGGGTTCCTGCGACATATTTCTTGTGAGGATAGCTTGTTTATCGTTTGAGGGCCGGAGTCTGTTGGACATGCGCGTTCCACATCGTGGGACGGTGGCGTATCGTCAGGACGTAGCTTTCGTGATCGTGCTGCGTCTCGAGCTCAGAGCGAAGAGCCATCGCGATAACGGCGGCGACTTCATCAGGCTTCCCCGCGGCACTCTGGAGAGCCAGTGAGATGGCTACCAGAGCTTCAGCGGAGGGCTTACCTGTAGAGCTCGCTGCGGGCGCCTTCTGAGTAGCGGGCTTCTCTACTTTCGGAGCATTTCTCCTCTGGAAGAATATCCCGATCCATCGGAAGATAAGCACCAGCATCAGCAGCGCGAGGAAGACGACGAGCACAGCCGTGAAGGTCATGATACCTCCAGCAGGGTCGCGCTCGGCAAGTCTTTGGACTTTCTCGGAGAGCTGAGGATGGTCTTGAGCCCATGCCACCATCGGTACTGCCGCAAGCGACAGCCCGAGGGTTAGCTGGTATAGTTTGCGAGCGAGATTCATAGCGTGTAGCTTGATGGACTATGAATGGCCAAGACAAGCCTGCTTAGAGAGGCAGGTTGTCGTGCTTCTTCGCAGGATTGATCTGCTTCTTGGTGCGGAGCTGCTCAAGAGCGCGGATGATACGGAAGCGCGTGTTGCGAGGCTCGATGACGTCATCCATATAGCCGTAAGAAGCTGCATTGTATGGGTTGGCGAAGGCCTTGCGGTATTCTTCTTCCTTCTCAGCAGCAGCCTGTGCAGGATCTTCTGCAGCAGCTACCTCCTTAGCGAAGATTACTTCGACAGCACCCGTGGGACCCATAACAGCGATTTCTGCTGAAGGCCATGCGAGGTTGATGTCGGAGCGCAGGTGCTTAGAGCTCATCACGATGTAAGCACCACCATAAGCCTTACGCAGCGTGACGGTGATCTTGGGCACCGTAGCTTCACCATAAGCGTAGAGGAGCTTAGCACCATGGACGATAACCCCGTTGTATTCCTGACCCGTACCTGGGAGGAAGCCTGGGACGTCTACGAGGGTGACGAGAGGGATGTTGAAGGCGTCACAGAAGCGGACGAAGCGAGCAGCCTTACGAGAAGCGTTGCTGTCAAGGGCACCTGCCATGACCATAGGCTGGTTAGCGACGATACCGACGCTCTGACCATTGAAGCGAGCGAAGCCGATGATGATGTTCTTAGCCCAGTCACGGTGTACTTCGAGGAACTCACCGTTGTCGACGATCGTACCGATGACATCGTACATGTTGTAGCCCTTGTTAGGCTGGTCGGGGATGATCGTGTTGAGGACATCGTCGACGCGGTCTACTACGTCCGTAGGCTCTACGCAAGGAGCATCCTCCATGTTGTTCTGGGGGATGAAGGAGAGGAGGTGACGGATCAGGCGGATACCTTCCTCTTCATTATCTACAGCGAAGTGAGCGACACCACTCTTGGAGGCATGTACGCTGGCACCACCGAGCTGCTCCTGGGTAACGTCTTCACCAGTGACAGTCTTAACGACCTTGGGACCAGTGAGGAACATGTAGCTCGTACCCTTGCTCATGATGTTGAAGTCAGTAAGAGCAGGCGAATAAACGGCACCACCGGCGCAAGGACCGAAGATAGCAGAGATCTGGGGGATCACACCCGAAGCCAGGATGTTGTTCTGGAAGATGTCACCATAGCCACTGAGAGCGTTGATACCTTCCTGAATACGGGCACCACCCGAGTCGTTAAGGCCGATGACAGGAGCACCCATCTTCATAGCGAGCTCCATGACCTTACAGATCTTCGAAGCCAGCATTTCGGAGAGTGCACCACCAAAGACGGTGAAGTCCTGTGCGAAGACATAGACCAGACGACCGTCGATCGTACCGGAACCAGTGACGACACCGTCACCGAGGAACTTCGTCTTGTCGATACCGAAGTTCGTCGAGCGGTGTAGGACGAAGGTGTCGATTTCGTCGAAGCTACCTTCGTCGAGAAGGAGGGCAATACGCTCGCGAGCGGTGAACTTACCCTTCTGGTGCTGGCTGTCGATACGCTTCTGACCGCCACCGATGTGGGCCTTAGCGCGGAGCTCAATAAGCTCCTTGATTTTCTCTAATTGGACACTCATATTGATTGCTGTTAGTAGATACTGTCGTTATTATAGGAGAGAGATTAATTAGAATGGGATAATAGAGGAGATCACGTAAGCGGACTTCCGCTCTGGACTCTTCTATTATCCCATTCTTCGGTCAATTACTTGACGTCTCTGTGGTCACACAGCTCGGTGAGGACACCGATCGTGCTCTTGGGGTGGAGGAAGCCGATGTTCAGACCTTCAGCCCCCTTACGAGACTGCTTGTCGATCAGCTGGACGCCCTTATCAGCGAGCTCCTGCAGCGCTTCGTCAGCGTTAGGCACAGCGAAAGCGATGTGGTGGATACCTTCCCCACGCTTCTCGATGAACTTTGCGATGGTGCTTTCGGGAGAGGTAGCTTCGAGCAGTTCGATCTTCGTCTGACCGACCTTGAAGAAGGCCGTCTTAACCTTCTGGTCTGCTACTTCTTCGATGTTGTAGCACTTCAGACCGAGGATGCCTTCATAATAAGGCAGAGATGCTTCGATACTCTTTACGGCGATGCCAAGATGCTCGATGTGTGAGAGGTTCATAGCTTTTCTATCTTGCTTTGAGTTGATATGATTAGGGCAGGAGGACGGTCCTCTACCCCGTAACTTCTGTACTGCAAATGTAACAATAATCGCCTTCATACCCTAACTCTACGGCAACCTCTTAAATATTCGCAGATTAGCCCTATTAAATAAGGCAGATCATCCCCCTACAAGGCCCTCCTTTAGTTCCATACCTGCTCACCCAATTTCCATCCAAACCACCGAGCACCAAGCTACTCTTGCGACGCACTATCAATCAACTGATTAGTCACCCCATCAACGAAGTAGTACTGGTCGATATTACCCCCTCAAGACCATTGCACAAGTCCATCTCTTCACAGCTTATACTTTCCTCCTTCGAACTTCTCAGCCTAAAGCCTCCGATTTCCGAGGGAAGAAGGTACGAGTAATGAAGAGGTGGGCTTGCGCAATGGTCTCAATAGGGATATGGATGCGTGGGGTAGAGCTATATAGGATGGCGAAGAATGCTATATAGCTTTGGGCTGATTCCTATATAGCTTTCGGTGCGAAGCTATATAGCTTTGTGAAGTGACCTCCATTAGGTTATTGCTCTGCGTAGGGATAAAAGTTGCGGACGAGTGGCAGATAAGTTTAGACTACGTACGTGGCTCTAATATCTACGTACGTGGATATTTGGACTGATGTACCTGGTCTTTAAGACTACGTGCAGAGATAGAGAAAAACCACTACGTGAAGGCACTTTTTCTTCGCAAGAACAGCTCTTTTTCCTCCGCTGGATAAGAGGAATACGCGCGATAATGCGAAGGGCTTGCGTACCACTTCGGAGAAGCATATCGGGGAGCTGGGCGTGCGATGCCTTAGCTGAATAAATAGAGGGCAGGACTCTATGCAATAGCCTCCCTTCGCGAAAATCTGGTACATAGGCCTCTTGGCTGGGGAGCTAAAAGCGCCCAGCAGTGAGTCGTAAGAGTATCCGATTAGGGAGGCACATTACGACCCACTGCTGGGAACATTGGGAGGGAGGGAGGCGAGGATAACTATATTGTACATCCCCCACCCTATATA
The DNA here is from genome assembly GCF_000292995.1 of Porphyromonas sp. oral taxon 279 str. F0450. Lineage (NCBI taxonomy): Bacteria > Pseudomonadati > Bacteroidota > Bacteroidia > Bacteroidales > Porphyromonadaceae > Porphyromonas > Porphyromonas sp. oral taxon 279. The sequence continues at coordinate 166,096 of NZ_ALKJ01000019.1, read as the reverse complement.
TATTACGGTATAGCTCTATCCGAAGATGAAGGATTACTTCATACCGAGCGTCAATAAGAGGAAGGCGTACTCAAAGGCGGTATCTCGGATACCATCATAGCGTCCCGTAGCTCCCCCATGCCCCGAATCCATATTCATCTTCAATAGGAGGAGATGGTCATCCATCTTGAGACGGCGGAGCTTCGCTACGTACTTCGTGGGCTCATGGAAGAGTACCTGCGAGTCATTGAGTCCTCCAGTAACCAAGAGATGCGGATAGCTCTGTGCCGAGATGTTGTCATAGGGCGAATAGCTGAGCATGTAGTCGAAGTACTCAGGGTCATTAGGATTCCCCCACTCTTCGTACTCTCCGGTAGTGAGCGGGAGGGACTCATCAAGCATCGTCGTCGCGACATCAACGAATGGAACAGCTGCGATCATCGCATGGAAGAGATCGGGACGACTATTCGCCACTGCACCTATCAGCAGACCGCCGGCACTCCCCCCTTCGGCCATCAAGCGCTCAGGAGAGGTATAGCCCTCAGAGATGAGGGTCTCTGCACAAGCGATGAAGTCGGTGAAGGTGTTCTTCTTCTTGAGGAACTTCCCGTCTTCATACCACTGCTCCCCGAGGTCACTTCCCCCACGGACCTGAGCCTGTGCGTAGACGAATCCTCGGTCAACAAGGCTCAAGACCGAGACGCTGAAGTGTGCATCGAGTGTCACTCCATAGCTCCCATAGCCATAGAGCAAGGCGGGGGCCGAGCCATCACGCTGCAGTTCCTTGCGATAGAGTAGCGTCATCGGCACACGCACACCATCGGGCGCTGTAGCCCAAAGACGCTCTACGGTATAGTCTTCGGGGCTAAAGCCACCGCCGACCTCCTGCTGCTTGAGGAGGCGACTCTCCCGCTGCTCCATATCATATTCATAGAGCGAAGCGGGGCGATTTGGGGATGAGTAGCTATAGCGTATCGTCGTAGCTTCATAGGTAGAATTTCCCTTGAGGCTGATGGTATAGACTGGTTCGGGGAAGTGAATCGATCCGCACGGCTCCCCTTCGATAGAGAGGATACGAATCTGAGTGAGACCATCTTGACGCTCCTCCAGTGCTACATAGGAGGCGTAGACACCGATACTATCGAGGCGTACCTCCGTGCGGTGAGGGACGAAGAGCTTCCAAGCGCTACGGTCCTGTACCTTATCCTTATCGATGACGTAGACCATACCATTGAGAGAAGCCTTATCCTTGTAGTAGATGAAGAACTTCTCACGGTGACTGAGTATGGAGTAGCGCACATCTTGCTCACGGGGAAGGAAGAGCTTCGGCTCACGATCCGATCCGTCCGAGGAGAGATAGTATTCCTCAGTCGTCGCACTGCTCCCTGCCGTCAGGAAGATATACTCGCGGGTCTTCGTCTCACTCACACTGCAGGAGAAGCGGACGTCCTGCTCTTCGTAGATGAGCGTAGGCTCGGCATCCGTAAGGCGCTGGGCAAAAGCCTTCGTCGAGCGAAGGGTCTCATCAATCAAGGTATAGTAGATCGTCTCGCTATCCTCCGCCCAAGCCAGCGACGAGACGCCCGAAAGCGTAAAGGCAAGGTCTTCGCCGCGCTCGAGGTCACGTATATGAAGGTCGAACTCTGCATACGAACCCGTCGTATTGGCGAAGTAAGCTGCAAGCTTGTTATTGGGACTCACCGCATAGCCCGCGAAGATGTATGCATCATATCCTCCGGCAAGGGCATTAACATCGAAGAGTAGTTCCCCACCCTCGATCGCCGTAGGACACTGCCCATAGCGCTCTACAAAGTCAGCCTCAGAGACACGGTAATACGAAGGGTATTGCTTCCCCTTCTCAGTGCGGGCATAGTAATAGTAGCCACGGCGCAGCGTAGGATAACTCTGGTCATCCTCCTTGATTCGCCCTACGATCTCCTTAAATATCTGCTCCTCTGTCTCATGCATCGAGGCCATGACCTCAGCGGTATAGGCATTCTCTGCACGGAGGTACTCAAGCACACGAGGATCTTCTTTATCCCGCATGTAGTAGAAGGGGTCAATACGTTCGCGCCCCAAATGAGTCAAGCATTCGTCTTGGACTTCAGCACGTGGAGGGGTAAGTGTAGGCAAGGATGATTGAGTAAAATCCATCTGTTGGATAGCAATAAGTGATAGGAAATTGGGTAAATAAAAGAGCTAAGCCTGCAGGCTATCCCGCAGGACAAGTAGAGCTTCGGGACCCATCTCAAAGAGAAGATCCAAGATACTTAGGTCTTCTATAAAGCCCATGCGCTCCAGATGAAGCTGATAATATGGGCGTAGCTGAACTCCAGGCAATGGAGCAGCCTGCTTCGGACTCAGCGTATAGCGAAGATCGCAACACTCGGACGTAGCCTCAGGCGACTGAGGGGGCAGGAAGTCCATAGTCGTACTCCAGTCAAGGTCAAGCTGTAGCTGAGCGAGGAGCATCTGCAGTAGCTCCGCGTTGAAGTCCCACAGATAAGTATAGCGCCGCTCATAGAAGGGCATCAGCTCATCTGCATAGAACTCGAAGAACGGACTTGCCCCATAAGCCGTGCGCAGTGCCTGCGCATGCAGGTGCCGCCACTCCCCATGATCCGAGATACGCACCTCGCGTATCGGAGTCTTCGTCCCGGCGGGAAGCTCGACTGGTATCGTGAGGGACTGCACGCCATTCGGCCCCAGGATACGGCAACGATTACGATAGCTCTGCTTGATGTAGTGCTCGCACCCCTCGAGTGCAATAGTACCAGCTGCGTGCTCATAGAGCTTCACAAAATAGCTAACAGGTGGCGCGTAGGCCGTAGCGAGGAGTAGCGTGGGTAGGCTCTCCATCATAGGGCAAAGAGGATAACGCCCTCGATAGCATCCGCAGGGAGGATACCCAGATGGCGGGAGTCAGGCGCAACGCTCGTATCGTCGGTGAGTACCCAGTAGTAATCCCGACGGAAGGTGTGATAAGGGTTGGAGGCGAGTGCAGTGAGCCAATCCTTAGGAGCCAGTCCGTGTAGAGCGATCTCGCCACGCGCAGCAGCAAAGAGTCGCTGCTCCTCGACGAGGGCGGCACGATAGGCAACAAGATTGGTGGAGGTCAGGGGGTAGACGCCACCCTCACGGGGTAAGCGTAGTGCATACTGCTCCCGAGCATCTCGTGGATGACGGTAGTCAGACACCGCAACACCATTCACAAAGAGCTGACCAGAGCGCACCTCAAGGCTATCTCCTGGCAGGGCGACTACACGGGCCACCATCAGACTCTGAGCTGAGGTAGAGGTGTCCGCTCTCTCCGTATGAAAGAGGATGAGTGAGCCTCGATCGGGGCTCTGCGTGCGACGAGCCAATGCCCATGCTCCAAGGCGTAAGGCGGGCGCCTGGGCGGTCGTCATCACACGAAAGGGGGTAAAGAAGAATATACGGAGCACTACCACCAGGGCAATAAGCCCCAGCGGTAGTGCTCCGTAGCGTACGAAGGATGAGCTGACGATCTGATCCTTACTTATCATGAATCAGACGCATCATCCGCGACCAGCGGATACCACCATTCGTCAGCGGACGCTCGCTATTGATCGAGAGCCAGAGGAAGGCTGGCTTACCTACGATATGGTCTTCGGGAACGAAGCCCCAGTAGCGGCTGTCGGCCGACATATCGCGGTTGTCTCCGAGCATAAAGTAGTAGTCCTGCTGGAAGGTATAGGTCGTACTGGGCTTCCCGTCAATGAGTACCGTCCCGTCGGGCTGCACCTCGAGGCGATGCCCTTCGTAGTTGCGGATACAGCGATGGTAGAGCGCTACAGCTGTGGGGTTAAGGACGATCTTCAGCCCACGACGAGGAATGAGGAGCGGGCCATAGTTATCCTTCGTCCAAGGCGTCTTGAAGTCCACAGGATATACACCCGTCGAGTTCTGAGGCTGGGCTACGTCAACAGCGATAGCGCGGACATAAGGCTCAGCCTTGAGACGAGTCTTCATCTCCTCCGTTAGGGGGAGGTAGTAGATAGCACCATAATGCCCCTCCGCATCGGTGGGCTGGAAGGAAAGCCCCGCATAGCGCAGGTAGCCTTCAATAGTCCCCGTTTCGGAAGTGGGCTGATAGGTACGCTGGTCGTAGATCAGCTGCACATCGCGGTCGTTGATCTCAAGATCATCGAAGATCTCCTGAGGCAGCGCTCTCCCATCCGTCTGGAGGAAGTAGTTGTACTGCATCTTCTCGGGGTTGGTAATAGCCTTACCATCAATATAGACCTGCTTATTACGAATCTCGAAGCGCTCCCCTGGGAGACCGATACAGCGCTTGACATAGTGGTCACGACGATCCACGGGGCGGTAGACGATCTCACCGAACTGAGCTCGATCACTCCACACGGCATCGCGACCATAAGTAGCACACAGCGTGTAGTAATCAGGGTTAGGCATATTGAGCGCCACCGTATCCCCTGCGGGGAAGTTAAAGACGACGAGGTCATTACGCTCAACCTTCCCGAAGCCCTTGAGGCGACGATAAGGGAGCGAAGGCTCATCGAGATAGGACTTATGCCCGAGAATGGTATTGTGCGCTAAGGGGAAGGCCACGGGCGTCATCGGCACACGAGGGCCATAGCTCAGCTTATTGACGAAGAGATAATCACCGATGAGGAGCGTCTTCTCCAGTGAAGAGGAGGGGATGGCAAAGTTCTGGAAGAAGTAGGTGAAGATGATCGACACGGTGAAGACCACGAAGATGATATCCTCGACCAGACCGCCAAGGAGGCGCACAGTGGGATTGGGGTGCTCACGCAGATAACGCCAATTGATCCATCGCGTAAAGTAGAAGTCGATGAGGAGAGGCAGGAGAATCAGCCACCACCAGCTTGCCCAGCAGGCAAAGGCGATGAGAAAAAGGATCAGAATCCCGCCCTTGATATGGCGCCATATGCGCTGTCCTGGAGTCAGGCCAGCTATCGGATGCGATTTCATTCGGTGCTCTTATATATAATTATGGTGTATAAGTATCAGGTAAGAGTGGGTGCTTAGCGAAGCTGAAGGAGGTCATCCATCGTCAGCCAACCGCGATGCGTGTAGGCGTATTCAGCTGCCAACACCGCTCCAAGAGCAAAGCCCTGACGCCCAAATGCCTCATGAGTCAGGACGATGCGATCAACCTCTGAGGTATAGGTCACCGTATGTATCCCTGGGACTTCGCCCTCACGATGTGCGATGATAGGTAGGATACCTGGCTCGGGCTTATCCGTCAGCTCCCATCCATGGAGCTCGGGACGTCCTGCGAGGATGGTCTCAGCCAGCGTGATCGCCGTGCCACTGGGGGCATCAAGCTTATGGATATGGTGCGTCTCATCGAGACTTAGGCGATAGCCAGGAGCAGCCTGCATGAGCTCAGCTACACGGCGATTGATCTGAAGGAAGAGCTGGACGCCGATGCTGTAGTTGGAGGACCAAAAGAGCGTCCCCTCACCCGCCTCACAGCGCTCACGCAGCTCGGGCAGCTTATCCGCCCACCCCGTCGTACCAGAGACTACGGGTACTCCGCGGTCGATAGCTCGGCGACAGTTGTCATAAGCCATCGCAGGAGCTGTGAACTCGATAGCGACATCAGCCGCAGCGAAGCGGGGATCATCGAAGAGGTGCTCCTCGTCGCGGTCAATAGTCAGCACGATCTCATGCCCTCGTGCACGGGCTATTTCTTCTATGACGTGACCCATCTTGCCGTAGCCGATGAGTACGATCTTCAGTGCTTGCATTTGTTAGTCTCCTTTATTAAAAGCGCGCTGTAGCGACTCTCACTACCACGCAATGCTTCACACAAAGGTAAAGAAAAGGGGCATTAGGTCAGATGCTACTGCTTTCTCCAGGGCTGACGCATCAAAATCGGCTTCAGCAGTATTCTCTTCACACAAATACTCACATCCGATGGAAACCACCCCTTACTTCTCATCCGTCTATGACCCTCGCGTCGTCGGACGTTGCAAGCACAGACTCAGCGACATCCTTATGGTCGCACTCATCACCTACCTTTGTGGAGGAGAGGATTATAGCGATATGTATCAGCTATGCCGCTTCCGTGGCAAAGAGTTCAAACCGCTACCTGAGCTACCCAATGGTTGCCCGAGCGAAGATATACCTTTGAGCGCGTTATGCAAGCCGTGCATCCCGATGAGATCGCCGCTTATCTCGAGGTCTATACCTCGCAGATCATCAAGGATTTATCGGGTATGCACATTGCTATAGACGGCAAAAATATGCGCGGGACGAATCCTCGGGGACACGGCGAGAGTAGCTATATCCTCTCGGCTTGGGTCAACGAACACTCTTTAAGCATTGCTCAAGAGGCTGTGGGGGAGAAGACGAACGAGATTACGTGCGTGCCGAAACTCCTTGATAAGCTTGCTCTTGAAGGAGCCATCGTCACGATGGATGCTATGGGTACGCAGGTAGAAATAGCCGAACAGGTGGTCAAGAAGAAGGCTGATTTTGTCCTCGCGCTCAAGGGAAATCAACGCCATCTCTTCGAGGACACGACCGATGCTTTCTCCACGCGACAGCCACACAAGCGATACCCTGAGCAGGAGAATAAGGGAACATTGGGGAATTGAGAACCACCTGCATTGGCAGTTGGATGTGACCTTTCGGGAAGATGCATGCCGTGCCCGAAAGAACTTTTCGGCGCGCAATCTAAATCTCATCCGCAAGTTCTCTTTAGCTATTCTCTGCCAACAGTATGACAATCTCTCGCTCAAGGCGAGACGCTGGAAATGCAGCCTGCGCATCGACTACCTCAAACAAGGACTCGGATTTTGATGCGGGAGCCCTAATTCTCCAGCAGTATATATTTTTGATTCCTGCTTGAGGGAGCCACCTTTCAAGTCAAGCACGATACATCAGCTATCTCTATCGAACAAAGCCCAGACATATAGCTGACCATACCAAGCCGCCAAAGAAGTACTCCAAACGAGCAGTAAAGAGGGGAAATATGAACCAGTACTGGTCAACGAGTGAAGCAGTACTGGTCCAATTTGCGACCAGTACTGGTAACATATAGTGACCAGTACTACTTCAACTGCTGACCAGTACTGGTCACCACCACATACCTATATACAGAGATAGTGAAGCCTATTCAGCTCCACTACCAAGGATACTCTATGAAAAGATGAGGAGAATCAGAGAAGGAAGTCCCCAAGCCAGGCTTTATATTCGGCTGAGGATGCTCCCGTAGCATCTTGAAGCGTGAGATCAAGACTGTAGGTCGGTGTGTATTCCGCAGTATCGGTGAGGCGACACCAAAGCGTAAGCGTACGCTTGACCTCTCCAGGCTTCGAATAGATCGTAACCAACTCACTAAGTCGCCAGCCCGACTCGACGGCTATTCGGCGAAGAGAAGGAAGCGAGCCAGCAGGCGAGATGAAGGCTAAGGCACCACGAGGAGCTAAGAGTCGCGCTGCCGTGCGAAGGAGATTCTCAGGCGATAGGCCTTCGGCTACGTGCCGCGCTAAGCGCAGACGCGCATCATCGGGCAGAATACCCTCGGTATAATAGGGAGGATTGGAGATAATTAGATCAAAGGGATGCCAGTCCTCCAGCTTGGCATGCAGGTAGTCTTGTGAATGAATACGAAGACGATCAGCGAAGGGAGAGGAGGCGAAGTTCGTCGCAGCGTCCTTGAGAGCACCGTCTTCCACTTCCCACGCTGCGACCACTGCGTCCGAGAAGCGCTGTGCCATCATCAGCGAGACAATGCCTGTCCCAGCTCCAACATCGAGGATATGCGCCTTCTCGGGCAATGTGTGGACGAAGGGCCATGCTCCTAAGAGCAGGGCATCTGTCCCCACACGCTGCACCGTATTCTCCTGATGGAGGTCGAATTGCTTTAGATAAAAGGGCTTATCCATAGATGAGCGAAGGGCTTATTCCTTCGCGTCCAATCCTGAGATCAGGAGCTCTGGATGACGAATACGCCATGCCTGCGGATAGAGATTGTTTGTTCGGTTACCCAAGTGCTTCGCGAAGCCTAAGGGGTAGCCTTCGTAGGTGACGAGGACAAGGCTACGAGGCGTATCAGCTGAAAGCGTGATGGCCTCACGAGCCAAGTAACGGATGGCCTCTTCTTGCGTCAGTTCGGCTCGGGGGAAGGCTTCATCGTCCAGCCCCACGCTTAGAGCGAGAGCTGGAAGCGGTAAGAAGTCACGTCCCTTAACTTCAGCCAAAGGAATACCCGAAGTAAGAATGGGAATCTTTGCTCCTTGGAGGGCTTCGACGATGGGATACAATGCCGAGGGAATAGCCGTGAGTGTACCGTCAGGCAAGGACTGTAGCGTGACATCTTGACGAAGATCTGCACAAAGCCAGCGGAGCACCTCCTGAGGGAGTTTCGGATTGGGCTTGATTTTTGAGCGAGCAGACTTGGTACGAGCGCTACCTAACTCGACATCTGGCTTACGGACAACGGCCATAAATAGACCTTCGCCACGCAAGCGATGCGGCATCATGCGGTAGCAGGGGTAAGAGCTGAGGGGCGATGGAGTGATTGGCTCGGGAAGCTCTGGCAAGGCCACGGGCTCGGCACCTAATTCCTCGACAAGATAGGCGAGCATATCCTCGTCCTCCTGACGATTGAAGGTGCAAGTACTATAGACCATTAGCCCACCAGGTGCAAGTGCTGGCCAGATATCGTCAAGGATCTCCCGCTGCTGACGAGCACAACTTTCGACTAAGCCTGGGGTCCATTGGCGGCGGGCTTCCTCTTCTTTGCGGAACATACCTTCGCCCGAGCAAGGTGCATCGACTAAGATGAAGTCAAATTGCTCTCTGAGACGCCCCAGACGTTGCGGTTCGGTCGAGGTCACTACAGAGTGTACCCCACCCCACTTCTGAATGTTCTCCGAGAGAATCTGTGCACGCGAGCGAATGAGTTCATTGCTCACCAGCGTACTACCTTCGGGGAGAAGGTCCACGAGGAGCGTACTCTTCCCGCCTGGAGCAGCGCAGAGGTCAAGCGCACGCAAGGGTTCTTCGCCCAAGAGTGGAGCTACAAGGCGTAGAAGCATCGATGAAGCCTCCTGTACATAGTAGACACCTGCGTGCCAAAGTGGGTCAGCGGCGAAGGCAGGACGCCCATCCAGGTAGAAGCCCACAGGCTTAGCCCAAGGGACAGCTTCTCCAATAGGTAGGGAAGCAGGAGGCGTCTCCGTCTTACGACGATTGAGGCGCACCGAGACAGATGCTTCTTCGTCTAAGGAAGTAAGCAGAGCTTCGGCCTCGGTGGGAAGTAACTCCCGAAGCTGATCGGAGAATAAAGCGGGGATAGGTGTCTGAAGTGCCATCGCAAAGGAGCTTACTGACCGATGAGGAATATCGTGGGGACCTTGTGGATCTGGGGGATGTTGCCACGCCAAGCAGAGAGCTTCCGCGTACGAAGTATCGCACCTTCGGAGCTAATACCCGATGCGATGCAGAGCTTAAGATCTGGAGAGCAGTGGCGAATGAGTTGCTCGACGAGCTGCACATTGCGGTAGGGCGTCTCGATAAAGATCTGTGTCTCGCCCTTGGTACGCACACGATGCTCCAGCTCCTTGAGTGTCTGCACGCGGCGAGCATCTTCGATAGGCAGGTAACCTACAAAGGCAAAGCCCTGACCATTGAAGCCAGAGCCCATCAGAGCCATCAGGATCGAGCTGGGACCTACAAGCGGGATGACCTCGATACCGAGACGCTGTGCCAGCGCTACGACATCAGCTCCTGGGTCAGCTACAGCAGGACAGCCCGCCTCCGAGATGACGCCCACGGACTCACCAGCTTGTGCGGGGCGGAGATATTCCCCGATAGCACCTTCGGGCGTGTGCTTATTCAGCTCGTAGAAGGTGATACTATCTATGTCAATATTCCGATCAGCGGCCTTGAGGAAGCGTCGTGCCGAGCGGATATTCTCTACGATGTAGTGGCGGATCGTAGGCAGTAGCTCCCGATTATATTCGGGTAGGCAAGTGCGATGATCTACTTCGGCGATAGGGACTGGGATGAGATAGAGCTTGCCAAGATTGGAGTGAGCCATGGAAGTCTTAGGAATGGGAAGATGAAGAGCGAAGACGATGCGCCAAGAGTAGCGTCTGCTCTAAGTAAGGGTATTCGGAGCGCAGGTAGCTAGTGAAGTCACCCGTCTCGATCTCTGGAGCCAGATGGTCGATGGGCCACCATCTGCCACGCGTCGGAAGACAGTCGATGAGCAGCTGACCAGGCTCTGCGATGTCCACTGCGAAAAGATAGACGCTGAGCGCCTGACCATTGATCTCTTCGTGATAATGCAGCAGAAAGCGGGGACGTGCACGACGGATACCGCAGAAGCGCAGGTCGATGAGGCGCTGAGCTACTTGGTCGGGGCGGCTTCCCTCAGTGAGCCACGAGATGAATGGCGTGTCGTAGCCAGAGGCAGCGGGGAGTGATGGCGCCTCAGACTGCTCCAGATAGATCATATCTCGCGATAAGGCGATGAGGCGAACTACTGGCAGGCGGCCACCTTCATACTCGGGAGTCGTCTTAGACACCCGACCGATGGGGCGCTGGTCATCGCTGAGCACGGGGATCCATTCTTCATTCTCGAGGCGACGTTGCACCCAGACGAGGTGAATGCACTCGATCGTGTAGACCGCCCACGTGAAGAGGACGATGAAGGTAGAGGCAATATGCAGGAGATCACGATGCTCTACGGGGCAAAGCTGAGCACAAAGCCCCTGGAAGAGCAGTCCCGCCAGAGACGAAAGGACTAAGATGCGCTCGAAGCGTAGTCGCTCGACACGCAGGATTCGCACACGGATGCAGAGCTCTTGACCCTTCATTCGGTGCTCTTTTGCCCAGCGATAGGCCGCGACGACAATACTACTGATGAGATAGCTGATGAGAAGGAGCGCCTGAGCACCTAAGGGATGCTCCATGATGTCCTCGGGAGAGAGCAGGAAAAGCCCACCCCACAGGAGGAGCACAAAGAGCGAACGGCCAACAACAGAGCGATTGATCCGCAGCGCCCCCATACACCACAGGAGGAGCATAGAGAGTGTGAGCAAGGCGGCTACTGCTATCCACGCCACAGCCGGCGGGAAGAGCAGGACCAGTGTCAAGCCCAAAGGAAAAGTAAATAGCTCCGTCGGCAGTGGAGGCGTATTGGCGATGAGGCGCCGTGTCTTATGATAAATCGTGCGAATAATCTTCATCATGCACACTTAGAACACCCTACGCCCTGCAGTAGTTCATCGACTCCCGCTCCCCGATGGAGCTGCTTCCTCCCGCCACCAAAGGCATTCGCCCCGCCTTCATCGCGTGAAGGCGGGGCGAAGCGTCTTGGCTTAGCCGTCGCAGATTAGATACCTACGTGCCCGTTACCCTCAGAAGGCGTGCCGCCCTCGGGCGTGTTCTTCTTGGGCTTTGACTTCGCAGCCTTGGTCTTGGGCTCTGTCTGCTCATAGCTGACATCGGTAAGTGTGAAGTACTTGCGCGAAGGCTTCAAGAGTACCACAGGCTTCTCGATGTGGATGTTCGCATTGAACTTCTGCCCTTTCTCTACAGCCTTGCTCTTGAATGAAGGCATCAGCGAACCAAGATCCCCGAAGTCCACGGTATCACCATTGGCTACGATATCCTTAGCTATCTCAGTAGCGTAGTTGAGGACAGCTTCGACCTCTTGGCGATTGAAGGTGGTGGACTTGGCGACGCGCTCGCAGAAGCTACGGAAGTCAATACGATGACGCCCGGTAGGTATAGCGACTTGCATTACCTTACCAGCATGTTTGCCGACTGAGATCTTGCGATCAACGACGATAAATTGTAATGGTTTATTTGCCATAACATGAATTAGATTTTCCCCCGAACACATTACCTCAAGGAAGGAGGAGGGGCTTAACGGTGAGGTATTGATTAGATTACAAACAAAGGTAGTAATCTTTTGGACAAAAGGTATATACCTAACGATCGAAAGGTATATTCCTAATGACAGCGAGGAATATTCCTCACGAGCAAAAGGTATATTCCTAACGACAGCGAGGAATATTCCTCACGAGCAAAAGGTATATTCCTAACGACAGCGAGGAATATTCCTCACGAACAAAAGGTATATTCCTTCCCTCCGAAGCAGAAGTTCCTTTCGCCCCAAAACCAAGCCTTCTCAGCAGCCACGAACTTGCACTGCGTGAACTTTCCCAAGAAGCATTAGGTTTGTAAGTCAGATAATTCTTTTAATAACAACCTAACTAACAACTCTAACAAAATGCAAAAGGCATTCATCTCCTTCTTGGAGTGCGCGAGCAACCTCGGGGGCCTCGGACGCAAACTGATCCGTGTGGCCATCCTCATCATCTTCGTATGGATCGGTGGCCTGAAGTTCGCTAACTACGAAGCCAATGGGATCATCCCCTTCGTGGCAAATAGCCCGCTGATGAGCTTCTTCCTCAAGGACGCCAATAACAAGGTGACCAACGACGAAGGCAAGACCGTAAAGGAATACACCCTCAATAAGGTGCCTGAGGGTAAGTATGATCAGGCTAAGCACGATTGGCATGTAGAGAACCGTACCTACCTCTTCTCTCACGGCCTCGGTATCCTGATCATGACGATCGGTATCCTCGTCTTCCTCGGGCTCTTCTCTCCCTATCTCGGCATCATCGGTGAGGTCCTCTGCATCATCATGACCCTTGGGACGCTGAGCTTCCTCATCACCACACCCGAAACATGGGTACACGCTTCGCCCGAAGCCTTAGCTGCTGGCGAATGGGCCAATGGCTTCCCCTTCCTTTCTGGTGCTGGTCGCCTCGTCATCAAGGATACTGCGATCCTCGCTGGTGCTGTGGTCCTGCTCTCTGAATCTGCAAGCAAGATCCTCGCACGACTGAAGAAGTAAGCGATCCTCCTTCGATAAAGGCTAAAAAGAGAGCCCCATCCACTTCGGTGGATGGGGCTCTCTGCCGTTTAGTAGTGTAGCCTCGGGGGCTACCTTATTAGAGTTGCTTAGGCTTCTTCACCGAGGAGGATCTCGAGGACCTTAGCAGCGGAGTAAGCTACTGGGGTACCAGGACCGAAGATAGCGGCAACACCTGCGTTGTAGAGGAACTCATAGTCCTGAGCAGGGATGACACCACCAGCCGTGACGAGGATGTCGGGACGGCCAAGCTTCTTCAGCTCTTCGATGACCTGAGGGATCAGCGTCTTGTGACCTGCAGCCAGTGAAGAGACACCCATCACGTGGACGTCGTTTTCGACAGCCTGACGAGCGGACTCTTCTGGAGTCTGGAAGAGAGGTCCCATGTCTACGTCGAAGCCACAGTCTGCATAGCCCGTAGCGACAACCTTTGCACCGCGGTCGTGACCGTCCTGACCCATCTTAGCGATCATGATACGGGGCTGACGACCTTCCTTTTCAGCGAACTTCTTAGCAAGAGCCTTAGCCTTGATGAAGTCCTGATCTTCGCCGGATTCTGAAGAATACACGCCTGAGATAGTACGAATGATAGCCTTATAGCGACCTACGATCTTTTCGCAGGCGTCAGAGATTTCACCGAGAGAAGCACGGAGAGCAGCGGCCTTGACAGCGAGGTCAAGGAGGTTACCTTCCTTCGTCTCTACGCAGCGGGTGATAGCTTCGAGAGCAGCCTTGACAGCAGCTTCGTCACGACCCTTACGCAGATCATTCAGACGAGCGATCTGCTGCTCACGTACAGCAGTGTTGTCGATCTCGAGGATATCAATAGGATCTTCCTTCTCGAGGCGATACTTGTTGATACCGACGATGACCTGCTGGCGAGAGTCGATACGAGCCTGCGTACGAGCCGCAGCTTCTTCGATACGCATCTTTGGCAGACCCGTTTCGATAGCCTTAGCCATACCACCCATGCTTTCGACTTCCTTGATATGCTCCCATGCCTTGTGCATGAGTTCGTTCGTAAGGCTTTCGACGTAGTACGAACCTGCCCATGGGTCGATCTCCTTACAGATAAGGGTCTCTTCCTGGATATAGATCTGCGTATTACGAGCGATACGAGCGGAGAAGTCCGTAGGCAGTGCGATAGCTTCGTCAAGAGCGTTGGTGTGGAGCGACTGCGTGTGACCGAGTGCTGCACCCATAGCTTCGATACAGGTACGACCTACGTTGTTGAAGGGATCCTGCTCGGTTAGCGACCAACCAGACGTCTGGCTGTGCGTACGAAGCGCAAGGCTCTTGGGGTTCTCAGGGTTGAACTGCTGGACGATCTTAGCCCACAGACAGCGTGCAGCACGCATCTTGGCGATCTCCATGAAGTGGTTCATACCGATAGCCCAGAAGAAGGACAGACGAGGAGCGAACTTATCTACGGGGATACCAGCAGCGATACCAGCCTTGAGGTATTCGAGACCGTCAGCAAGCGTGTAAGCCATCTCGATGTCTGCCGTAGCACCAGCTTCCTGCATGTGGTAGCCGGAGATAGAGATCGAGTTGAACTTAGGCATGTTCTGCGACGTGTACTCGAAGATGTCAGCGATGATACGCATCGAGAATTCGGGTGGGTAGATGTAGGTGTTACGCACCATGAACTCCTTGAGGATATCATTCTGAATCGTACCAGCCATCTCATCAAGCTTAGCACCCTGCTCGAGACCTGCGTTGATGTAGAATGCCATGACAGGAAGTACGGCACCGTTCATCGTCATCGAGACGGACATCTTGTTGAGGGGGATACCATCGAAGAGCACCTTCATATCCTCCAGCGAACAGATCGATACCCCAGCCTTACCGACGTCACCGACTACACGAGGGTGGTCAGCGTCGTACCCACGGTGGGTAGCAAGGTCGAAGGCTACGGAAAGCCCCTTCTGACCAGAGGCGAGGTTACGGCGATAGAAGGCGTTAGACTCTTCAGCCGTAGAGAAGCCTGCATACTGACGGATCGTCCAAGGACGCATAGCGTACATACCGCTATAAGGACCGCGCAGGTAAGGAGGAATACCGGAAGCATAGTCGAGGTGTTCCATCCCTTCGAGGTCGTGCGCCGTGTAGACGGGCTTGACGAGGATCTGCTCGGCGGTACGCCATACGGAGCTGTTATCCTGCTTCGAAGCCCATTCGACGGGGCAAGTCTGGGCAAAGCCTGCAGACTTAATATCTATGTTCTTGAATTGTGGTTTCATTTCTTCTGTCTCCTTACCGATTAGTTAATACCAAGCTTCTGGTTGAACTGGCGGAGCGTTTCGAGGACGTTGCTCTTCACATTGATGAAGTTCTCGATGCCGACAGCCTTGAGGTCATCTGCACAAGCAGGAGCACCTGCTACGACGAACTCAGCGCGACCTGCGAGATACTTGTACGCCTCAGGAGCGAACTCTGCATACTCATCATCGCTCGAGCAGAGGACGATGATCGAGGCACCAGCTGCGAGACCAGCGTCAACACCTTCCTGCACCGTAGCGAAGCCAAGGTTGTCGAGGACCTTGTAGCCAGCGCAAGCGAAGAAGTTACTGGAGAACTGAGAGCGAGCCAGACGCATCGCGAGGTTACCGATGGTGAGCATGAAGACCTTAACCTCCTTGCCCGAGCGTTCGGTAGCGAGACGAAGAGCTTCAAATTCGGAAGCACCACGGTCGAAGTTCAGAGCTTCGATCGAAGGAGTACCGCAGCCGCAGCTGTGACCACCTGCTTCTACCTGAGCGACCTTCTGTGCAGCTGTTTCGGTGAAGTTGGGGAACTGGTTCGTACCGAGGAAGATTTCCTTACGAGCAGCGACAGCAGCGTGACGCTTAGCGTTGCTGGCGTTGACCTCCTTCTGTACGCTACCAGCTTCGACAGCAGCAGCGAAGCCACCCTCTTCTTCTACAGCGAGGAAGAGCTTCCAAGCCTGCTCTGCGAGGGCGTTCGTCAGATGCTCGATATAGTAGGAGCCAGCAGCGGGGTCAATGACCTTGTCGAAGTGAGACTCTTCCTTGAGGAGGAGCTGCTGGTTTCGTGCGATACGTTCGGAGAAGTTGTCTGATTCCTGGTAGGTAACATCGAAGGGCTGTACCGTCAGAGAGTCTACACCGCCCAGGGTCGCTGACATCGCTTCGGTCTGTGTACGAAGGAGGTTAACGTGAGCATCGTAGATCGTCTTATTCCAGGTAGAGGTGACAGCATGCATGTGGATCTTAGCTGCGTCACCCTTATACTGATCACCGTAGGCACCGATGATCTCAGCCCAGAGCCAGCGTGCAGCACGGAACTTAGCCAGCTCCATGAAGTAGTTGGACCCTACGCCGAAGACGAACTTGATACGGCTCGTCAGTTCTTCGATGGAGTAGCCTGCTTCCGTGAGCTTGTCGATGAGCTCAGCACCCCAAGAGAGTGCATAGCCCAGCTCCTGATAGATGTAGGCACCGGCGTTATTGATGTTGAGGGCATTGACCGTGAGGACGCGGTACTGAGGCAGGGGGCGGACAGCGTCGAGGAGCTGTGCGCACATAGTCACCCACTGGGGGTTAGAGATACCCTTGACGAGCTGCTTCTTGAAGGGATCGAAGTTGATCGAGCCCTTGCACTGTGCTACATCGGCTCCTACTTCGGTGAGATAAGCGGCCAGTTCGCCTGCGAGCTGAGCTGCTACAGAGATGCAGCAAGAGAAGTTCAGCTCGATAGCCTCGGGCATAATGCCCTTGAGCAGGATGGCCAGAGTTTCCTTATTGACCTGATCGCGACGAAGCTTGAAGCCCAGCGAGGTAATCCCCTTATTGAGGATATCCAGTGCCTTTTCATTGGCTTCCTTGGGGTCATTTACATTGATGTCCTGACGGATGAGCCACTCATTGTCCATGCGCGTGGAGCGGACATAGGGATACTCTGCAGGCATCACTTTGGGGGTAGAGAGACCTTCGAGGTCTTCGCGACGATAGAAGGGGTTGACGTTGAATCCTTCGTTGGTACGCCAGATGAGCTTACGCTCGAAGTCAGCTCCCTTCAGGTCGGTCACGATCTTGTCCTTCCATTCCTGTGTGCTAATGGCAGGGAATTCGCTCAGTAACCGTTCTTTGTCAGTTGCCATAATAGTTCAATTTAGTGAATTGATTACTTATATCCGCAAAGGTAACGTAAATCAGTGAAACGACCTAGGCTCGCCAAAGGTTTTCCCGAGACGTGCAAAAGGCTGGCAGAATGCGATATTACCCTATGGAGACACATCGTATCATCCACGACTCCTCACCCTCTTCCCTACGGAGCGACTTGCGCCACCCTCAGGCAGGTAATCTTTCGTCTAAGAGGTGCTTAGTAGTAGAGACTTATAGGCTTCATATTCATCACTCTAAAGAGGGGCTAAACAAACCTGTACTGATTGCCAATCGGACCAGTACTGGTCACCGTGCGAAGTAGTACTGGTCAATATATGCAACTAGTACTGGTCAACTCAGAGACTAGTACTGGTCGCAAAACCAGCCCCACATAACATAGCCCTGCCACTTCATCAATCACCTGGGAATAAACCTCCTAAATCGGCCTTACACCGAAGGGGAAAAACCCACCAATGTCCCTCCCAGAAAAACCACCAATCATAAGAGGCATCTCGACTAACTCCAAGACCAAGGCAAATTAACCGCAACTCCCCACTCGCTACTCCTTCATATATATTGGAGACCATTGCAATGATCTCACATAGCGAAACGAGAGTGAACCAATAGTGGTAGATGGTATGAACCTATATTGGTCACTGAGCGAACCTATATTGGTCGACGCGCGAACCTATATTGGTCTGCACGCGAACCTATATTGGTCGGAGCACGAACCAATATAGGTTCGCACCCCTACCCGATATTGACTCAAACTATACCTCGATATGGGATGGCTTATAACTATCGTCAGGTCTACGCTGTTAATAAGTCAGTAAACTACCATCAACCTCTACACAGTCTAAAAGAACAGGCATTATGAAACGGAACAGTCTCCGGACACTGACCCTTCTGCTACTACTGGCAGCTGGAGCCTTAGGACTTCGAGCTATGCGCATGCAGACACACCCTTCACCCAACACTCCATCCACTTCACCTATGAAAGAGATCTATTTGGCCGGCGGTTGCTTCTGGGGCACCGAGCACTTCTTCAAGCAAGTACGTGGCGTCATCTCCACGGAGGTCGGCTACGCCAATGGCCATACCTCCCGTCCCAGCTATGAGGAAGTGTGTAGCCACACGACGGGCTTTGCCGAAGCCGTACACATCACCTACGCTCCCGATCAGGTAAGCCTCAGCAAGCTCCTTGAGCTCTACTTCCTGACGATTGATCCGACGTCGCTCAATAAGCAAGGTGGCGACGTGGGCGATCAGTACCGCACGGGCATCTATTACACCGACACCGCAGACCTACCGACGATCAAGAAGGCGATCGAGACGCTACAGCGTGAGCACACACAGCCCATCGTCATCGAGGTAGAGCCCCTCCGCAACTTCTATGATGCAGAGACTTACCACCAGGACTATTTGGACAAGAACCCATCGGGCTACTGCCATATCCGCCCCGAGCTCTTCCAGATCGCTCGCGAGGCCAATGCCTATGCCAAGCCTTCGGACGAAGAGCTGCGCCGTCGGCTCACCCCCACTCAGTACGCTGTCACGCAGCATGCCGCCACAGAGCATCCCTTTGACAACGACTATTGGGACGAGAAGCGTGAAGGCATCTATGTCGATATCACGACGGGCGAACCGCTCTTCATCTCCACGGATAAGTTCGACTCGGGCTGCGGATGGCCCAGCTTCTCCCGCCCCATTGACTCGACCCTCATCAGCGAGCATCAGGACGACTCCCACGGCATGAAGCGTATCGAGGTGCGTAGTAAGACGGGTAAGGCGCATCTTGGCCATGTCTTCGAAGACGGCCCGCAGGAGCTGGGTGGCCTACGCTACTGCATCAATAGCGCGGCCCTGCGCTTCATCCCCCGCGAAGAGATGAAGCAAGCCGGCTACGCCAAGTACCTCCCCCTCCTCGAGAAGAAGCAGAGCAAGAAGGGGAAGTAAGGTAAGCGCCTACAACTCTACACACAACAATCCCATCGGAGAAGGCTCATTCATCTCCGATGGGATCGCTGTATCTACGGTCATCTATCTCTAAGCACAGCAAGCACTACATATCCCATCGGGGGAAAGGTGCTTGCACAGCGCCGCACAAAAAAAATATCAAGTGAAGGAGAGCACATGGCCTCCTTCACTTGATAGATCACGGAGATGTGGGATCGGGTACTAAGGGGATAAGATGACTCCTATCACTTCGCAGGCATCAGATCCCTACATGCCCGTCTCCAGAATGATTGTCCGACGAACCACCACCTGTTTTAGGAGTGGCTTTCTTCGCCTTCTTCACGCGGGGAGTGACCCGCTCGAAGCTGACATCATCCAGACGGAAGTACTCGGAATTGGGGCGCAGGAGCACGCGAGCCTCGGTGATATGCAGGCTCGCATTGAATTCCTGCCCCTTGGGCACGACCTTACTCTTGAAGCTGGGCTTCAGTTTGCCCAGACGCCCGAACTCGACCATATCGCCGTTAGCGACGAGTTTTCTCGCCATATCGGCGGCCAGATTGAGCACGGAAGCGACCTCCATGTAGTTGAAAGTGGTTTGATCGGCGACCATTTCGCAGAAGTGGTCGAAGGAAACGCTACGTCGGTCTGTGGGCGACGCTACTTGTACGATCTGCCCTTTGAGCTTGCCGATACTCATTTTTTCTTTCGCGTAGCACATAGGCTAAAGGCTTGTTCTTTCCCATGGGATTCAAATGGTATTAAGCTGTTAGTAATAATGTGTTTATGTGTCTCACTTGGTACACATTGCGAAGTTAAGCATTTCTCTTCAAAATATTCCTATATATCACACGTTACAAAGCTATATAGTAATCGAGCCAATACTATATAGTAATCACCCAAAAGCTATATAGTAATCACATCAATACTATATAGTAATCAGGTGAAAGCTATATAGGAATACAACAAAAGCTATATAGCAATCGGGGTGATCCTATATAGGAATCAGCCCAAAGCTATATAGCTTTTGTCTGTCTCACCACTAGCTTGCATATGGGGAGAACACTGTAGATATAGGTTTTATCCTATAGGCCAAGTATAGCTAGTCTTTTCTCTGTGACCTAAGTCAATGAATCTAATCATACAAGAAACGCACATGCTGTGTGATATATGCGCTTAGACCCGAACCTCTCTTAGCCAAGAGTTTCATTGTCTCTACATTCTTTTCCCCTGCCTTACCGTAGCTATAAGAATAAGGTTTTCCTCCCTTGAAGTAGACAATAATACTCGTTGGGTAAATCTCGTATCCCACGATTGGTGAGTTTCCTCTCAGATTGGCATAATACTCCATAGTTTACTTACTTTTGAGATAGCTGCTATTCCTCACTGAAATCGAAGGTGACATGCCCTGGATTTTCAGATGCTATACTTTTGCAGTCGGATGCGCTAAGGTTACGAACTCTTTTGATCATAAGGGTTCCTTTCCCCTCACGGCTAGCAGCTGCAACTGACCTTAGGTCAAAACTTGAGTAGCTTACTTGATTAATGATGAGGTTCCCACCTGCTGAGGCAATCATTTTCAAATCAAATACTGTCATAGATTTCTGTTTAAATTCGACATGTTAAGTGAGGCTTTATTTGCTTGCACTTACTAATGACGATTACGAAGACCATGCCATGTTGGTGGAAAAAGGATGTGATAGACAAATTGACAGTTAGGGGAGGCGTTTCAAGTTGACATACTGTCCGACATGAGAATTAGCATGCACTGATGGCAGGAGATTCCGATAGATAAATAGTATATGAGGTTCCTATTCACTTGAGACGCAAAGATACTTGGATGACGAGTGCTGTACTTTAAGCAGCAGTATCCTTAAAGATCGAGTCTTACTTACCGATGCAGAAGTGAGCGAAGATATTGTGAAGGACAGAGTCACTTGTGATATCGGCTCCGGTGACTTCGCCTATGGCCGTGATAGCACCACGAAGGTCGGGTGTCAGCAGGTCTGTGGGAAGGCCATCCGTTAGCCCCGTACGCACGGTCCTTAGGCTATGGAGAGCCGTCGTGAGAAGCTCATGATGGCGGGCATTGCTCACGACAAGGTCGGTAGACTTGAGCTCGGGAAGCGCCAAGGCCTTGATCAGTGCCGCACGAAGTTCATCCAATCCATCCCCTCGTTGGGCCGATATGGGTAGGATCAAAGGCGCTTCATCCGAAGGCAAATACTCGGTAAGTAGCGATGAAAGATCCGTTAGTACAGCTTGCGTGGTCTGAGGATCGATGGCATCGACCTTGTTGAGCAAGACGAGGAAGGGCTTATTCTCCAGGCGAGGAAGGAGCTGGAGGAGCGCCGCACGATAGTTTTCTTCAGCTATGCGCAGGGCATCTACGAGGAGTAGGACAAGGCTCGCCTTGTCGATCTTATCGTAGCTGCGATCAATACCCAGCGCCTCGATCGTGTCATCCGTCGAGCGCAAGCCTGCCGTATCGATGAAGCGGAAAAGGACACCATCGATATTCAGCACATCCTCGATGGTATCACGAGTCGTACCATGGATATCACTGACGATAGCGCGCTCTTCGCCTAAAAGAGTATTGAGCAGGGTGCTCTTCCCCACGTTCGTTGCGCCAGCGATAGCCACTGGGATACCACGCTTGATCGCATTGCCAAGGCGGAAGCTCTCGGTCAGACGCTCGATCTTCGCCGTCAGTTCGTCAAGAAGCTGCAGAAGCTGCGTACGGTCAGCGAAGGTCACATCCTCCTCGCTGAAGTCCAGCTCCAGCTCCATGAGGCTGGTCAGCTGTAGAAGCCGCTCGCGTAGCTGGGCGAACTCCGCGCTATAGCCCCCACGCATCTGAGTGAGCGCCATACGGTGCTGCGCTTCCGATTCGGATGCGATGAGGTCTGCTACGGCTTCGGCACGACTTAGATCCATCTTGCCATGGAGGTAAGCACGACGCGTGAACTCGCCTGGGGCTGCCATACGACAGCCTTGATCAGTGAGGGCTTCGAGGAGTGCCTGCTGGATGAAGACCGAGCCGTGGCACGAGATCTCTACGACATCTTCACCCGTATAGGAGCGTGGGGCACGGAAGCAAGTGACCAGACCTTCGTCGATCGTCTTGCCCTCGTGAGAGAAGCGACCAAAGTAAGCCATTCGATCCTTAGCACGCTCGAGCGTACGGACTTCACGACAGGAGAAGATCTGATCGACGATGCCGACGGCTTCGGAGCCCGACACACGGATAATAGCGATACCCCCCATGCCAGGCGCAGTAGCCACAGCACAGATCGTATCACTGCCGATAAGCGATGATATCATGGGATAGTAGGAAGGTAAAGGGAGTTCAGAGAGAAGCGCTTATTCCTCAAGCTGACCACGCTTCAGGATCGAATGGATATTCTCCACGAGCAGCGAGAGTGCGACGGAGTTCATCCCCCCTTCGGGAATGATGATATCAGCGTAGCGCTTGGAGGGCTCGACGAAGTCACGATGCATGGGCTTCACCGTAGAGAAGTACTGCTTGAGCACCGAGTTCATATCACGTCCGCGCTCCTGGACATCACGCACGAGGCGGCGAGCTAAGCGCACGTCATCATCGGTATCAACGAAGACCTTGACGTCCATCAGTTCGCGTAGCTCCTTGTTCTCAAGGATCAAGATACCATCAAGGATCAGGACCTTCGCGGGCTGGACACATACCGTCTGGGGCAGGCGGTTGTGGTCGGTGAAGGAGTAGACGGGGCGCTGGATACTCTGCCCCTGCTTGAGCTGGCGGATATGCTCGATCATCATATCCGTGTCGAAGGAGTGCGGGTGGTCGTAGTTGAGCTTGGAGCGCTCCTCGAGACTGAGATCATCGTGCGCCTTATAGTAGAAGTCGTGGCAGAGCGTCGTGACGTGCTCATCGGCAAAGGCCTCCTGGAGCTTGCGCACGAGGGTTGACTTACCTGAGGCAGAGCCACCAGCGACACCGATGATCGTGGTGGATGTAGTATTTGCTTGGCTCATAGCTGTAGCGAGATGATAAGGGATCAAGTTTATCTGGGCGTGGTGGCTCCGACAGCCTCGTAGACCAAGTCCTGGAGACGCTGACGGAGACGCTCACGTATGAGGGTCGTATTCTGACGTGTCGGGTAGGTGCGGTTGGAGAGGAAGATAAAGATGAGGTCATACTTGGGGTCTACCCAGAAGCATGTCCCCGTGAAGCCCTGGTGTCCGTAGGTCGCTGATGAGGCATAGATCCCCGTAGGACCACCCGAAGAGCGGGGCTTATCAAAGCCAAGAGCTCTGATGCCCGATGCACTCGTCGTCTCAGTGAAGAGACGAACGGCAGAGCTGGGAATGACCTGCTTCTTGCCCCATGCTCCATGCTGGAGGAGGAGTTGGCAGACCTTCGCGAGTTCTTCAGCCGCCCCGAAGAGTCCTGCATTACCCGATACGCCACCAAGACAGGCAGCAGCTTCATCATCGACCGTACCACGCAGGATCTCCCCACGCAGGAAGGTATCATGCTGGGCGGGTGCGATCTGCTGGATCTTTACGCCACGCTCCAAGGGATTGAAGTACAGACGTGCTTGGATAGGGCGATAGATATGCTTCGTGACGAACTCATCTAAGGGCTCACCAGAGGCTCGCTCGATGACTTGCTGGAGGAGGATGAAGTTCAGATCACTATAGCGGTAGCTCTTATCCGATGAGACGCGAGCCGAGAGAAGACGCTCCATCATACGTGTCTTGAAGGACGGCGATAGATACTTCTTTGAACCAAAGCGCAGAGGATGCTCTTCGGTCGCCTTATCGGAGATGTACTTATCGAGGAAGCGGAAGTTCGGGTTACCCCAAGCCTTCCCTACGAGAGGCACACCACCGGCAAAGGACTTATAGCGTATGAGCGAGCCCTCATAGCTCGTATCATCAATAAGATCGGTGTAGAAGTTGATCCCTGCTGGTAGCCCAGACTGATGGAGGAGGAGCTGGCGGATAGTGACCATCCCGAGCAGGGTCTCCTTGGTCTCCGGGAGGTAGCTCAGCAGTGGAGAATTGAGATTGATCTTCTTCTCCCCGACGAGGAGCATCAGAGCAGGTGTCGTAGCTGCGGCCTTCGTGACAGAAGCAAGGTCATAGATGCTTTGGGGCGTAGCAGGCTCACCCTGTCTTCCCTTGAGGCCCGTAAGCGAACCATAGGCTTTGTTCACAAGTACCTCACCTTGGTAGAAAGCAAAGATCTGACACCCTGGATAAGCTCCTATACGAAGGCCAGCCTCAGCTAAGCTATCGATACGAGCCAAGGCTTTGGAGGATATAGATTCGGGAGCAAGGATATGCTCTGTAGTGACTGGTAGGCTATCTACCTGCAGACTATCAGGCAGCTGAGGCGTCTGCCCATAGAGAGCACTCAGCGGAAGAAGCGAGAGGAGGGCAAGGAGAGGACGGGAGCGCATAGACGTATGGTTTAGCGACGAGTCTTCGAGGTAGACTGAATAGCCGTGGTCTTTGCCGTGGGGTCTTCTCCCTCACCTGCAGATACATTAGCTTGCCAGAGGCGGCTGCGAAGCGCAGCTTCTTCGGGAGTCCATATCTGCTTCTTGACCTCAGCCGCAGAAGCTTCTGGCGACTTCTTCTTGATGATCAGAGCATACTTAAAGGCCAAGATACGACGGCACTTCTCTTCTACTTCGGATTCGCTCACCTCACCCGATCGGAGTGCTTGGATGATTGCATTACGAGCCTCCAAAGGCTGTGAAGGGCCAAGGAGGATATCATTACCGGCTTTCAGGGCTTCGACTGCTACTGAGTTCACGCCATTAGCCTGAGCACCGCGCATCTCCAGAGCATCCGTGATGACAAGTCCCTTGAAGCCCATGTCGCGGCGTAGGAGATCTGTCGTGATCTTACGGCTAAGCGAGGCAGCGCGTCCTGTGGCATCATAGGCCGGTACACGCAGGTGAGCCGTCATGACGCCACCAAGTCCCGCATCACGATAGGCACGGAAGGGATAGAGCTCAACACGCTGCATACGCTCACGTGAGGCCGATACCGTGGGAAGTGTCTTGTGGGAGTCTTCGGAGGTGTCACCATGCCCAGGGAAGTGCTTTGCGACAGAGAGGACACCACCCTCTTCGAGCCCCTGCCCATAGGCAACAGCACAGCGAGCGACGAGCTCAGGGCTATCGCCAAAGCTACGCGTACCGATGACGGGGTTCTTCGGATTGATATTCACATCTACCACGGGAGCGAAGTTGATGTGAATCCCCATCAGCTGACACTGACGAGCCACCTCGGCACCATAGGCTTTGATGAGCTCCATATCTCCCTTAATTCCAAGTCCCTTACTACGAGGATAGCGTGGGGCATCCTTGAGACGCATATAGAGTCCCCACTCACCATCGAGAGCGATGAGCATGGGCACAGCACTTGCCTCTTGCAGGCTCTGTGTCAGGTCTCGCTGATCAGCAAGGAAGCCCTTTTGGAAGAGTATCCCGCCCCACTTCTCCTGCTTCATGCGCTTCAGCAAAGCAGACTTGTCCTCTGGACGTGGGTAGATAATCGGCATGATCAGCTGCCCCACACGCCCCTCCAAGTCGAGGCTCTTATAGACGCTATCGACCCAGCGCTGCTGTGCTGTAGGATCGATACCTCGGAAGACGAGGAGGGCTTCTTGTCGTGGCTCTGTCTTCTTGGGAGTCTTGCTCTCCTGCGGTGCCGAGAAGGCATCAAAGCTAAGAGTACAGCACAGAGCAAGTCCCAGTAAATATTTGGAGGGTTGGAATGTTATTGCAGCCATTGAGGGATATAAATAAAGCGCTTAGGGCTTCTGCTTACGGAAGACCCAAAAGCGCTGTAGCGTATAATTGAAGAGTACGGAGACAAAGAGGTCGCTGATGAGCTTCCCTATCTTATAGTCGATCCCAGCATAGTGCTCAAGGGCATACGTGCCGAGATACTTTAGGAGGATACTACCCGCTACGGTCGTAGCGAACTTAAGGATTTGCCCCCCAAGACCACTATCATAAGCTACGCCCTTATCTCGGAAGGTCCAATAGCGATTGAGCGAGAAGTTAACGACCGCCCCTACTACCCCACCACAAGCGAGTGCCCAGAAGAGTTCCCATCCGAAGACCTCGACGCCAAGGATCATCAGACCATAGTCCACGACAGAGCCAGCTCCAGCGGATATCTGGGCTTGAGTGAAGTTCAGGACAAGACGTCGAAGGCGTTGGAGCAAGGGGAAGAATGACCTTAGTTGGAAGCCTGCTGCTCACGACGAAGAGCGATATCGCGCTCATCTGCTGCAGCGAGGAGCTTACGGAAGTCTAAAATAAAGGAGAAGAGGAGGATAATCGAGATCACGAGACCGAACCACTGCATGCTCCCAGGAAAGAAGAATTCGGAGCAGAAGAGCAAAGCTAAGATGATACGGACCTCCGTCGGGCCTAGGATACCCGAGTCAATCGAATACTTATCTGTGACCTTATAGCGGAGCTGTGAGATGATCATCTCTGCACCGTAGAGAACGACAAAGATGAACCCAACGACCTTCCATGCAGGCTGTACATAGGCATAATAACCCAAGCCGATAGCTACGATACCGATCCAGTCAACTACGATATCCAGACAGAAGCCAAACCACTTACGGGGCTTCTTACGATAGTAAGCAAGACGCCCATCAAGGGAGTCTCCAAACCAGTTGATGAAGAATGCGATGGGTGTGAATAGCAGGAGCCAAGAGCCCCAAACCGTGGCTAAGCACATGAGCACCGCTACGAGTAGATTGCCACAAAGGCCTAGCGAAGTAAGCATATTAGACGTCACCCAGCGAGGCATACGCTCTACGAAATAGGCGATAAGAGCAAGCTCCTGATCATGAAGGATATTCGTTCGCTTACGATCTTGGCTTATCGCCTTTTTAGTTTCAGACATAACTCTGTATTATTCTATTGACTGGGTCCTCTGGGCTCAGCCTATCTACCGTTGTCAAATGATGGACGGGACTTCCATCCTAATGTTTGGAGGTCATACCACCCGAGTACCGAGGGCAAGTCGGTGTCTCTACCACAAAGTTAACCTATATTTTCATATAGTACTCCGGCTTGGCATATGGTCTTGCTTATCATTTTACACACCAAGTCGAAAGCACAGCTCAAGCACATTCTGCCCACCTCTGAATCGAGGTGGAGAATAAGCTTATCCCCCAGGCATATACAAAAAAAGAGGAGCTATTGCTCCTCTCTCTGTTGTCTCATAAGGACTCGAACCTTAACAAACAGGACCAGAATCTGTTGTGCTACCATTACACCATGAGACAATACTCGGTGAACCTTGGCGGACTCGAACCGCCGACCCCTACCCTGTCAAGGTAGTGCTCTAAACCAACTGAGCTAAAGATTCATATCGTTTTTGACACTGCAAAGGTAGGCAAATATTCCGAACTACCAAACACTCCGCGAAAAAAATCTCTCTACACCATCTCTTTTTATCGTGCTATTATGAGACCATTGCGCAAGCCCACCTCTTTATAGCTTCCACCTTCTTGCCCCGAAAATCGGGATCTTTAGGCTGAGAAGTGAGATGCCTGTATCTCCCCCTTGCCCCCCTCTCGGGAGGGTTATCCTCCCGAGAGGGGGGCAAGGGGCTATTTGCTGCTCTGGAGCACAAGAAGCCCAGGCATACACGTCAGATTGTATGCCATAGCTTCCAAGATGTTCTGTGTATGCGTTCGATCAAGCCCTCGGTCAGCACGTACTTTTTGTATCCGTAGCGATAGTGCCTGCCTTTGCGCACCCAACGAGCTTCCGTATCAACCCCTGGTTTGTGACTTTTTAGCTCATACTGATAAGCCTGCTCTTGGGCTTGCGCTTCTTCGGTGCGCAAGTCCTCTCGGTCGTCTGCCACTTCGATGAGGATACTTCCATCGGGAGCGTGCGGGCTATCC
The DNA here is from genome assembly GCF_000292995.1 of Porphyromonas sp. oral taxon 279 str. F0450. Lineage (NCBI taxonomy): Bacteria > Pseudomonadati > Bacteroidota > Bacteroidia > Bacteroidales > Porphyromonadaceae > Porphyromonas > Porphyromonas sp. oral taxon 279. Next base: position 138,183 of record NZ_ALKJ01000019.1, on the reverse strand, counting down.
ACAATGCTCGCATCCACGATAGCCCCTTGGTCAATACGGCTAATCCCGTGCTTCTTGAACTGCTTATTCAGCTCGCGAAGGAACTTGTCCATAATCCCCAAGCGGGTCAGTTCAGCGCGAAAGCGACAGATGGTGCTGTGGTCTGGAGCTGGAAGACCCATATCCAAGAGGAGGAATTCGCTGAAGAGGAGGGAGTCGTTGATCCGTTCTTCGACTTCGTAATCACTCAGGCCGTACCAGGTCTGAAGCAGTAGGATCTTGAACATCATCAAGGCATCATAGGCTGGATTGCCTGTGGCATTCTGGGTCTTTGTATACTTCTTGTTGAGTAGTGTGCGAATACCTCGCCAGTCAACGCAAGCGCTGATCTGTCGAAGGAACGAGTGCTTCATACGGTCGCGGCGCACCTGCGTATAAACTTGCAGGAAGCTCGGAGCGGATTCGGTAGGTTTGGTAGGCATAGCGATACGACTATCTTATCTATGAAGATGCTAAATATCAGTGACATATGAAGCAACCACAACCCTGTGCACCTTTGAAATACCGTACAATGGTCTCACTAAAGGTTTTCCCGAGATGGGCAAAAGGCTGACTGAATGCGATATTCCCAATGAAGAGACATCGTATCATCCACGACTCCCCCACCCTCTTCCCTACGGAGCGATTCGCACCGCACTCCGACAGATGATCCTCCGTATAAGAGGTGCGCAGTAGTAAGGACTTATATGCTGCATCTTCATCACTCTAAAGAGACTGCCCCCTATAGTACTGCCCTCTATTTAGTGTGCTAAGGCATCGCACGTCCAGCTCCCCGACATATCTCTCCGAAGTGCGACACAAGCCCTTCGCCTTATCGCGAGTATTCCTCTTATCCATCGAAGGGGAAAGAGCCATTCTCGTGAAGAAAAAAGCGCCTTCACATAGTGGTTTTCCTCTGTCTATGTACATAGTCTTAAAGACCAGGCACGCAAATCCAAATATCCACGCACGAAGATATTAGATCCACGTACGTAGCCCAAACTTATCTGCCACTCGTCCACAACTTTTATTCCTAGGCGAAGTAACAACCTAAATACAGGTCACTTCTCAAAGCTATACGGAATCGATCCAAAGCTATATAGCTTTCTTCGTCATCCGACTTATAGCTCTACACAAGTACTCACATAATTTATATAGGTATAGGTAGGAGCTTACACAAGTCGAAGTCGGCGCTTCATTGAGCCCCCCAGGGGCTATAGAGCGGTACATTTGCGATAACGCTATTGCGAAGTCAGTATTTTATTTATCTTTGCGTTTGATAAAAGATAACATCAAGCGCATAGCGCTTTACAAACGTAAACATTAACAGAAATGAAGAAATCCCTTGTACTTCTGGCACTTGCCAGCCTCTTCATCGGGACGACATCCTGCCGCAAGAAGGATGAACCCAAGCCCGTAGTACCCGTTCTGCCTAACACGACTGATAATACTGCGGATGCCACTACCATCAAGAACTCTCAGGCTGTCTTCACAGTACCAGCAGGTTCAATCGTTTACATTTCGCCTAAGAAAGGACTCAACATCCTCGGTGCTACTATGGATAAATCCGATAGTACGAAGTTCACGGTTGGTTCTAATGGCCTTCTCGGCATCAACGGAAATGTAGACATACTCACCGTCCAAAGTGATGATGCCACCGAGATTGCCCTCACAAAATCATCCCCTATGCTGAAGCGCCTCCGTATTCTATCTAAATCAAGAAGCGCATCTGCAACTAAGACGACATTCAACCTCTCCGGTGCTACCGAACTTGAAGGCCTCTTGATCTCAGGCTACACCACAGATATTCTGGATCTTACGAAGCAAACAAAACTTAGATACCTCGCACTTGGTGGTTTTAACTGGAAGAACTACAATTTCGTTGAGATGACCAAGTTCCTCGGCTCGCCCAATGAAATGAGTACCGATATCGAGGAGGTGAAGCTACCTGCAAACAACGTCATCGAATACGTTGCCGGTCGTACCCCTTTCCAGAATGGCAAGTTTGATATCGACAACCTACCCAGGCTGAAGAAGTTCTTCTGGCAGTCTCCTGCCTTTGCAAACCTCACGTTTGCTAAGAGCCAAAACCTTGAAATTCTCTTTGCAAACGCACCTTCAGGAGGAGTAAAGCTCAACGTTGACTTGGGGAACAAGCCCAAGCTCCAGGATATCACGCTCTATAATGCAACCCTATCCAAGCTTGCTGTAAGCAACACAACAGCAGCAAATCTACTGAAAGACTCAAGCGCTCCAGCTGAAGTCGTAGAGCTTGATAACATTGATCCAGCGCAGGCTATATCTTACATCAAGCGTACGGCTGGTACGACCACCAAAAGCATCACGCTGAAGAATATGTCGCTCACGGAAGCTCAGATCCTTGACCTCATCTCCGGCCTCGGTGCAACGAATGGCACCCTCAAGGTCAAGGCTGATCTGCTTACCACAGCTGTCAAGGCAGCTCTCACAGCTAAGGGCTGGACGGGTTCCTCTCTCTAAGCCATAGCCCAAGAGGCTAACACTATACCACTACGCCCCCACCTACGGATGACTATCCGCCAGGTGGGGGCGTAGTGTTTCCCTTAGAAATGTCTTATCTTTGTTAGTAGTTATTCACAATTAGAGAATACAACTCTCATCATACATCCAACGGACACATGGAACAAGACACCTTCTTAGCCCAGGTACGTGCCAAGGCCCAAGGCTGGCTGACACCTGGATACGATGAACAGACGCGCGCCGAAGTGCAGCGCCTCCTCGATGCAGAAGATACCACAGAGCTCATCGAAGCCTTTTACAAGGACTTAGAATTCGGTACGGGTGGTCTGCGCGGGATCATGGGCGTAGGCTCCAACCGTATGAACCGCTACACCGTCGGGGCTGCTACTCAGGGCCTGGCGAACTACCTCAAGCAGGCTTTCGCTTCCCTCCCCGAGATCTCGGTAGCTATCGGCCACGACTGCCGTAATAATAGTGACGTCTTCGCACGTATCACCGCTGAGGTCTTCTCTGCTAACGGCATCAAGGTCTATCTCTTCGAGAGCCTTCGTCCTACGCCCGAGGTATCCTTTGCTATTCGTGAACTTGGCTGCCAGAGCGGCGTAATGATCACCGCCTCGCACAACCCAAAGGAATACAACGGCTATAAGGCTTATTGGTCTGACGGGGCACAGATGCTCGCTCCCCATGACCGCAACACGATCATCGAGGTCAATAAGATCACGCGCGCTGAAGATATCCGCTTCGAAGCTCGCCCCGAGCTCATCCACTTCCTCGGCGAAGAGTTTGACAAGCGCTTCATTGAGCGTGTCGCTTCACTCTCTGCTCCCCAGAAGGAGTCTATCGCACGCCACCACGACCTGAAGATCGTCTACACCCCTATCCACGGTACCGGCGTACGCATCATCCCCGAAGCACTGCGTGCTATTGGCTTCACGAACATCATCAACGTCCCTGAGCAGGATGTCGTCAGCGGGAACTTCCCCACCGTCCACTCTCCCAACCCCGAGGAGCCCGCAGCCCTCGAGCTGGCTATCCGTCGTGCCGAAGAGACTGGTGCTGACATCGTCTTAGCCTCTGACCCTGACGCAGACCGCATCGGTGTAGCAGTACGCAACGAGGAGGGTAAGATCGTCCTCATCAATGGGAACGAGATTTGCTCCCTCCTGATCTACTATGCCATTGCCAATCGTCGCGACGCTGGCCTCCTCCAGCCTACCGACTACGTCGTCAAAACCATCGTAACCACCGAGCTCATCCGTGCTATCGCAGAGAAGTCGAACGTCACGCTCTTCGACTGCTACACGGGCTTCAAGTGGATCGCCGACGTCATCCGCAAGAATGAAGGCAAGCTGAACTACATCGGTGGTGGTGAAGAGAGCTACGGCTTCCTCCGTGAAGATTTCATCCGCGACAAGAGTTCAGTATCGGCCTGCTGCATGTTTGCCGAGCTCGCTGCATGGGCAGCCGACCGTGGTATGTCTATCTACCAGCTCCTCCAGCAGATCTTCGTAGAGTATGGCCTCTACAAGGAACAGGGCGTCAGCGTCGTCCGCAAGGGTAAGAGCGGTGCTGAGGAGATCGAAGCGATGATGAAGAACTTCCGTGAGAATCCTCTCAAGACTCTGGCAGGAAGCCCCGTCGTTGAGGTCCTTGACTACGCCAAGCTCCAGGGTCTCTGGCTCGACAAGGGTGAGGTCTTCACGCTCGATATGCCTACGACCAGCAATGTACTCCAGTACAAGACAGCTGACGGGACGAAGGTATCTATCCGTCCCTCTGGCACGGAGCCCAAGATCAAGTTCTACATCGGTGTACGTGGCAAGGTGACTTCTAAGGAAGACCTCCCCGCAGCTGAAGCTGCCTGCCTCGAGAAGATCCAGGTCATCCGTCAGGAGCTCGGTATCTAACCCCTCTCCTCCTTCGATACACATCGCTACCTCCCGTGGGTAAACCATCTGCGGGAGGTAGCTTCATTTTATCATCCTCTATGCACGTCTATCTCTGTCCCTCCCCTGAGCTCTATCCGCTCTACCATCGTCCTAATAGTATCGTCATCATCGTGGACATCTTCCGAGCCTCGACCACGATGGTCGCAGCCTTTGCCCATGGAGCTAAGGGAATACTCCCTGTAGCTTCGACCGAAGAGGCCGAGGAGACGGGTAAGCGTCTGGGTGCACTCATCGCGGCCGAGCGCAATGTCGTACGTTGTGACTTCGCCCAGCTCGGCAATGATCCCGCAGAGTACACGACGGACTTGGTCAGCGGGCGTGAGATCGTCTTCACGACGACCAATGGTACGCGAGCCCTCACGATAGCCCGAGAGTATGGTGCAGAGGAGATCCTCGTCGGGGCACTAACTAACCTGCGTGCGACCATCGACTACTGCCAGCGCTCCGACCGTAATGTCGTCGTACTCGCTGCAGGCTGGAAGGGACAGGCCTCTATGGAGGATATGCTCTATGCAGGCGCCTTCACCGTAGAAGCGGGAGCAATCGCAGGTGACGATACCACCCGTATGGTACGCGACCTGTGGAAGGACCATGCAGCGACTCTCGATGCTCGCACGGAGTACATCAAGAGTAGCGACCACTACGTACGACTAGAGCAAGCTGGCTTCGCAGACTGTGTGACCTACTGCATGAGCCTAAGCCTCTTCGACCTCGTCCTACGTCTGGAAGATGGCTGGCTTCGTGCGCTGTAGTCGCATGCTCAAGTGAACATAGCCGGCAGCCTTATAGTTATAAGAGCGAATAAGCTAACCCCCTCCTACCTTTCTGGCAAGGAGACAAAAACAATACAACAAGCAATGGCAACAGTCACTTTCAAAAAAGACCTCACCGTACACCTTTCTGGTGAAATGCCTACCGTAGGCACTACTGCTCCTAACTTCGGGGCTACAAAGACGAACCTCAGCGAGATCCACCTCGAGGATCTGCGTGGTCAGCGTGTCGTACTCAATATCTTCCCCAGCGTCGACACAGGCGTCTGCGCTACCAGCGTACGCCGCTTCAATGCCGAAGCTTCTAAGCTTGACAACACCGTCGTCCTCTGTGTATCTAAGGACCTGCCTTTCGCTCAGTCACGCTTCTGCGGTGCTGAAGGCCTCGACAAGGTAGTACCCGTATCTGTCTTCCGCCACAACTGCTTCACAGAGCACTATGGCCTCGAGCAGCAGGATGGTCCTCTGGCTGGTCTCTTGGCACGTGCCGTCATCGTCATCGATGAGGCTGGCAAGATCCTCTACACCGAGCTCGTCCCCGAGATCACGCAGGAGCCCAACTACGAAGCTGCACTCGCTGCGCTGAAGTAGCTCAAGGGAACTTACTCCACACAAAAAAGAGAGCGTCGCATAGTCCACTGTGGTGGAGCTATGCGACGCTCTGCTTTTATCCCATACGTAGCGCAAGGTGCTACGAATTAGAAGGGGTAGCCAATGGCAATATTAAAGGCAAGTAGCTGCTTTGGCTCTTGGTAGGTGATGACCCAAGGACGCCCATTCTCCACCTGCGGGTCATGGAGCTTAGTCCCCACATCAAAGCGAAGGACGAAGTAGTCAAAGTCCCAGCGCAGCCCCAGCCCACTCGACAGGGCGATCTCCTTGTAGAAGCGGTTCCACTGGAAGTTTCCCTGCGGCTGATTCTGATAGGCGCGTATCGTCCAGATATTCCCTGCGTCAGCGAAGAGGGCGAGCTGGAGAGGGCCAAGGATCTTCATACGGTACTCGGCATTCATCTCAAGCTTGATATCCCCGACCTGATCGAAGATGGATTGGCTTGCTGAGCGAGGCATACTACCAGGGCCGAGGCTACGCGCAGACCAGCCACGCAGGCTATTAGCGCCACCAGCGAAGTAGCGAAGGTCAACAGGCACGTACTGACTATTGCCATAGGGATAAGCGACGGCCAGCCCCAAATGATAGGCAAAGGCATTCCCTTCGCTCAGCTTACGAAGCCCACTATAGTCAATCTCCCCCTTGACGAACTGCGCAAAGTTCGTCTCGAAGAAGCGATACGACCCGTAGGCATCACGCTCCCTATTCAGCAGTGCCGATACCCCATAGAGCAGACTCCCCGATGACTGGACAAAGAGACGCAGGTTATGTACCCAAGGCGAAGTCGAGAGGCGGTAGTCATTGAGCGAGTTGTAGCGGAAGAGGTACGAAGCCCCGAGGACAAACTGATCTCGGTAGTTCAGGATCTGCGTGATGAGTGGCATCGAGCGGCGGAATTCCTCATTGATATAGCCAAAGTGAAGGAAGTCCAAGTCGATGACCTTCAGCTGATGGCGATAGGCGGGTGTGTAGTGGCTGTGCCAGCTATAGCCCCACTTGAAGGAGAAGATATCACGGCTGAACTCTGGACGACGGTGGTGGTCATAGCTTACCTGCAAGCTCGTCGAGGACAGGATCGTTGATGGCCCCTTCGAATGGCGGAAGGGCACGAGCAGACGAGGGAAGGTAAGTGAAGCCTCTGCCCCATAGTTCAAGTGGTCATTGCGACGCTCACCAAGGCTCTCATAGCCACCACGCAGCTGGAGGTGAAGCTGCTCCCCACCATGGAAGAGGTTGCTATTTTGGAAGTTCAGCGAAGAGCTCACCCCGAAGTTCCCCGAGGAGTTCGTCCCGACGATATCCCCACCGATACTCTTCGTCTGGGTGGAGGCAGCGGTAATGTCGCAGTCCAAGACAGCAGAGTCCGTAGCGAGAGTATCTGGATGGTACTGGATCGAGACGCTCTGCAAGGTTGGCAGTTCGCTCAGCGCAGTATAGGTAGATGAGGTATGCTGCATCGAGTAGAGTGCACCTGGACGAATCCAGATACGTCGTGCAAGCTCCGAGGGGCGGATATAGTGCTTCGGATCAAGGTCGAAGCTAATACCATCACGCGCCTGCTTCAGAGACTCCCCCGTCTCATATCGAGCGATCTGACGCATCCGCACGCGTCCGATGCGATAGGTCTTCTCGGGCGAGTGAACTACGCTACGTACCCATACATCGGAGGCAACCAGCGTATCGACCTCGAAGCGGACACTATCACCAGAGAAGGTATAGTAGCCTCTATTACGAAGAATCTGAGTGATACGCTCCTGCTCGGCCTGCATATTCTGAGGAGAGAGGATAGCACCTGAATGGAGATAAGAGCGATAGCGCTCACCACGGAAGCGACGCTTCTCTATGAGTGTATCTTGAGGGTAAAGATGCTGGGCAATACTGCTATCTTGGATAGACTCCGAGAAGCGACCTACACGTAGACGGCGACCAGGTATGATGGTGTATGCCAGGCGAGCTCGCTTAGCCTTGGTCGTATCCACACGGAGAGTCGTCTGAGCCTTGAGGTAGCCCATATTGTACATCGCTGCGGTGAGGTTGGCTCGACCAAACTCAGCTTCTTCCGCGCTATAGAGCACAGGGGGATCTCCCCACTTACGCAGCTGACGGTTGAGGAAGCTATTACTCTTCGGATTACTCAAGCTATAGAGCCCAAGTGTCCAGTCAAAGAGCCCCAAGAGCTTTGTATTGGGGCGTTGTGGAAGGAAGGACTCAAGGTCACCGAGCTGCTCCCGCTCTGTCTGGTCGAGGGAGTCCACTTGGATAGTGACCTTCGTAAGTAGGTAGCTCCCATCCCCGACGTACTTCGTCGTTGAGCAGGAGGCCAAGGCTAACCCCAGCGCAAGGGCCAAGGCAGATCTATTCTTCTTCATTCGCTGTCCATAGCTGCCAAGCCTTATCGGCCTGGAGGTGTAGCATCTCAAGACCATCCTTCGCTCTTGCTCCGCTCTGCAGGGCTCGACGGAGGAAGGTCGTCGGTGAGGGATTATAGATGAGATCATAGCAAAGGTGAGACTCCCCAAGAGCCTCGTAGGGCAAGGGGAGGCACTCTCCTTCGCGAAGACCTATGGGCGTGGCATTGATCCACAGAGGGGTCTCTTTCCCCTCTTCTTTTGTCAAGCTTTCGTAAGAGCGCTGTCCGCTCTGAGGAGTACGACTCACCTGCCCATAGCTGATACCAAGTTGCTCGAGCGCATAGAGCACGGCAGAGGCTGCACCTCCCGTACCGAAGACCCATGCATGAGGTCGCTCCTCACCAAGAAGAGGGAGCAGTGAGTGGTAGAAGCCCCAGACATCCGTATTATGTGCGGTGATATGGCGCTTTCCTGAAGGAGTATGCTCAATATGCAGTACGTTGGCGGCCTGCAGACGCTCCACTTCGGGAGAGCAAGCATCCACATAGTGAAGCACCTCTCGCTTATAAGGGAGCGTGACGTTCAGCCCTCGGAGCGAAGGATGAGTAGCCAATAGTTCGGGCAACTCCTCTATTCTCTGAAGCTCGTAGCTATCATACGAAGCATCTACCCCGAGACGATCAAAGAGCTCCGAGAAATATCGAGGAGAGAAGGAGTGCCCCAAGGGACGACCTATAAGCCCATAGCTACAACGTGTCGGCATCTACTCTGCTGATATCTATTTTCCCTTAGCCTGGAGGATAGTGATAGGATTGTGGGTATCGACCGTAAGCAGCGTCTCATAGGAAATATGCCAGCCGACTCGCTTGATGGCCTCGCGGAAGAGCGCCAGTGTCTCCTCTGAGACCGAGTTGAAGACGAGCACGCCATCAGCTCCCATAAGCGCAGTGAGGCGCTCAACAAACTCAATGAGCTTCCCCCCATGACCACCGATGAAGGCGGCCTCGGGGCGGGGAAGCGACTCAAGATCTTGGCTAAGGAAGTCTCCAATATGATAGTCAATACCTGGAGCATGGAAGCGACGGCTATTGACCTCCATGAGCTCCTTCCCCTCGGGACGCACCTCGAAGGAGGTCACCAAGAGATGAGGATAGCGGAGCTTGGCCTCGATAGACACCGAGCCTGTGCAGAAGCCTACATCCCAAAAGCTACGGCGTCGCTCAAGCTCGAGCAGACTCAGACTCACCAGACGCACTGGCATCTTCGTGATCATATTCACACGACCATTGAGGGGGAAGAAATCCAGCTCTTGCAGGCCAATCGGGGCATCGTATGCCGTGGGCTGTGGATCTTCAATGATCAGGCAGTTGGGGTGACCGAACTCTCGTCCGACGACTTCATGTAGCGGGAGGCTATAGACTTCCTCTCGGCTCCCTCCGAGTCGCACACCGATATGCATCTGATAGCCCGTATAGTCATAGTCGATCATCCGCTGAGCGATGAGCGCTGGGGTATTCTTCTTATCCGTCAAGACCCCCACCTTAGCGGCACGCTCGATGAGAGCACGATCCAGCTCCAGCCAAGGACGTCCCGTCAGTGATACGACACGCATATCATGGTAGGGCAAGCGCAAGCTATGTGCGAGCATCTGCAGAGAGCTAAAGGAGGGGAAGGTCTGTGCGACTTGACCAGGAAACTCGCGCATGAGCGTCGTTGTGAAGCCAAAGAAGAGCGGATCACCTGAAGCAAAGACCAACACGGGCTCGTCTAAGGCACGATACTCCTGATAGACCGCACTGAGGGGAACAATAATATCGATCCATACGGCACCTGCGGGAAGTATATCAGCGACGAGTTCACGGTGGCGACGCCCCCCCGAGAAGACTCGATGCTGGGCGATGAGTTGCTGTACTTCGGGGGAGAAGAGGGGGCACTGCTCATCGTTCATTCCTACGACGGTGAAGCGAAGCCCTTGGGTTGTAAGATTCTTTTCGTCCAAGAGTAGTATCAAGCTTATCTATTATAGGTCGCAAAGGTACTAATAATAAGGTGGGCTTCTCCCCTATTCCCAAGCGGTCTTTCCGAGTGATGCTTTTTGAAGCAGTACTGGTCGATGATCGAACCAGTACTGGTCACCCTAAGCAACCAGTACTGCTCAGCGTCGCGACCAGTAGTAGTCAACTCAGTGACCAGTACTGGTCAATATTCCCCTTCTACAATAGTGCCCTGCTCCTCCGAAGAAAAAGCCTCCGACCACTCAGTGGTAGTCAGCTCTCCCTAATACAATATTATACCACCATCTTGCCGGCTCAAGAAGAGAGGAGGGTTCATTTATGGATAAAATCTACCCCTGCATATGGCTTCATCGAAACAAGGTAAAAAGCTGGAAGATAGGCGAATGATTTCCTTCATTATTTTATTAATTCAAATCACCTTAGCGACCTCGTCTATCCTATAGAAATGACCTATATTTACCCTCCGGAAAGCATTACACCAACCATAAAAACGCTGAAGAATGAAGAACGAAAGACCACTTTCTCGTCAGGCTCGGCTACGGAGTACACTCGTTGTCTCCCTGCTCACCCTCTGCTCCATGCCCCTTGCGGCAAATACAGCCATAGAGCAAGAGCCGTCGTCAAGTCCTGTCACACTCGCCCATGTAGCAGGTAAGATACGCGGGCACATCGTGGATGCTACGACTGGAGAGCCCATCGTCGGGGCAAGTATCCGCGTCAAAGGCAACAAACGTATCGGGAGCATCTCCGACAAGCAAGGTGGATACGCCTTGTCTGCTTCCCCAGGGGTGACACTGATCATCTCCTGCGTCGGGTACGAAACCTTAGAGATCCAGGCCACAGAGAAGGATCAAGTCATCCAGCTAAAAGAGAACTCCAAGACCCTCGGCGAGCTCGTCGTCGTCGGCTATACGACACAGCGCAAGGAGAGCCTCACAGGGTCTATGATCAACCTCAAGGCCAGCAAGCTCAAGGACATCACTACCCCCTCCGTCTCCAACCTCCTCAATGGCAAGGCTCCTGGTGTATATGTCGCACCTGGATCAGGGCGCCCCGGATCGAGCGCAGCCGTGGTGATCCGCGGACAAGCCACCCTCAACGGAAACACGCGCCCCCTCTGGGTGATTGACGGTGTGATCGTAGGTGACGACCCTGGTCAGCTCAGCCCTCAGGACATTGAGAGCCTCACGATCCTCAAGGACGCAGCCTCCACCGCGATCTATGGCTCTGCTGGAGCAAACGGTGTCGTCGTAGTCACGACCAAGAGTAGCCGCTCAGGCAAGCTCCGCACCTCAGTCTCTATGCGCACTGGTATCAGTCAGCTAACCAATGGTAACCTGCACATGATGAATGGTGCCGAACTCTACGACTATTTCGCCTCCACGGGCAATGCCAGCACCATCCCCTTCCCTCGATGGAAACCAGCCCTACGCAATGACAACTTCGACTGGTGGAAGCTGGCTACCCGCACTGGCGTATCCCAAGACTACAACCTCACCCTACAAGGGGGGAGCGAAACGATGAACTCCCTCTTCTCCTTAGGCTACTACGATGAGAAGGGAGCCGTCAAGGGCTTTGACTACAAGCGCTACAACTTCCGTCTGAAGACCAGCTATAAGCCTCTCAACTGGCTCACGATTCGTCCTATGATCAGCGGAGCAATGCAGAACTCTGAGGATAGACAATACTCTATCTCTGCAATGTACTCGATGCTCCCTTGGGATAGCCCATACGACGCTGAGGGGAAGCTCGTCCCCCACAAATACTCAGAATGGGTAAATAGCAACAGCACGAATTACCTCCGTGACCTGCAGTGGAACCACTATGATGGGAGCTACTACGAATTCATGGGTAACCTTGACTTCGACGTTCGTATCGCACCTTGGCTCACCTTCTCCTCGGTCAATAACTACAAGTACGTCCACAGCACGGGTCACGGCTACGAAGACCCTCGCTCCAATGGTGGAGAGAGCGTCCAAGGTCGTATCACCGAGTATCACGGACAAGTAGCTCGTCGCTACTCAAACCAGAAGTTCCTAACGAATAATAGCTGGGGCCTGCATAACCTCAATGGGTTGCTTGCTTATGAGTTCAACGACTATTGGGGTAAGTCAACCAGCGCCAATGGGACGGGCTTTGTCCCAGGCTTTGAGGTACTGGACATCACTGCTAAGCCAGAGAAGGCTAAGGGTGGGATAGCTGAATGGGCGGTACAGTCCGTCTTCGCTAATGCTCGCTATAGCTATGACAACCGCTATCTCCTCGAAGGGTCTATCCGCCGTGACGGTGCCTCCAACCTCGGTTCAAGAGCCAAGTATGGTACCCTCTTCTCTATCAGTGGCGGGTGGAGCATCCACCGCGAATCATGGTTTGGGATCAAGGCATTCGACCAGCTGAAGCTCCGCGCCTCCTATGGCTCGGCTGGTAACCGTCCATCCGCCCTCTACCCCCAGTATGACCTCTATTCGATAGCATCCAGCTACAACGCTCAGCCTGGTATGCTCATCTCTCAGATCGGGAACAATGACCTTACCTGGGAGCGTACCTATACTGCAGGTATCGGGCTTGACGCTTCGCTCTGGTCAAACCGCCTGCACTTCACCCTTGATCTCTACTCCAAGAAGACCGACAACATCCTCTATAATGTACCCGTCACCAGCCTCACAGGTGTGACTCACATCTACCGTAACATCGGTAAGATGGCCAATAAGGGTATCGAGGTAGCTATCGGTGGTGATATCATCCGCAGCAAGGACCTCACCTGGAGCCTTGACCTCAACGTCGGACACAACACCAATAAGCTCACCGACATCTTCCGTCAGTATGATCCCTCAGGACAGTACATCGCTAAGCCCGTTATCATCGGTGACGGTAGCGGTATAGCAGGCTCTGCCTCCCGCATCCTCGAAATCGGCTCTCCTATCGACACCTACTACATGCCTGAGTGGGCTGGAGTAAATCCTGATGACGGGCGCCCCATGTGGTATAAGGAAGGGACTAACGGAGAGCGCGTCACGACCAGCAACTACGCCGAAGCCAAGTACTACAAGCTGGGCTCTGCTGCACCTAAGGTCTTCGGGGGGATCACGACGAACCTCCGCTGGAAGGAGTTCGACCTCTCGGCTACGTTCGGCTATGCTCTCGGTGGACAGATCTACAACTACTCTCGCCAAGAGCTCGACTCTGACCTCACCTACACCGACCGCAATCAGATGTCACTGCAGAAGGGCTGGTCACGCTGGCAGAAGAAGGGCGACGTCGCCACTCACCCACGCGCCCTGTACAACAACAAGGACAACGGTAACAAGGCCTCTTCTCGCTACCTCGAGGACAACTCCTTCTTCAAGCTACGTACTCTCAGCCTTGGCTACAACCTCTCTCTACCTCAGCTGAAGGTACAGAACCTCCGCATCTATCTCAATGCAGAGAACCTCTTTACCCTGACGAAGTACTCAGGTGTAGACCCCGAGCTTCCCGCCTCTGATGGCTCTGTCATGGGGACGACGGGTATCAGCGTCTATCCCCCTGTCCGTCGCTTTGTCCTCGGGCTCAACCTCTCACTATAGCTACACGATACAGATATGAATAAGATACTAATGCTACTGGTGTCCTCCTGCCTACTGGTAGCCTGCAATATTGACAGAGAGCCCAAGGGGAGCATGTCCAGCCAGCGTATCCTCGAGCATCCAGAAGAGGCTATCGATGGGATGACCCACGGGATGTATGCTCAGCTCAAGACCTGGAGCGACGTCATGCACCGCTGCGGCGAGTATGCGGGGGACAACATTATGATACGTGGCGCCTCGACAGATGCCTTCTTCGAGTTCATCTCCTTCAACCGCACCCCACAGAACTACCGCCTACAGGACTTCTGGGATAATAGCTACAAGGCTATCATCCAGGCCTCGAACATTATCGAGCTCTATGGCACCTCCACCGATGAGGAGGTCAAGGCGCATGTGGGAGAAGCCTACTTCATTCGTGGCTTCCTCTACTTCTACCTCGTGAGAGCCTATGGCCGCCCCTACTATCAGGACCCAGAGAAGAACCTGGGTGTACCTATCATCAAGAGTGCTCCAAAGGATGTCTTCGATAAGTTCACGCTCCCCGACCGTGCTACCGTAGCAGAGACCTATGCACAGGCTATTGAAGACTTGAAGCAAGCAGAGACGCTCCTCCCCGAACGCTCAGGTACGCCCTTCTATGCGTCCAAGGGAGCAGCTCAGGCTTTGCTATCCCGCCTCTACCTCTATATGAGTGGCACCTATGAGCAGCCCAATACGCAGTATGCTCAGCTAGCCTCCGAGTATGCCACAAAGGTCATCTCGAGTGGGAAGTATTCGCTCCTCAATCGAGAAGACTTCATGAAGTACAATCAGCTTCTGCCAGAGAGCAACAAGGAGTCTATCTTCGTCGTCCGCCGTCTGGCCTCTGAATACTCTGGTTACGACCACTACTATGGAGTCGGTGGTATGTATGCCAATATCGGAGGTATGGGCTGGGGTGAGATGTACGCCAGCGCCAAATACCTGGCCCTACTTGATGAGACGGGACGAAATGACTTCCGCCCTACCAGCACCCGTATCGTAGATGCTCGTGCCGCCTTCATTGAGCCCGTGTATGCACCTGAGAAGACGGAGGTATTCCGCTTCATCAAGAGCGAAGAGTCAGGAGACCTCAACTACCTACAGCTCCCCATCACTCGCTCCAATGGTCAGATCATAGCCAAGGAAGCTAAGGATTCGGGGCAGGCGGAGTCTTACACCTTGACTGCGATAGATGCAAATCAAGAGATCTACAGCATCACCTATAAGGGGAAGACTTACCGAGGTGTAATCGACCTATACATCAAGCTCAACAGAGCCTATCCGATGTTCTACATCACGAAGTGCTCCCGTGAGGGTGAGAATAGCCACCTGCACTCTCCTGTCATCTCTCGTCTCGGCGAAGTGTACCTCAACCGAGCTGAAGCAGAAGCTAAGCTCGGGAACTATAGCGCAGCACTCACCGACCTCAATATCATACGCACACGATCCATCCCTGGTGCTGCCTATGCCAGCCTCGATGCTACGAACGCATCCGAGCGCATCGACAAGGAGCGCCAGTTGGAACTCGCCTTCCAGGCTGAGCGCAGCTATGATGTATTCCGCAACGGAGGCTCACTCGTACGTCGCTACCCTGGAGCTCATCACCAGCGTGAGGACATTGCCCCCACAGACTATCGTGTGGTGTACTTCATCCCACAGAATGCTATCGATGCCTACCCAGGTAAGCTGACCCAGAACCCCACCCATTAAGAGAGGTACTCGATATCACTTCTTCAGCTCGCCAGCATCACCATAGTCTACTGGAGAGCTACCAATAAAGCCAACGGGGCAGAGAGGATGGATCCTCCCTGCCCCGTTAATTTTATCCCCAAATCTTAGACAAACATCTACTCGAGACCATTGCGCAAGGCTATCTCTTCACAGCTTACACTTTTCTCCTTCGAAGCTCTCAGCCTAAAACCTTCGATTTCCGAGGGAAGAAGGCACGAGTAATGAAGAGGTGGGCTTGCACAATGGTCTCATATATTGGTATAGGTACGTGGGTAGAGCTATATAGGATGGCGAAGAAAGCTATATAGCTTTGTGAAGTGACCTATAGTTAGGTTGTTGCTCCGCGTAGGGATAAAAGTTGCGGACGAGTGGCAGATAAGTTGGGGCTACGTACGTGGCTCTAATATCTATGTACGTGGATATTTGGACTGACGTGCCTGGTCTTTAAGACTACGTGCTTAGATAGAGAAAAACGACTACGGGAGGGCGCTTTTTTCTTCACGAGAAGGATACTTTTCCCTCCGCTGGATAGGAGGATATCACCTACGCTATGGCAAGAAGAGCTACCAGAGAGCATGTGCGAAACGGTAGAGGGGGCAAAGCTACAGCCATAGCCGTTTACCCTCGGATCAGTAGTCGTTTGCCGCCCAAACCAAATAGTTGTTCGCCTGCAGAGCAATAGTGCTTGCAAATCAACTCCGCCTCAATACGGCCTTGCAGACGAGGAGGAGATTTTGATGCGGGAGCCCTGGCCCACAAGCCACCTCCGTGGAATTCACTACCTTTACACCTCAAAATAAAGGGTATTAGTTCATGCAAGAAAGAATACAACAACTCACTGCCGAGCTACAAGCACTGACGGCACACTCTGAGCAGGAAGTCGAAGACCTTCGCATCAAATATATCAGTAAGAAGGGGCTCGTCTCTCAGCTCTTCGACGAATTCAAGACCGTCCCTAACGAAGAAAAGCGACAGGTCGGACAACTCCTCAACGCCCTCAAGACGCTGGCGACGGACAAGATCAACCAGCTACGCGCCTCACTGAGCGCTGGGGGTGACGACGAAGGGCTGGGCATCGACTGGTCACGTACAGCCTACCCCACTCCATTAGGCTCACGCCACCCGCTGACGATCGTCCAGCAGGAGATCTGCGCCATCTTCGCCCGCCTCGGCTTCTCTATTGCCGAAGGACCTGAGATCGAAGATGACTGGCATGTATTCTCTGCCCTCAACTTCGCCGAAGACCATCCTGCACGTGATATGCAGGACACCTTCTTCGTGCGCAATGTCCCCGGTACGCTCCTACGTACCCATACCTCCTCGGTACAGACTCGCACGATGCTGGAGTCAGAGCCTCCCATCCGTGTCATCTGCCCAGGTCGCGTGTATCGCAATGAGGCTATCTCCTACCGCGCACACTGCTTCTTCCATCAGCTGGAGGCTCTCTATGTAGACCAGAACGTATCGTTCGCTGACCTCAAGCAGGTACTGCTGTACTTCGCTCAGGAAATGTTCGGTACCGACACGAAGATTCGCCTCCGCCCCTCTTACTTCCCCTTCACGGAGCCATCGGCAGAGATGGATATCTCCTGCAACATCTGTGGCGGTAAGGGCTGTAACTTCTGTAAGCACACAGGCTGGGTTGAGATCCTAGGATGCGGTATGGTCGACCCTAACGTACTGGAGAACTGTGGCATCGACAGCCGTAAGTACAGTGGCTATGCCCTCGGTATGGGGGTAGAGCGTATCACGAACCTCAAGTATCGAGTCAGCGACCTGCGTCTCTTCTCAGAGAATGACGTGCGCTTCCTCGAGCAGTTCAAGGCTGCTCATTAATACGAGCTACACAAAGGGTAACTGCGAGCTGTGACGCGTAAAGAGCGATACGAAGCCGTCATCGGATGGTTTGAAGAGCATATGCCTGTGGCTGAGACTGAGCTACACTACACCACTCCCTTTGAGCTGCTGGTGGCCGTGATTCTCTCAGCCCAGTGCACGGACAAGCGAGTGAACATGATCACTCCACGCCTCTTCCGACAGTATCCGACAGCCGAAATTATGGCACGAGCTGAGGTGGACGACATCTTTGAGCTCGTGCGGAGCGTTAGCTATCCCCGCGCTAAGGCTGGTTACCTTGTAGCTATGGCTCAGCGGCTCGTCGCAGACTATCAGGGCGAAGTCCCTGAGGAGCGTGAGGAGCTGATGAAGCTCCCAGGTGTCGGGCGCAAGACGGCCAACGTGATCGCTTCGGTCATCTATAACCGCCCTACGATGGCAGTCGATACACACGTCTTCCGTGTATCTAACCGCATCGGACTGACGACCAATTCCAAGACACCTCTCGAGACAGAGCTCACCCTCATCAAGTATATCCCTGAGCACCTCATCCCCAAGGCGCACCACTGGCTTATCTTGCATGGACGCTATGTATGCACCGCCCGCAAGCCTCAGTGTATGACCTGTGGATTAGCTCCCTACTGCCGCTACTTCGCAGCACTGGAGCGTAAGAAACTCAATTCGAAGGAATAGATATGAAACGATCACTGCGCACGGGGCTTTTCCTCGCGCTCGGTATGGCGCTTATCACAGGGGCTATGTTCCTCTCTGGCGCCTGTTCACAAAAGGGGAAGAGCAACCCCACAGATAGCACTCACCTATGTATCGGGGTGATGCCCTCTATCGACTACCTACCGATAGCAGTAGCTGAGCAGCAGGGCTTCTTCACTCATCCCATAGAGATCGTGCGCTTTGCCTCCCCTATGGAGCGCGATGCAGCGCTGCAAACAGGCTCCGTAGATGCCTCAGTCACGGACTATATGGGAGCCATGCTCCTTCACTCTAAGGGGCTGAAGATATCTCTTCCCATCGCTTGTCAAGGGAGCTTCCGTCTGGTCTTCGGCCGCAATAAGGAGCTCGACGAGATCGCCGACCTGCGTGACAAGCACATCGGTCTATCCTCCAATACCCTCATCGATTATGCCACCGAGCGTGCCCTCGTGGATACCAAGGGGAAGCCACTTCCCTACACCCGTGTAGAGGTGCAGAAGATCCCCATCCGCTTGGAAATGCTTCGCTCGGGTGAGCTGGATGCCGCTATTCTCCCGGAGCCCTTCGCTACGATCGGAGCATCCAAGGGGCTGGTAGCTATTGACGTACCTAACGGACTCACGGTGGGCATCACGGGGCTTCTCTTCCAAGACGAAGCACTCACGAAGAAGTCAGCCGCAGTGAAGGCTTTCATCGAGGGAT
The DNA here is from genome assembly GCF_000292995.1 of Porphyromonas sp. oral taxon 279 str. F0450. NCBI lineage: Bacteria > Pseudomonadati > Bacteroidota > Bacteroidia > Bacteroidales > Porphyromonadaceae > Porphyromonas > Porphyromonas sp. oral taxon 279. Next base: position 119,399 of record NZ_ALKJ01000019.1, on the reverse strand, counting down.
ACAACAAGGCCGTCGCCTACATGGCCGAGCATCCCCGAAAGGACTGGTCTGCCGCCGTAGAGCAGCTCCTCGGTGTATCCAAGGACCTTGCCTCGCAGATTCCCCTCCCCACCTATGCTGAGGTCACTGCGCCTAAGGCTGAAGATCTCCAGCCCATCCTTAGCTGGATGAAGGCTAAGAAGCTCGTACCTGAGAGCTACACGGCAGAGGGGCTGATCCGCCCAATCATCGCGGAGTAGCTTACCACTCCTCTATCACATCCCCCCCTATGTCCGAGCCTCTACTATACGTCTCCGACCTAAGCGTACGCTATAGCAAGCGCCAGGAAGAGACGACTGCGCTCAGGGATGTGAGCTTCAGTTTGGGGAAAGAGATCGTGACGATCATCGGGCCATCGGGTAGCGGGAAATCCAGCCTCTTACACACCTTAGCGGGGATTATCCGCCCGAGCAAGGGAACGCTGCAACTCTCGGGCGTACCACTTAGCCCCCGTACCCATCAGATCGCACTTGTCCCCCAGCAATACGGGCTCTTCCCCTGGAAGACAGTAAGAGAGAGCATCCACCTGCCTGCCGCACTCGGCAAGCGTATCGTCTCATCCGACCTGCAGGAGGAGATTCTCACGACTCTATCGCTCACCGATCTCTTAGACCGCTATCCCAGCGAACTAAGTGGAGGTCAGTGCCAGCGTGTAGCCCTTGCTCGTGCCTTCATCATGAAGCCGGACCTGCTTCTTCTCGACGAAGCATTCTCAGCCCTCGATGTAGCGACAGCAAGTCGCTCTCGTCAGCTCTTCCTCGAGCTGTGGCAGCGCTATCCTACACCCACCCTTTGCGTCACCCATAGCCCCGTAGAGGCAACGACTCTATCGGAGCGCACCCTACTCATCGGAGGAAAGCCAGGAACCCTCCTCGCCGACCACCGAGGAGCTACCGCAAGCATGCTGGAGGAAGAACTACGCTACTTAGATGAAGTCCTTTAGCCGTCACCTCCTGCAGCTCCTACTTGGGGCCATCATCTTGCACGCGCTCTGGCTGGCAGGCTACCTACTTATCCGTAGCGAAGTCTTACCTGCTCCATGGGCAGTCTATGCCCATATGGCTCATCTCAATGGATCAGACCTTCTTGCTCACACCTTGACGAGCCTGCAGCGCATCGGCTGGGGCATCCTCATCGCGACCGTACTCTCTGCCATCCTCTCCCTCTCGATGATCCTCTATCCTCGAGTGGGGCGCACCCTATCGACCTTCATCTACTTCACCTACCCCATACCTAAGCTGGCTCTCCTCCCCGTAGTCATGCTCCTCGGTGGCCTTGGCGAAGCAACGAAGGTGGTGATGATCGTACTGATCATACTCTTCCAGCTTGCGGTATCAATGCGAGATGCCCTGCTTGCAATTCCCGAGGAACACTTCGCCGTAACCCGCTCGCTCGGCGCGAGCACTTGGGGGCTCCTTCGTCATCTCCTCCTCCCCGCTGCACTCCCCGCAGCACTATCAGCACTACGCATAGCTATCGGCACAGCTATCTCCGTACTCTTCGTCACCGAGACGTATGGCACGACAGAGGGACTTGGCTACTATATATCCGATGCCTGGATGCGCATTGACTACCTCGACATGTACGCTGGGATAGCGCTACTGAGTCTCATGGGTGTCGGGCTCTTCATTCTGATTGACCTCCTCGAGGCCATACTTTGTCCCTGGCAATCCATAGGCAAGGACAAAGCATACCGCGCGTAGCAGCCTATACGTTGTCACTATGAGAGGAGCTTTGTTTCTCCCCTCCATCTAACCATATCACCACATCACTATGTCTAAGTCATTACTCACATGGAGCCTGCTCATCTTTTTAGGGCTCGCTACTCCCACCACAAGCCGCGCACAAAAGCGCACCAAACAAAAGCAAACCACCACAGCCCAGAAGCAGCGTACCGAGAGCCCCGAAGCTATGCTCAAGCGCTTCTACACCGAGTACATTCGCTCCTTTGACCGCATGTATGAGCCTGCTCAGATGGATTCGCTCATCTTGGCTAATGCCACACCAGAGGCTAAGGCTAAGCTGGAGCGCGTAAGAGCACTCACCGACTCGGATCCATTTATCCGCGCTCAAGACCTTGCTTCTGGTAGCGAAGGGAGCCTGCAAGTAAGCGCTCTCGGGCAAGACTGGTATCAGGTAAGCTTCGGCAGCGGAGAGGACTATCGCGCTATTCCTCTCCATCTACTGAAGTCTGGAGATAAGTATCTCATTGACTTCATCACCCCCGAGTGGCATCACGCCGAGTACGGGGATAAGCTCCGCAGCAATCCCTTTGCAGCGACTAAAAGCGTAGATATGACGAGCCCGATCAACTTCATTCGCTCCTTCTACGAGTGCTACATCTCTCAGTATCTTGCGATGAAGCCCGAGCTCGAAGCAGAACTCAAGGCTCTGCGTGACCGCTACTGCACTAAGGCCACCATACAGCAATATTATGAGGGCTTGGCTTCGGTGGGCGAGGTCGAGAGTGGATTCTTCGACACTCTCATTGATAATGTAGACTTTGACCCCAGCTGGTGTAGTAGCCTAAGCGTACGCCCCAGCTCCGCCTCTGGTGTCTTCGAGGTCAGCTACTCCGATGGTGGAGGTGAGCGACACAATTGGCTCGTCCGCGCTGTACCTCAGGCTGATGGTAGCTATCGCTTGGATAGACAGCCTTAGTCCTATCCTTCACACAAGACATTCCCATAGAATTCCGACTTCGGCATCCTATGGGAATGTCTCTTTTCAGTGCTAAGGCATCGCACGACCAGCTCCCTGATATGTCTCTCCGAAAAGATACACAAGCCCTTCGCCTTGTCGTGCGCATTCCTCTTATTCAGCGGAAGGAAAAGCGTCATTCTCGTGAAGAAAAAAGCGCCTTCACGTAGTGATATTCTTCTATCTACGCACGTAGTCTTAAAGACCAAGCACGTAAATCCAAATATCCACGTACGTAGATATTAGAGCCACGTACGTAGATCAAGCTTATCAGCCGCTCGTCCACAACTTTTATCCCTACGCGAAGCAACAACCTAAATACAGGTCACTTCTCAAAGCTATATAGCTTCGCACCGAAAGCTATATAGGAATCCAAGCAAAGCTATATAGAAATCAGCCCAAAGCTATATAGGAATCGATCCAAAGCTATATAGCTTTCTTCACCATCCTATATAGCTCCACCCACGCACCCATATACCTGCTATGAAACCATTGTGCAAGACCACCTCTTCATTACTCGTACCTTCTTCCCCCGAAGATCGGAGGCTTTAGGCTGAGAGCTTCGAAGGAGAAAAGTGCAAGCTGTGAAGAGATGGCCTTGCGCAATGGTCTCATAAGATGAAACAATGAGTATACGAGCACTATCAGCTGAGTCTCCTACAATTCGTATCTTTGTCTCGAATTGGTCTTACCACTTATAAATAAGAAAGCCATCAGTAACTATGCAGGAGAAGATACTCATCCTCGACTTTGGCTCGCAGACAACACAGCTCATCGGCCGTAGACTCCGCGAACTGAACACCTATTGCGAGATCGTACCCTACAACAAGGTACCCGAAGATCTTACGGGCATCGCAGGGATCATCCTCTCAGGAAGTCCCTACTCGGTCTACGACGAAGCAGCCTTCCGCACCGACCTATCCGCCCTGCGTGGGCGTCTCCCCATACTCGGTATTTGCTATGGAGCACAGAGCCTCGTTCACCAAGCTGGTGGTAAGGTAGAGCCCTGCGATAGCCGTGAGTATGGTCGTGCGCACCTCACGCTACGTCACGAGAATGATAAGCTCCTCGAGGGTATCACACCTGGCGGTATCGTCTGGATGTCCCACGGTGACACCATCACCACGCTCCCTAAGGGCTTCCGTATCATCGCCAGTACCGAGGACGTAGAGGCAGCAGCCTTCCGTATTGATGGCGAGCGTACGTGGGGGGTTCAGTTCCATCCCGAAGCATTCCACTCTGAAGAAGGTCTCAAGATCCTTGATAACTTCCTCAAGGTAACGGGTATCCGTGGCAACTGGTCTCCAGCCTCTTTCGTCGAGAGCACTGTGGCAGAGCTTCGTGCTCAGCTGGGTGATGACAAGGTCATCTTGGCTCTCTCTGGCGGGGTTGACTCCTCTGTCACGGCAGTTCTCCTTCACAAGGCTATCGGTAAGAACCTCACGTGTATCTTCGTCGACCATGGGCTCCTGCGTAAGAACGAATACGAGAATGTCCTGCGTGACTATGAGCACTTAGGCCTCAATGTCATCGGCGTCAACGCACGAGATAAGTTCCTCTCAGCTCTCCAAGGTGTCACTGATCCCGAAGAGAAGCGTAAGATCATCGGCCGTGGCTTCATCGAGGTCTTCGACGAAGAAGCTCACAAGCTCAAGGACATTAAGTGGCTTGGTCAAGGGACGATTTATCCCGACGTCATCGAGTCCCTCAGCATCACAGGTACGGTCATCAAGAGCCATCACAATGTCGGTGGGCTCCCCGAGCGCATGAAGCTCCGTCTTGTTGAGCCACTTCGCCTCCTCTTCAAGGATGAGGTGCGTCGCGTAGGTCTTGAGATGGGTATGCAGCCTCACCTCATCAAGCGCCAGCCCTTCCCTGGCCCCGGCTTAGGTATCCGTATCCTCGGCGAGATCACGGCTGAGAAGATCGAGATCCTCCAGAATGCTGACGACATCTATATGTCGATGATGCGCGAGTGGGGGCTGTACGACAATGTATGGCAGGCTGGTGCGATCCTCCTCCCCATCCGTTCTGTCGGTGTCATGGGTGATGAACGTACCTATGAGTACACCATCGCACTACGCGCTGTGACCAGCACGGATGCGATGAGCGCAGACTGGGCACACCTCCCCTATGAGTTCCTGGCTAAGGTCTCCAATGAGATCATCAACAAGGTACGTGGGGTGAACCGTGTCGTCTACGACATCTCCTCCAAGCCACCCAGCACCATCGAATGGGAGTAGAGCATCACACTACTCTCGGACTCTCTATATCCACAGAAGTATAATCACAGAGGCCACCACCCTATCCCGTCCCAGGGATTAGGGTGGTGGCTTACCCCTCAATTTATATCAATAAAGAAGTGTCTCAACACCAAGCCGAGACGAAGAAGGTGACGACCCTCCGTCTGGCAGCTATGAAGGCTCAGGGTGAGCCCATCTCGATGCTCACGGCATACGACTATACGATGGCACGTCTCCTCGACGCTGCTGGCATAGATATCCTCCTCGTCGGAGACTCTGCTGCCAATGTGATGGCAGGCCATACCACGACCCTACCTATTACTCTCGATCAGATGATCTACCACGGTGCCTGTGTAGTCCGTGGTGTGCAGCGTGCCTTTGTCGTCGTAGACATGCCCTTCGGGAGCTATCAGATCAGTCCTGAGACCGCTCTCGCTTCGGCTATCCGCATCATGAAGGAGACGGGTGCAGATGCAGTCAAGCTTGAGGGAGGTACGCACCTCTTCAGCACAATCAGCCAGTTCACAGCGGCAGGTATTCCCGTCGTTGGTCACCTTGGTCTCACGCCTCAATCTGTACATCAGCTCGGAGGCTATGGACTTCAAGGCAAAGAAGGAGCAGCCGCAGACAAGCTCTTCGAAGAAGCTCTCGGGCTGGAGCGTGCTGGTTGCTGCGCTGTAGTACTTGAGAAGGTCCCCGCCTCTGTTGCGGCACGTGTAGCTCAGTCCCTGCAGATACCCGTCATCGGTATCGGGGCTGGTAGCGGTGTCGATGGGCAAGTCCTCGTCTCACAGGACATGCTCGGTATGGAAGACCGCTTCACGCCGAAGTTCCTCCGTCGCTTCGCTGCACTTGGTGAGGAAATCAAGCAGGCAGCAGGGGCTTATATCACCGCAGTCAAGGAGCGTAGCTTCCCCTCTGATGCAGAGTCCTACTAACAAGCAAGGAGATCACGGGCTATGAAGTTTGCTCATCTTGTTGATGTCAATGACTTTGTCAATTGGTGTGATTACCTCGGCACACTGGCCTTTGCCATCAGTGGTATCCGTCTCGCAGCGGGGAAGGGGCTAGACTGGTTCGGAGCCTACGTTGTGGGCTTCGTGACTGCTGTCGGAGGTGGTACGATACGTGACATTCTCTTAGACATCAAGCCGTTCTGGCTTGTCCAGCCATCCTATCTGATCATCACGGCCCTCGGGCTTATCTTCACGATCATCTTCCGACGCCAAGTCGTCCGCCTCAATCACTCCCTCTTCGTCTTTGACGCCATCGGCCTCGGGCTCTTCGTAGTCGTAGGTGTCGCTAAGTCCTATGCCGCAGGCTTCCCCTGGTGGGTTGCTGTCATCATGGGTACAGTCACCGGCTCTTTCGGAGGGCTTCTGCGCGACGTACTGATCAACGAAACGCCCCTGATCTTCCGCACAGATTTCTATGCCTCGGCCTGCGTCCTTGGCTCGATCATTTATGTCCTCATGGGGCGCTACTCAAGCCTACCCATCGAGTGGGTGCAGTTCATATCCGCCATCTCGGTATTCATCTTCCGAGTGCTTGCGGTGGTCCTGCATATTCAGCTGCCGACCTTCAATCCTAAGCTCACAGAGAAAAGCGAGCAGGAGAAGGGAGTAAGCTAAGCCCATAATCCATATCTTTGCCCTATATGAGGAGTATCTCTCCTCACATACTCTACCATTATGGCAAGTCAAAGAACCCTTAAGAAAGAGATCATCGCAGAGGTCATGCGCCTCTTCGACGAGGCTCTTATCATCCGTGCCGTCTCTGGGAGCGAAGCGATGCAGGCTGAGATCGAAGACCTGATGGACGACATCATGGTCTTCACCGACGACAGTCTCCGCCGCGTCACCCACCCCAGTGGCAAGCATAATCCTCAGCTCGTGAAGGCCTACTACAGAGACCTTCGCCACTACGTCATCACGAACCTCACGAGCTTCTCAGAGCGCCTGGACGACTTCGTCGAAGGTCTATAGCGCTCGACTTCATCCCATAGTATCCCTATACAATTGCGTAAGAAAATAGCTCAGAGCTTGCTTCGTCTCTTTGGATGGAAGGTTATCCCCCACCCTGGCAAGCAGCCTGAAGGGAGCATCATCTGTGTCGCTCCACATACCAGCAACTACGACTTTCCCCTCGGGCTTCTCTATTCTTGGGCCGCTGGCTTCGACTCCGGCTTCCTGATGAAGAGCGACTGGTTCTTCTTCCCCTTAGGCCCTATCTTCCGAGCCTTAGGTGGTATTCCTGTCAATCGCAAGGAGCGCACCCAGACCGTGGAGCGTCTGCAAGAGCAGCTCCGACAGAAGGGACAGATTCACCTTGCTATCACCCCCGAGGGTACACGCTCTCGAGGAGAGAAGTGGAAGAGTGGCTTCTACCATATCGCCGTTGCAGCAGGCCTTCCCATCGAGCTCGCCGTCATTGACTACGGTAAGAAGGAGCTCGGTATATTCGAGGTCTTCTATCCCACAGGCGATATAGAGCAAGATCTGGCAACGATACGCAGCCGATACGATAAGTCCCAGGCAAAGTATCCCGAGCAATTCACTCCCTAAGTCTTATGGCAAGTAGCTTCCCAGCTCCCCTACGAGTCAGCGCAGTACAGTGCAGTATCCACTGGAATGATGTCTCGGCTAACCTCCAGCTCATCGAGAGCCTTATCCGAGATCATGCTGCGACGAGCGATCTCATCATCTTCCCCGAGACGATTACTACGGGCTTCTCAAGCGAAGCAGCGAAGCTTGCAGACCGAGAGCAAGGCGAAGTCTACCAGACCCTCCTCCGACTCTCTCACGAGTACAATGTCGCTCTCGCTGGGAGCTACCTCAGTGAGGTCAAGGGAGTCATACATAATCTCTTCTTCCTCATTGAGCCCGATGGGAAGGTACAGCTTCAGGCAAAGCGTCATCTCTTCGCTCCTGGAGGGGAGAAGAAATTCGTCAGCTCTGCCACTAGCCGCTCCATCTTCACATTCAAGGGCTGGCACATCCTCCCCATCATCTGCTACGACCTGCGCTTCCCCGTGTGGTGCCGCAATGTGTCGAACGAATATGACCTCATCATCGCTGTAGCCAACTGGCCACGCCCGCGTCGTGAGGTCTTCCGTACCCTCCTTCGTGCCCGTGCAATGGAGAATCTCAGCTACGTCATCGGCGTCAACCGTGTAGGCGAAGATCCTAACCGCCTCGTCTATTCGGGCGACTCTGTCATCATTGACCCACGTGGCAAGGCTCTCGTCGAGGCTGAAGAAGGAGCAGATACTGTCATCACAGCGACACTCGACTACGCCCCCCTTCAGGACCTTCGGCAGAAATTCCCCGTCTGGGGTGATGCCGATCCCTTCCTCCTACAGATCTAACTCACTCCTATAAAAGAACAATCCCCATGAGCGCTATCACCACCCAAGAACGTATCGCCGAAGCTCTCCTTCAGGTAAAGGCCGTAAAGCTTCAGCCCGACTCTCCCTTCACCTGGGCCTCTGGCTGGAAGTCTCCCATCTACTGTGACAACCGCGTCACCCTCTCCTATCCTGAGGTACGCACGCTGATCAAGACGGAGCTTGCCGAAGCTATCCACCGTGAGTTTGATGCTCCCGACGTCGTCGCTGGGGTTGCTACTGGGGCTATCGCTCAGGGTGCCCTCGTCGCCGACCTGCTGGGTCTACCCTTCGTCTACATCCGCCCCGTAGCTAAGGACCACGGTATGGGCAATCAGATCGAAGGCGAGCTACCCGCAGGAAGCCGTGTCCTCGTCGTCGAAGACCTCATCTCCACTGGTGGTAGTAGCCTAAAGGCTGTGGATGCTATTCGTCGTGCAGGATGCTCTGTCCTCGGTATGGTCGCAGTCTACACGCATGGCTTCCCTCAGGCAGAGCAGGCCTTCGCTGAGGCTGACGTCCGCCTCGTGACCCTCAGTTGCTATGATGCTGTCATCCGCCAAGCACTCGCTACGGGCTACATCTCGGCTGACGACGAAGCGCTCCTCAAGGAGTGGCGCAAGGATCCTGCCGCTTGGACCGGAAAGAAGTAAGCCCCGCACCATTATCCCATCATCCGACGAATTCATGTCCGACTACGTAAGTTCTATCAAGGCTATCGCCGCACCTCGCACCCGAGTATATCAGCGTCTCTCAGACCTGAGTGGCCTGGCTAATATCCAAGACCGCCTCCCCGAAGAAGCGCGTGAGAAGATCACCATCGAGCCTATCGATAGTGATAGCTGCACCTTCGTCGTCCCTGGGGCTGGGCGTCTCGTGCTCCGTATCATCGAGCGAGAGCCCGAGGGTACGATCAAGCTGGAGACAGAGCAGTCTCCCATCGACCTGACCCTCTGGATCCAGCTCCTCGAGCCTGCACCAGGGGATACGCGTCTACGCCTCACCCTCCGTGCTGACCTCAACTTCTTCATGCGGAAGATGATTGGGAGCAAGCTCAATGACGGGGTAGAGAAGCTCGCGGAGATGCTCACCATGATCCCTTACAACTACTAGCTCCCTCGTAGCCCCACCGATATGAGCAAGTACCTGCTATCGCTCTGTGTGGGGCTACTCTTTTTTTCCTGTACCTCCACCACCGAGACACCGCTCCCCAGGACATCGGTATACTATGAGGTACCACTGCAACTCTCGCAGTATCGCACGCTACTCTCCCCTGGGGGAATAGCCCTCATCCCACACTCGACCATCGCATCGATGCGTGCAGGGCTTGCAGGTCTGGCCATCGTCCATGCCATAGATCGCGAAGATTTCTACGCCTTCGACTTGGCCTGTCCCGTCGAGCCAGCACCATGGACTCAACTCCAGCTCTCGGGGCTTGAGCTACGCTGTCCCAAGTGTGAGAGTCACTTTGACCTGCTCTCAGGGACGGGTCGCCCACTCTCAGGCCCAGCAAGAAGCCCTCTTCGTAGCTACCGCGTACAGCAGCTCTCTCGACAGGACAAACTCCTCGTCACCAACTAACTCCACACCTCACTATGGAGCTCTCCTCTTGGCTTATCATTGCCTACACACTGACGGTATTAGGGGTCATCGGGACGGTACTCAGTGAGAACCGCAATCCGCTCAAGGCCTCTGCATGGATCCTCATCGTCGGGCTCATCCCCGTCTTTGGGATTATGGTATATATCGTCTTCGGCCAAGACCAGAAGCGTCTGAATAGCATCAACCGCCGCTTCTATCGGAGACTTATGCTCAAGCCGCAGCGTCTCTCCCTCCCCAAGCATCTGCTGAAGAAGCGACAAGCCACAGAAGAACACCAGCGACTCATCGAGCTCGTCGAGCGCAACTCTGACAGCCCTCTCCTCCAGCTCCAGTCCCTCGACATCTATGCCTGGGGAGCAGATATGTACGAAGCTCTCTTCGCCGACTTGGAGCAAGCCGAGGAATACATCCACCTGCAAGCCTATATCTTCGGGGCAGACGATGTACTCGACCGCCTGACGGACATCCTGCTTCGCAAGGCCGAAGAAGGCGTCACCATCCGCATCATCTACGACCACCTCGGCTCATACAACGTCCCCTCTTCCTACTGGAGGCGCCTACGTCGTGCGGGGATCCAAGTCTACGCCTTCATGCGTGTGGCCTTCCCACTCCTCTCTACCACGGTGAACTATCGCAATCACCGCAAGATCGTCGTCATCGACGGCTCCATCGGCTATGTCGGCGGGATGAACTTCGCCCAGCGCTACCTCACGGGCTCTGAACTTGGACGCTGGCGTGATACCCACTTCCGCATCACGGGAGTAGCCGTAGCAGGGCTCCAAAGCTCCTTCCTCATTGACTGGTACGCCGTCTCACGCAAGGTCATCAACGTAGACCGCTACTTTGATCCTGCGACTGAGCCAAACGAGTATTCTCCATCCGTGCAGTTCATCCAGGGTGGCCCAATCAGCCACTGGCGCACTATCGAGCAAGCGATCATCTACATGATCTCACGAGCCAGCCAGAGCATCTGCATCCAGACTCCCTACTTCCTCCCGACGGAAAACCTCAACAACGCTCTTATCACAGCAGCTCTTGCGGGTGTGAAGGTCGAGCTGATGCTCCCTCTCAAGACGGACTCGCGCCTGACTACCTTCGCTGCCAACTCTTACCTCACACAGCTCCTCGAGGCAGGGGTAAAGATCTACCAATACACCGACGGCTTCCTCCACTCCAAGCTCCTTCTCGTTGACGATCAGATAGCGACTATCGGCTCGGCCAACATGGACTTCCGTAGCCTGGAGCACAACTTCGAGATCTCGGGGATCATCTACGACTCGGGGACAGCCAAGCGCCTACGTACGCTCTTCGACCAAGACAAGATCTCCTGCCACCTCCTAACCTACGAGGAGTGGGAGCAGCGTGGGCGAATGGTCCGCTTTGCAGAATCTTTCATGCGCCTCTTTGCCCCCCTCCTATAGAGACCTTCATCTCCTACATCATAGTATAAGGCTGACTCTCGATTTCGGGGAGTTAGCCTTATAGCATTTTATCTATTTATTGCAGTGCGTGTTAGTCACCTTCTTTCGGGAAGGAAAATCAAAGTAGTACTGGTCAGCGAAGTGACCAGTACTGGTTGAAGCGCGAAGCAGTACTGGTTCATATATGTGACCAGTACTGGTCCATTCGCCGAGCAGTACTGGTCGCAAAGCCCCCTCAATACTATCACCTCCTATCCACAGCACGAAGTCATTTTGCGAGCAATGTCGATAGCCGATTTACCAGGAGAGAAAGCATGGTCTTTTGTGAGAAGAAATGAGTGCTTCACCCGCAAAAAACTATTCGCCGAGAAGCGAGAATCCCCCCATAAGTGCGCATTATTGACTACCTTTGTGCCCGTAATAGATGAACTTATAAGAAACAGATGCAAGACATTCGTAACATAGCGATTATCGCTCACGTCGACCATGGTAAGACGACGCTGGTAGATAAGATGCTTTTAGCCGGTAAGCTCTTCAGAGATGATAAGGCTGCCGAAGTAGATACGTACCTCGATAACAATGACCTCGAGCGTGAGCGTGGGATCACCATCCTCTCCAAGAATGTCAGCATCCGCTATAAGGACGTCAAAATCAACATCATCGACACCCCAGGTCACGCCGACTTCGGCGGCGAAGTAGAGCGCGTGCTCAACCTCGCTGACGGCTGCCTGCTTCTCGTCGATGCCTTCGAAGGCCCTATGCCTCAGACACGCTTCGTACTGCAGAAGGCCATTGAGATGGGACTGAAGCCCATCGTAGTCATCAACAAGGTCGACAAGCCAAACTGCCGCCCCGAAGAGGTACAGGATATGGTCTTCGACCTGATGTTTAGCCTCAATGCCAGCGAAGAGCAGCTTGACTTCGAGACCATCTATGGCTCGGCTAAGCAGGGCTGGATGAGCAAGGACTACAAGCAGCCTACCGAAGATATCACCACCCTACTGGATACCATCCTCGAGCAAATCCCCGCTCCCACGCAGATCGAAGGTCCAGCACAGATGCTTATCACCTCGCTGGACTACTCTTCCTATGTCGGCCGTATCGCCGTAGGTCGCGTACACCGTGGTACCTTCAGAGAAGGGCAGGAAGTAGCTCTCTGCAAGCGTGACGGCTCGATCGCAAAGATGCGTATCAAGGAGGTCAACATCTTCGAAGGTCTTGGCCGAACGAAGGTAGATAGCGTCTCCTCGGGTGACATCTGTGCGCTGGTCGGCATCGAAGGCTTTGAGATCGGTGAGACGCTCACGGACGTAGCTACGCCCGAAGCGCTCGAGACCATCGCTGTCGATGAGCCCACGATGAGCATGCTCTTCACCATCAACAACTCGCCCTTCTATGGGCGCGAAGGGAAGTTCGTCACCTCCCGCCACATCCACGACCGCCTGATGAAGGAGCTGGATAAGAACCTCGCCCTGCGCATCGAGCCTGCGGAGACCGCAGACAGCTGGATCGTCTACGGCCGTGGTGTCCTCCACCTTTCTGTCCTCATCGAGACCATGCGTCGCGAAGGCTACGAGCTACAGGTCGGTCAGCCTCAGGTCATCATCCACGAGATCGACGGCGTCCCCCACGAGCCCATAGAGCTGCTCACGGTGAACCTCCCCGAGGAGTCTGCGAGCAAGATCATTGATGTCGTCACGCGCCGCAAGGGTGAGATGACGATGATGGAGACGAAGGGCGATCGTACATTCCTCGAATTCCACATCCCCTCGCGCGGTATCATCGGGCTCAACAACTACGTCCTCACCGCTTCGGCTGGTGAAGCTGTCCTTGCCCACCGCTTCCTCGAGTATCAGCCATGGAAGGGCGATATCGAGCGTCGTAGCAACGGCTCGATCATTGCCCTCGAGACGGGGACGGCCTACGCCTATGCCCTCAACAACCTCCAGAGCCGTGGTCGCTTCTTCATCGCTCCACAGGAAGAGGTCTACGCCGGTCAGGTCGTCGGTGAGCACACGAAGGAAGGTGACCTCGCCGTCAATGTCTGCAAGAGCAAGAAGCTGACGAATATGCGTGCTTCGGGTAGCGATGATAAGGTATCATTGGCTCCTCCCGTAGTCTTCAGCCTTGAGGACGCGCTGGAGTATATCCGCCCCGACGAATATGTCGAGGTGACGCCCGTCTCGATGCGTATGCGTAAGATCATCCTTGATGAGACCGAGCGCAAGCGACAGAATAGACAGTAACACTACACACGGAGTGATCATGACCTCCTAAGACAAGACGACTGGCGTACCCCCTCCCCTACGAGAGGATGTATGCCGGTCGTATTGCTTCATCGCTTATCTTAGTAGGGTCTTTCACTATAAGCTAACTAACTACACTAACCCTTATCTCTTTTCAGCGAATGAAAGCTCTACGACTCAGTTTGCTTCCCCGCATCATCATAGCGATAGCCCTGGGTATCGGCCTCGGGCTCATCGTGCCTGATGGGGTGACGCGACTCTTCCTGACCTTCAATGCGATCTTCTCGCAGTTCCTCGACTTCGCCATCCCGCTTATCATCGTCGCTCTCGTAGCTGAAGCTATCGGGGGCATCGGCCATAGCGCGGGGAAGATGCTCCTGCTGACCGTAGCTATCGCTTATGGCTCTACAGTCTTCTCTGGCTATCTGGCTTACTTCACGGGGAATGCTATCTTCCCGCAGCTCATCGATGCAGGGCAAGTAGACCAGTTACAAGCAGGTCCCGAAGCTCTTACGCCCTACTTCACCATCGCAATGCCTCCCGTGATGGGCGTCATGACGGCACTTATCTTGGCCTTCGTCCTTGGCCTTGGCGTGGCACATCTGGAGTCTACGGCGCTCAAGAACGTGATCATCGATGTCAAGGATATCGTCTCGGGCGTCATCGAGAAGGTCATCATCCCGCTCCTCCCACTCTATATCCTCGGGATATTCATGGAAATGGCGAGCAGTGGCAAGGTCGTTGGGGTACTGGTGGTCTTCATCAAGATCATCGGGGTGATCTTCGTGCTCCATATCTTCCTACTGCTCCTGCAGTTCACTATCGCGGGGCTGGTGCAGGGGAAGAATCCCATCCGCCTGCTCATCAATATGCTTCCCGCTTACTTCACGGCACTGGGTACGGCTTCGTCGGCAGCGACGATCCCCGTGACACTTGCCCAAGCGAAGAAGAATGGCGTCAGCGACGGGGTGGCTTCCTTCACCGTACCTCTCTGCGCTACGATCCACCTCGCGGGCAGTACGCTGAAGATCGTCTCCTGCGCTCTTGCTCTTATACTAATGCGTGGCGGGACGTATGACTTAGGTATGTTCACACACTTCATCCTCCTGCTTGGGGTGACGATGGTAGCAGCTCCTGGCGTGCCTGGCGGCGCGATCATGGCGGCACTGGCCATCCTCCAGTCGATCTTAGGCTTTACGGTCGAGGAGCAGGCGCTGATGATCTCACTTTATATCACAATGGACAGCTTCGGCACTGCATGTAATGTTACCGGCGATGGTGCCATAGCCCTCGTCGTCGATAAGCTCTTAGGGCATAAGGGCAGACCAGCTCAGGAAGGAGGTGAAGTACGTGACAGAGAATAAGGCTGCACGCACCGAAGGAGTCCTCAAGGCACTCCGCACCTACCGCGCCGAGCAAGGCCTCAGCGCGCCCTTCCCTACTCTCTCCGCTGCGCTCTTCGACATGGATGGCGTACTCTTCGACTCGATGCCCGCACACTGCCGTTCGTGGGTGCAAGCCGCTCACGAGGTAGGTCTGCAGATGAACGAAGAGGACGTCTATTGGTTCGAAGGCCAGACGGGTAGCTACACGATCAAGTTACTCTACCAGCGTACTCTCGGCCGCGACGCCTCCCCCGAGGAGACGAAGTGGCTGTATGAGCGCAAGACACAGCTCTTCAACGAGTACAATTCGGGCAAGACACTCCCAGGTGTCGAGCTGGTACTCGCCCAGCTCTCCGACGTGGAGCGCCTTGTCGTCACAGGCTCTTCGCAAGCCTCGCTCTTGGGGCGGCTGGATGAAGCCTTCCCCAAGGTCTTCTCCGAAGATCTCATGGTCACGGGCAAGGACGTGCGCCGTGGTAAGCCCGACCCCGAACCCTACCTCATGGGCTTGGAGAAGGCTGGAGTAAGCGCTGCCGAGGCCTTCGTCGTGGAGAACGCCCCCATGGGGGTGCGGGCGGCCGTCGCTGCTGGCATCTTCACCATCGCGGTGAATACCGGCTTGCTCCCTGAAAGCGCTCTTACAGACGAAGGCGCTCACCTTGTCTTCGACTCGATGCAAGAGCTCTCCGAAGCGCTGCCCATCCTACGCGCTCACTGGACGCTCCCCGTATAGCCTCGCTGGGAGGTAAGAGGAGGAAGGATCATCCCTCACTCTTCCCCCCTCGCTAAGGCGCCCAAGCCCCCGCCCTTTTCCTCCGAAGACAAGGCGAAAAAGCGCTGTGCGCACAGCGATAAATTTCCGTATATGCAGAAATATTTTTTCGCATATGCGGAAATTTATTTTTGTATATACGAAAATTCCCCTGCGTATATACGGAAGTTTCCAGCCATATATACGGAGATCTCATCCTCTTGATTATCAAAAGAAAAGAGGGTGCAAAGGAAGTATCCTTCCCTTGCACCCTCTTGTGCTAAATGAGCCGAAGCCGAAGCGCCTACTTGAGGCTGGGCTTGGCGTATTGTAGGTTCGGCAAAGCCTTGCCGCCGTCGGGCGTGGTGATCGCCGCGGCGAACATCCACTTATTCAGCCTAATCTCGGGGAGCGTGAAGCGCCCAATCGGTAGCTTAATCAGAATTTGATTCCAGCCCTTCTGCAGCTGGATCTGTAGGGGCGGGCGCGAAGCCGCGTTCTCGTTGGCAAGGGGAAGATCAATATTGCGCTGCCCGACAGCATTCTGCCAGCGGGGAGGCGCGATAGCTTCTCCATTGACCCACAGACGGCTGCCCTTATAGTCCCACGTGCCTTGCTGGGGAGCTACGTCCGCCTCCGAACGGCTATAATTCTGCGTCTCGAAGATCAGGCCTGCCGTCGTGGCGGCATCGCTGTGCACCCAAGCCGTAGCGTAGACGGTGCTGTTCTCCGATGCATTGGGGACGAGGCCGTAGCAAATGTCTCCCCACACGTGACGGAGATAGACTCCCGAGCCTCCGCTGGTACGCTGGTAAGGGTAGGCTTCTCCACCCACCTCGGTAGGTGGTGCATACTGGTGCGCCTTCATCTGCTTGAGGTACTGCTCTTCGGGTAGATACGAAGCTGTGAGGTCACCACCGTTGGGATAGACGGGGCTGATATACCACTGGGCATGGCTCTGTGCCACGTAGGGGAAGGGCTCGCTGGCGAAGACGCGATCCTTATGCCACAGGAGTCTGCGCTCGAAGTCCACGAACGCCTCTCGCGTCTCGGGGCTTGCTTCGGGAGAAAGCGCTGCGGCCGGAGCATTGAAGTAGCCCGCACCGCCCCCAAGCCAAGCACGCTCGGCCAGAGCAAGCATATTAGGGTATACGGCATTCTCCTGCATGATAGTGCGAGGAGACTCCACATAGCGGTCGTTCCATACGGCGAGTATCGCCCCCATCACGTTCGTATTGCTCGCCGTGACGCCGAGGATCTTGCTGCTGTAGAGCATCTGGATATCGGCAAAGAGGTCGTAGTGATTGAGGTAATGGTAGCGACTATCGATAGCGGGTGTGCCGTACACGATGCGTCCCTTTGAGCTCCATAGGTGGAGGAGGTCGACTTCCTTACTCTTGAAGGACCAGCCGGGATTCCACGCGATAGCCTTCTTACCCAGCGAACGAACGTGCTCGACCATCTCGGGGACGAAGAGCTTATCCGTAAAGTCCGTCTCATCCGTACCCAAGTGAATGTAAGGTACATCGAGACTCTCGGCCAGCTCCGTGAGGATATCCTTGACGACGCGCTTACCCTCGGGCGTCTGCATATCGAAGCCTATGGCTCGCGAGAAAGCGGAGCTGTGACCCGGCATATCGATCTCGGGGATGAGCGTGATACGTAGCTCCTTGCATAGGCGTGCCAGATCCTGTAGCTCCGAGAGGGTGTAGAACTTCCCTGGCATACGTGTCGTGTGGCGTGCCTCCGTCAGCTGAGGATAGCGCTTGCTCTGCAGTCGCCATGCTTGATGCTCGGTGAGGTGCAGGTGTAGCGTATTGACCTTGTATTGTGCCAAGAGACGTACCTGCTTCTTCAGCTCTTCCATAGGGATGAAGGCACGGCCGAGATCGTGCATAAGGCCTCGCATGCGGAAGGAAGGCCAGTCGATGATGTCGCACGCCTCCAGCTCGCCCTTCTTCTCTGCTGAGATGAGGAGCTGCTCTAAGGTCTGCAAGCCACGATACAAGCCGATACGCTCGAGTGCATCCACGTAGATACCATCCGCTCCGATACGAAGGTGATAGGCTTCCTCCTTATTGAAATAAACCTTGGGAAGCGAGGGCACGATCGAGGTGCGCACCACGATGGGGCTACGCGAATCAATGGCACAGCCGTTCCGCTGGAGTATTTCCGTCAGCTCATCCTGTAGATACAGCCCCTCGGGCTTAAGACGGATCGTACTACACTTCCCTGCGTGCATCTCCAGGTGCTGGGGACGAGGAAGGAGCTTGTCTACCGAAGCCTCAGCACTTGCACTGAGAAGTAGGCAGCCACTTAATAATAGTATGTAATGCTTGCTTGTCATAGGCGGATTAATTCGATGCAGATAGAGATATCATCATCTCATATTAAAAGGCAATAGAAAAGGGGATGTGTCGATTGGCACATCCCCTTTTCTTTCTTTGAGCCTCTTGTCGGATTCGAACCAACGACCCCGAGATTACAAATCACGTGCTCTGGCCAACTGAGCTAAAGAGGCAGGTGGGTAAGCGATCTATATCGCACCGCTACAACCTAATACCCTTGCTGCGATCAAGCCCTGGGGGAGTCAAAGGGAGCTGGTCGTATAGGACTTACCCAGTGCAAAAGTAGTATAAATATCCGAAAATGCAAGAGGGCGCCCCTGGGAATGCACCCAGAAACGCCCCTATTGACGTATGATTAGTTATCGGCGACGGTTATCTATTCCTCGGTAGCATCCTCAGCTTCGATCTCGACATCGTCCCAATCGAACTCCAGGTCGCCATCTTCGTCATCCCATTCTTCTTCGAAGTCTTCGTCTTCTTCATCAAAGCTGGGGAGGTCATCATCATCATCAAAGGTGAGGCTCGTGACGTCGATAGACTGCTGGATGATAGACTCGGTGCGGTGCTTTGTCTCACGATTAAGCTCCTGCCACAGGAGGTCCTTCAGCTCGGTGAGTCCTTGGTGAGCAGCCGCGGAGATGAAGCAGATAGGAAGCTCTGCGGGTAGCTCCTTGTGTAGCTCATCAACGATCCAGCCCTGGATCTCCTCATCGATCAAGTCACACTTGGTGATGCAGAGGACCTTGCGCTTCTCCGTGAGCTCAGCATTGTACTTGACCAGCTCACTGAGGAGGAGACGATACTCGGCGGCGATATTCTCCGTATCGGCTGGGATCATGAAGAGGAGCAGAGCGTTGCGCTCAATATGGCGAAGGAAGCGTAAGCCTAAGCCACGCCCTTCTGCAGCGCCCTCGATGATACCAGGGATATCCGCCATGACAAAGGAGCGGTCATCACGATAGCGCACCATGCCGAGGTTGGGTTCCAGCGTCGTGAAGGGATAGTTCGCGATCTTGGGCTTAGCAGCGGTGATGACGGAGAGGAGCGTAGACTTCCCTGCATTAGGAAGGCCAACGAGGCCGACATCGGCGAGCATCTTGAGCTGGAGGATTACGGTGCGCTCCTGAGCAGGCTCACCAGGCTGGGCATAGCGCGGAGCTTGGTTGGTCGGTGTCTTGAAGAAGGTATTCCCCTTACCGCCACGACCGCCCTTGACGAGAAGCTCCTGCTGCCCGTGGCGGTTGAGGTCCATGATGAATTCCCCTGTGAGGGCATCGTAGACGGCGGTACCTACGGGTACCTCGATGATTTGGTCAACCCCATCACAGCCCGTGGAGCGGTTTCTCCCACCACCGCCCCCGCTTGTTGCGATGACGTGGCGCTGATAGCGCAGGTGGAGGAGGGTCCAGTAGTTCTCATTGGCGCGGATATAAATGTCACCACCACGACCGCCATCCCCACCGTCAGGGCCGCCCTTGGGGATGTACTTCTCTCTACGGAAGTGCGTAGAGCCTCGGCCGCCCTTACCTGAGCGACAGTAGATCTTGACGTAGTCTACAAAGTTTGATTCTGCCATAGTGGCTCTCGTCTTCTATCATTAATGTGGTACAAAAATAAGGAAAGGCACGTGTCTGAAGTCTGGTCAGCCGATTCACCCGTGGGTGAGAAGCGCCACGCTCCAGGCACTATGCCTTGTCCTCCAACCAATGAGGCTGGGCTACATGCTGGTGGTCTTGTCCTTAGCTTAGGGCGTTGACGACCTTAGCGATGCGTGCCGTGATATCAGCGATAGCGCCGCTACCTTCGATGGCGTGGTGCACTCCCTTCTTAGCGTAGTGCTCAGCGATAGGAGCCGTCTGAGCATGATAGACACCGAGACGCTTCTGGATGGTCTCGAGGTTGTCATCGCTACGGCCGCTCTCTTCACCGCGCTTCAGCAGGCGCTGGATGAGTTCGTCTTCGGCGACCTGAAGATCCAGGACAGCATGTACAGCAGTCCCGTGCTTGGCGTAGAGCGCATCCAGCGCTTCGGCCTGAGCTACAGTGCGGGGGAACCCGTCGAGGATAAGCCCCTTCTTGGGCTGGCGCTCCTGGAGTACCTTCTCGATCATGCCGATGATCAGGCTGTCGGGGACAAGCTGACCGGCGTCGATATAGCTCTTGGCAGACTTCCCCAGCTCACTACCCTGCTTGATCTCTGCGCGCAGGAGGTCGCCGGTGGAAATGTGATCGAACCCGAACTGTTCGATAAGGACTTCACTCTGTGTTCCCTTGCCAGAGCCTGGTGCTCCGAAGATCACTAAATTAAGCATCGTTGTCTCTAAAGTATGATTAGTCTTTTAGTTGATAAATATCTCTGAACATGCGACCGTAGTCATCGTAGTCGAGCCCATGACCAAGGATGAACTTATTCTCGATCTCCATCGCTACGTAATCCGTGCGGACGTCACACTTCAAGGCCTCGGGCTTGGAGAGCATCGCAGCGATGTGGACTTCCTTAGCGCCCAGGCTATAGAAGTGCTTCTGTAGATTGTACATAGTGAAGCCCGTGTCGATGAGGTCCTCGACGATGACGACGACACGCCCCTCGAGGGACTGCGTCACAGGCATCACTTCCTTGAGCTCAAAGGTACTCTTGGTCCCCTGGTAGCTGCTATAGCGAGCAAAGGCAACCTCGAAGTCTTCGTCTATAGCGTACATGAGCTCGGAGGCAAACATGAATGAGCCATTCATGATGCAGACAAAGAGCGGGTCACGATCTTTAAAGTCAGCTTTCAGGCGTTCCCCGAGCTTCTTGACTGCCTGGCCTATGGTCTTGGCATCAATATAGGGCACGAAGGTCAGCCCCTTGAGTACTATTTCTCTCATTGAAGGATGTTACTTAACTCTACGGTTTGCTTATTAAGAAGCTACAAAGTTAGCATTATTATATCAGACGTAACGCACGCACACCGATGCAGAGGCCCTCATATAGGCAAAGCGAGCCAAGCGATTATGCATCGACTTAGCCCGCTCTACCTATATTATATAGCATCTCCATCCTTATAAGTCGACAGGAAGTGCCAGCTACCACTGCGACAGGTGCCGCTCAATAAGACGCTCTACATAGAAGAAGGCCTTGACATCCTGAAGCGCTATGATGCGATCTTCATCCCCACCATTGAGGGAATGCAAGGAGATCGTCTCCTGCTTCCGATCATGCTTGGTGAGCCGTCTAAGCAGGATACCCTCCTCTGTGACTACCACCACATTCGGATAGCGACCAATCAGACCGTGCGTCCAATCTTCGCGGAAGACCTCACGACAAAGCAGGATATCACCGATACAGAGCGAGTCGCGTGTACCATCCGTCATACTATCGTCACGCACACAGAATAGCTGATAGCAAGGCGAGGCCTCCCGATCAAGGAATACGGGCATTGATGCGTAAGCTGCATATACATCCTCTAAATCCTGCGTATCGTCCCTCTCATAGAGAATACCTCTCCCCATACCAGCCTCCAGCGTAGTAGGGATAACAGGAAGCTGTAGAAGAGTGTGCGATCCCAAGGCACTCGGCTCCTCTTCACAGGCTTCTCTCAACTCCCTCTCAGAAACACTTGACTCAGGATCACTTAATAGAGTCCTCTCACCACGGAGTAGATAATCCTCACTGAAGGGATACCCAGAAGCATGGTTGATTCGAGTAATCATAGATTTCGTTGTATATCTATCATCACCACTCAATAACCTTGATACATTAGCCTCAGTAGCACCAATGAGCTTCGCAAGATCTTTTTGTTTATGCACAAGAGCCTTACTTCACAGGTAGTTAAAAAGTTCTTGGAAGCGTTCGGCAACAGCAGGATTGCAGCCTATCTTAGATTTCATAATAAGGAGGGAGAGAATGAAAATCAGCGGGCTATCCGCCCTACGAAAGAGCTTCGAACCCGCTGTATTTTACTAACTTATACCGTGTGGTCCCACTTGGGCTTGAACCAAGGACTCCCTGATTATGAGTCAGGTGCTCTAACCGACTGAGCTATAGGACCAGTGAGAGAAAACTCTCATCTTACTCGGCTGAGTACTATGTACTTTTGCCCCGCAAAGGTAGAGATAATCGCCCTATTAGCCAAATCAAACCGCCCAAGAGATGCGTATTTACAGCGCCCTTTACCATCCTCGATAGCGCAGGGAGAGGGCGAAGAGTGTCTTCGTCGGGCGCACATCACGCTGCTGATGCTCATGCTGTACACGCCCCTCGATCTGCCAATGCGAACTCAGACGATAGCGCACCCGTCCTCCGAGCACAGCCCCCTTGCCATATAATAGAGTCGCACCATACTCACCTCGTAGCATCGGCATCAGCGTATAGAGCCGGCTATCCCAGCTGGAAGCATCGAAGGCATCTGCTAAAAGGTCCAGCTGTAGCCGTTCGGAAGGAGTCCATCGCAAGCGTCCCTGCACAGCCCAGCCCGAAGACGCGGCTCCACGGGCATAGAGGAGGGCTAGGCGAGGTTGCCAAGCGCCGAGATCATACGCCCCCTCAAGCTTGAAGCGATGACTATCCTTTCGTCCCCGATAGTGTAGCCTCAGACTTGCCTCACGCTCGATCTGGAGGCTGGTCATCAGGCCATAGCTCACAGCCGAACGAGCCACATTTTCTCCCGACCTCTGCGAGTAGGCTCGGTAGGCATCAAGATAAAGGAGGGTCGATCCTAAGCTACTGAAGGGAGTAAACTGTAGCTGTAGGCGACCACCATCCTCACTATGCGGACGGAGTGCATGCGTGCCCGCCCGCCCATAATAGGTCCAGTAATGCGCCCCGATATGCCAAAGGGAGAGTCGAAGATCCGCCCAACGTCCTTGGAGATAAGAGAGATGCTGGATGAATGCCCAAGCTGAACGAGAGGTATAGGCCGCCTCTCCACTAAGACGCAGGTGCCCTCGGAGTGCCAGATAGCGGTAGGAGAAGCTCCAGGCAGCATAGCTCTGCAAGCCTTCCAGCGTCGCATCACCTTGGCTCCCTGGTGGGTGTCTTAGTCGATCTCCTTGCCAATCTTGATATACACCCTGTAGTGATAGCTCAAGATCGGGTACACGATATTCGATCCATCCGCCATAGAGCCGGGTCAAGGCTTGCCGACGTGCCGCCCAAGCCACCTCTGTCGTATGCAGTCCCGTCTCCGAGAGCGCAGTAAGAAAGCCCTCGTCAGAGCGGTGTGCGTCTATACGACGATGAGAGGCGAAGAGTCCCAAGCGGTAGCTTCCCACACGAAGCATACCAGCTGCCCCGCGGGAGAAGTCGCTCTCAGTCATACTCCGCACAGGACGCACTCCCGTACCCTGGCGTGGGGTCAGTGAGAGGAAGATCAGCGGGAAAGCTCCTTGCGAGAGGATCAACCCACTACCACGTGCCACGCGGTAGTCACCCAAGACAAGGGTCAGCGTGCGATGCTCCAGTTGGGCATGCAGGCTATAGGCGTCAAATCCTCGGTGCGCCCCCCGTCGCCAAGGCTCGCCATAGTCCTTCTCCCCCGCGATGAAGAGACTCAGGCTATGGGGCGTAGCATAGCTATAGCTTAGCCGTAATGCATCCTCCGAGCCGAGAAGTGGCTTCTTCGAAGCAAAGTCGGTGCTACTACGCTTACCATAAAAGATACGAGCCTCGTGGGTGGCTTCTAACGTATTTCCCAGCAAGGGACGCTCCTCTACTATGGGGCGACAGACCATGACGGGGCGTAGCAGGGCGATGAGCGAGAGGCTCCAGCCTGGCACCAGCTTCAGCTCTGAGAGTTCATGAAAAGCCTGATGATCGGTGCGATAGCGGACGAACTGATAGATCTGATAGTCCGAGAGCATCGGGAATCGACGTAGCTCCTCCTCTCGGACGGAATTAATGTCCAGTGGGGCTCGCCTCAGCTCGTCATAGAGAGCTGCCGCTTCGTGCGCCTCTTCTTCGGTAAGCAAGCCCACCTGCAGCTGACTCTCGATAAAAGCTTCCCAGCCCCCATCCGAGCGGAGGCTATCCGTAGGCGTCTGAGCTTGGAGTGAGCTGAGTAGTGCACTTAACCCCAAGAGGAGTAGGGCTACACTACTCCTTATAAAGGGGGTGATGACATGAGGATTCATTGCGCTCATGGTGGTGATATTAGGGTGCTTGTGTGGGGCACTCTTCTTGTAAAGGTACTGAAAGTGTAGCACAGTCCTCTTGAGGCAAGAGAAACGAATAGTCGTTTGCCCCCGAAACCAGTAGTCGTTTACAAATAGGCTTCTATTGCATCATCTAAGAACCGCTATACAATAGAGTAGCATACAGTAAGAGTAGCTTCAAGAAGGTACGAGTAATGAAGAGATAGGCTTGCTCAATGGTCCCACATATAGGTATATGGGTGCGTGGGTAGAGCTATATAGGATGGCGAAGGAAGCTATATAGCTCTGTGAAGTGACCTCTATTAGGTTGTTGCTCTGCGTAGGGATAAAAGTTGTGGACGAGTGGCAGAAAAGGTTGGGCTACGTGCGTGGCTCTAATATCTACGTACGTGGATATTTGGATTTGCGTGCCTAGTCTTTAAATCTACGTGCATAGACAGAGGAAAACCACTACGTGAAGGCGCTTTTTTCTTCACGAGAACGATGCTTTTCCCTCCGCTGGATAAGAGGAATACTCGCGATAAGGCGTAGGGCTTGTGTATCTCTTCGGAGAGGCATATCAGGGAACTAGCGCACGATGCCTTGGCACTCTAAATAGAAGGCAGGACTCGCGGCAATAGTCTCCACAGGGCAATCTTATCGAAGGATCCGCTTGGCACTGGTAGATACGACCTCAATACAGCTCCAATATTTCCATAGATTTAGACAGGATAGATCCGCACCTTTTCTGGATCACAAGCACACTTTATATAAAAATGTGTAATTTTGCAGGCCTTTTGAACTAAGGTAATTCCACACAAGCATATTATAAATACAGACAATGAAGAAACTCTTTATCGCCTTTTCGCTCCTCGCCCTCTCCGTGGGACAGGTAGCAGCACAGACGGACTCGATCCCCACTGAAGCTCCCGAAGTACCAGCTCCAGCACCAGCTTGGAAGTTCTCTGGTGTATCGGGCCTTAACCTTGCTCAGACATCACTCACCAACTGGGCTGCAGGTGGTGAGAACTCCGTAGCTTGGAACCTCTACCTCAATGCTTCGGCTAACTACAAGAAGGGAGACTGGAGCTGGGACAATGCCCTGATCACGGACTTCGGTAAGACCTTTACGACCTCCAATAAGTGGCTCAAGAGCGTCGATAAGCTGAACTTCAGCACCAAGGTCGGTCACAACATCTCCAAGCACTGGAGCATCTCTGCTCTCGGAGACTTCCTCACGCAGTTCGCTCGTGGGTACGACTCTGACACGAACCCCAATATCCCAGGGAACAAGGATAAGTACATCTCTACCCTCCTCGCTCCTGGCTATCTGACACTCGCTATCGGTGCTGACTACAAGCCCAACGAAGACTTCTCCCTCCTGCTCTCTCCCATCACGGGGAAGATGACCTTCGTCCTTGACAACCGCCTCTCTGCAGCTGGTGCCTTCGGGGTTAAGCCCGGTAAGAAGACGCTCGCAGAAGTCGGTGCTCTTGCAGTAGCTAACTACAAGCGTAAGCTCGCTGAGAACATCAACCTGGTCACGAAGCTCACGCTCTTCACGCCTTACAACGAGAACTTCGGTAACATCGACGTGAACTGGGATATGATGATCGCTTTCAAGATCAATAAGTTCCTCACCACGACGCTGACCACGAACCTCGTCTACGACGACGATATCAAGACGGTCGATGCTGCTGGCAACCAGCGCGGTGCCAAGGTCCAGTTCCGTGAAGTACTCGGCCTCGGTCTTGCCTACAGCTTCTAAGGTAGAGCCTACAACATCCTATATAGCCAAGGGCTACCCCATATCACCAGTATATGGAGTAGCCCTTGCTATATCTATGTGCCCGAGTACAGACTAATTATCAATGGATGAACGAAAAGCCAGATATATTTGTTTTCTTTGCGAATGAAAGATAAAGCAGGATACTTTCTCTATGGAAGCAGGGTGAAAATGATGATTACCCTTCATCCTGCCCGATAGATCATCACACATATCACCACATAGTAGCATTATGATCGGAACGGAAATCAAGGAGTTTGGCCAAGTCATCAACAATGACAAGCTCATGGTCGTACACGTCAACCTTCCCCAAGGCAAGAAGATCGCACCACACGATCACCAGGGACAGGACATTTTCTTCAGCGTCGTCAAGGGCCAAGTCAAGGCAACCCTCAACAATAGCGAAGAGCATACGCTAAGCCCAGGCACCCTGCTGCACTTCGACGGTGAAGCCTTCATCGGCATCGAAGCCCTCGTCGACAGCGAATTCTTCGTCTACCTCATCAACCTCTAAGCTTCCCTCCCCGTATGGAGAATATGCGCAATAATCTGCCCGAGATCGATATGGAGAAGCTCCAGATCGTACTTGATACCAAGGAGCGATACCTCGACGGCAAGCTCACGCTCGACGAAGCGCGAGCCATACTCCGTGAGCGCGTCAAGACACTGCGTCCCTATGAGATCGCCTTGGCAGAGCAGGAGCTGAAGACCTTCGACGAAGACGAATGTCGCAAGGAAGATATCCAGCAGATGATGGAGCTCTTCCAAGATGTACTTGACCGCAGCCGTCCCGACCTCCCCGAGGACCATCCCATCATGTGCTATCTGCGTGAGAATGATGAGATGCGCCGTCTGCTGAAGCAGGTCGAAGAGCTTGCCCAGTACCCTGTCATCAAAAATCAGTGGCTCGAGCTATATGATGAGCTACATAAGTTCCGCCTTCACCTCTCGCGCAAGCAGAATCAGCTCTATTCAATCCTCGAGCGTAAGGGCTTCGACCGCCCTACCACGACGATGTGGCTCCTCGACGACTTCATCCG
This sequence comes from Porphyromonas sp. oral taxon 279 str. F0450, assembly GCF_000292995.1. Lineage (NCBI taxonomy): Bacteria > Pseudomonadati > Bacteroidota > Bacteroidia > Bacteroidales > Porphyromonadaceae > Porphyromonas > Porphyromonas sp. oral taxon 279. The sequence continues at coordinate 92,342 of NZ_ALKJ01000019.1, read as the reverse complement.
CGATGAGATCCGTGATGCCCGCCGTCTCCTCGAGGAGGATAAGGACGATGAGTTCATCGCTATGCAGCCCACCGTAGTAGCTGACGTACTCGACCTGATGCAGAAGGAAGAGACAGTACTCTACCCCACTTCGCTGGCGATGATCCGCCCTGCAGAGTTTGAGGAGATGAAGTCAGGTGACCGTGAGATTGGCTTCGCATGGATACGTGTCGGCAAAGAAGCTCCTAAGGCTGATACTCCGAAGGAAGCCGTACCCGCTACAGCTGCTGCAGGCTTTGCCAACGAACTTGCGAGCCTCCTCGGTAAGTATGGCTTCGGCGGGGGGAGCACACCTGGTGCGCTTCTCGAAGTCGCCACGGGTCAGATGACCCTTGAGCAGATCAACCTCGTCTACAAGCATATGCCCGTAGACTTCTCCTATGTCGATGAGAACGAGATCGTCCGCTTCTACACTGACACCGATCACCGCGTCTTCCCTCGTAGTAAGAACGTCATTGGTCGAGATGTCAAGAACTGCCACCCACGTACCAGCGTACACCTTGTCGAAGAGATCATCGAGAAGTTCCGCCGTGGCGAGCAGAATGAAGTGGACTTCTGGATCAACAAGCCTGGACTCTTCATCTATATCTACTACGTCGCCGTACGTGATGAAGAAGGGCGCTTCCGTGGCGTCCTCGAGATGATGCAGGACTGCACACGCATCCGCAGTCTCGAAGGCTCACGTACGCTCCTCTCATGGGACAAGAGCAACAAGGCTGCCTCCAAGCATGGGGATGACAAGCCCGCAGAAGCTACGCCTACGGCTCCCGCCCCTGCAGTAGAGGAAGAGAGCGAATATGTATCCTGCTCCTGCATGAAGGGAAGCAGTCACGCTCCTGCAGCACCCGAGGTAGTACCAGATACCGAAGAGAAGGTAGCAAGCTGTGGCTGCTCGGGTCATAGTGCTGAGGCAGAGATCACAGCCTCTACCCGTCTCAAGGATCTCCTTGAGCATCATCCTTGGCTGAAGGGTGCTCTTGCCGAGATCAACCCAGCCTTCAAGATGCTCTCCTCCCCCTTGGCACGCATCATGATCCCTAAGGCAACGGTCGGCATGATGAGTGAGCGTAGTGGCATGGATCTGCAGAGCCTCATTGATGCCATCAAGAAGCGTATCGCTGAGCATAAGTAGCACGCCTACATTTCCCAACTAGATAAAATGACACGCCCCATGAGCAGCTCTGCTCATGGGGCGTGTCGCTTAGTTTCTGTTATCTCCAGCGAGTCTTAGAACTCGTACCCGAGGGTAATGTAGCTGGTGACATAGCGAGGGGTCTTGAGGCTCACGTAGTAAGGTGCACCCAGGCTCTTCTTTGTGATGCCCGTAAGGCTTGCATCGATACCGCCACGAAGATAAACGCGGTTGTACTGATACATAAGGTTAGCACCTACACCGAACTCAAAGCGCTTGAAGGCATTCTCCTTATAAAGATCCTTATCGATGTTCTCGCCCGAAAGCTTGGCCGACAGACCGTAAGCAAAGTAAGGACCAGCATTAAGGAAGATACGGTGCTTCTCAGCAATTGTAGCCAGACGGAAGGAGAGATCCAGCGGGAGCTGGAGTGAGTAGGTCTGGATGGTAGAAAGCTTCTTCTGATTCAGGCCATCATCAAGGATTGTTCCCTGCTTCTCACCACGACCTACTACGTAGAGCCCTGGAGTGAAGGAGAAGATCGTGTTGTCGAAAGGCATCACGAGACTCCCCCCAGCACGGAAGCTAGTGAGATACTTACCCGTGTCACCATTGTGGTGGACACCGAGGGCTGAGATACGCGAGATCGCAAGACCTGCTTCAGCACGATAGTGGAGCTGACCCAGCTCCTGGGCGGAGAGAGCCATACCAGTTGCGAGGGCGAGGCCGGCGCCGAGGAGGAGATTCTTAAAGAGTTTCATTGTTGTCTGTACTTATAGTTGGGATATTCTATAGACTATTAATAAAGGAAGCCGAAGAGCCAGACGGGGATCGTCTTCTCTCGGGAGAGGTCACCACGCTCAAGGACATAGTAGCGGTCACTACGATAGCGACCCGCAAGCTCCTCCTCGATCTGGAGGGGATAGTGCCCATCAACCTCAAAGAGAGCTAGTGAGGAGCGTGAAGAGATACGCGCCTGATGCCCCTTGCTCAGCTGATTGAAGACAAAGGTACGCAGGAGTTCTGAGCGATCGCAAGCCTCTTGACCCAAGACGTGATAGAGGTTAGGATTACCCAGATAGACGATGGCAGGCTTACCCATCTCGGTATCTTCTGCTCGGTAGATCGGTCGTGCGACACGTGCATCAGAGAGATAGCGCAGGTAGTTCACGATCGTACTTCTTGAGGTCTCGATCTCGAGAGCCAGCTGGGAGATATTGAGCATCTGCAGGGGAGGACGCTGCGCCAAGATATAGATCAGCTTACGGAGCTTGTGCAGGAGGCGCTGCTCGAGTTGCTTAATGAAGAGGAGGTCAACCTCAAGCGTCATATTCAGCGTCTTCAGCAGGTTCTCCGAGTACAGTCGCGGCTCCAAGTGGAAGGGATAGTAGCCATACTCAAGGTAACGATCCATCCATAGTCCCGGATTAACCGAGGAGAAGATGTCTCCTACGACCTCACTCGTATGCTCCATAATATCATGAAGCTCCAGTGTAGGGAGGGTAATCCCGTTATCCAGCTGAATGAATTCACGCAGAGAGAATCCCGCCAGATGATAGATCGAAGCGATGGATGCCAACTCAGGGTCTTCCTCCTCGAGGTTCATTATAGCAGAGGCTGTGAAGACAATATGTAGTTCGGGATACCGATGATAGCATTCCTTGAACTCCTCCATCCAGCTCGGATACTTGAAGACTTGATCAAGTAAAAGCCGACGACCGCCTTGTCTGATGAAGTCACCAACAAAGTCCACCAGGCGGATGGTAGTGAAGCTGAACTGATTGAGATTGATGTAGAGGCACTCAGGACTATCGGGTGCATAGTGACGACGGGCATAGTCAAGGAGGAAGGTTGTCTTCCCCACACCACGGGAGCCACGGATACCGATGATCCGATCCTCCCAATTGATCTCATTCATTAGAGCCCGCTGTAGCGTGGGCTTGCCTTGCCTTAGTAGCGCACTATGCGTGCGGTGCAGATAATCCACTGATCTTATTCCTTCTCTCAATATGGTTTCAGAGAGAGGCCTGTGTATACACCACTCAAGCTCTCCCCTGATGAATACATATAGTATGCGGGCAAAATTACTTTAAAATAACTAAACATCTTATTGTCTATCTTTTCTGGCAGGGGATAATACCAAACTCTCCACGCAACTTAGCCTTCCCGTAAGGATATGTAAGCATTGCTGATCTAAGGGGAAGCGGTAGCGGCGAGTGGTGTTGAGTAAGAGTCACTCAGCCATCAGTCAGCACTAGCCGTATAGATAGAGAGCAAATCTATTGGAAAGTAAAACGAGGCATACTCCTAAGGAGAGATAGGATGATAGAGATGTAGGACCTCATCATCAAAAAAACTAAGGGCATACTGAGACAACATCTACCAGCACGACACAAAATTCTTTGATGAATTCGTAAATAACTACAGATCTGCACACGAATAATTATAGGTTTCGGACTCAAATGACTGTTCGTATCGCGTACGAACAACTATTCGTTCATACACGGAATAGCTACTAGTTTGCGGGCCAACGACTATTACTTTGACACTATCCGCCTACAGCTTCAGTCCCCAGGTAGCTAAGCAGTTCTCTTTTGATAATACTCAAAAGGAAGAATATGATTAAGAAGCTATATTAAGCATTAACCACTCACACCTTGAAAGTTACCGGGAAGAGAGGGAAAGCACAATATCTAAAGCTATTTATTGTTACCTTTGACATAAAGAACAAGCCTACACCTATAAAACTTCTAATAGGCACAGCAAAACCATGCTACACACCACCACCATCATAGCCCACCGCACAGAAGGGGGAGAAGAACAATCTTTATATGATCACGTAGAAGGTGTTGCTCTTCAGATCCGCCGTAATCTGACTGAAGCTGGGCTGAAGCAACTCATCCCTATAGGTGACCTCCTCGGCAGATTGCATGATGTGGGGAAGGCTCAGTCTGCCTTCCAGAGCTACATCCGTGGAGAGACTACAGCCAAAGCTCCACATAGTGCGGCGGGAGCACTTCTAGCTACCAGTCTGATTTACGAGCTCTCTAAGGAGCTTCAGCTCAAGAAGCTACCCCGTACCTCCCAGCTCCTAGCCTATGCCATCAGCGGACATCACCGAGGACTATATGACTATGCAGAGCTACGGAATAAACTTGAGGAAGTAGACTGCAAAGATCGCTGTAAGAAGACAGCGGAAGCCCTCACTAAGCTTAGGTCTGAAATCCAGTGCTGGGCCAAAGAGCATGCAGAGGCAACAGAGACTTCACTCAAAGAACTTGCTAAGCAAGTAGGTGCGACAGAGCAAGCTCAAGCCTTGATCCGACTGCTCTTCTCATGCCTCGTGGATGCAGACTTCCTCGATACTGAAGCCTTCATGGACGAAGAGCGAAAAGGGCGTCGTCATGAAGCTACCTGCAGATATGCCCCACTCGAGACCTTGAGGGATCGGCTGACGAAGCACATGGAGGGCTTCTCGACAGAGGGCAAGATCAACGAGGCTCGTAGAGCCTTCCTCAACCAATGTCGTGCACATGGACAGTCCTGCCCGAAGGGCTATTACTCGCTCTTCCTCCCCACAGGGGGCGGGAAGACGCTCTCCTCAATGGCTTGGGCACTGGAGACAGCTCTGAATCACAAAGCTCAGCGCATCATCTACGTCATCCCCTATACCTCAATCATCACCCAGACCGCGGGGATCTTCCGAGAGATCTTCGGGGAAGAGAATGTGCTGGAGCATCATTCCGATATCTCCTTCTCTGGGGATGAAGCCTCCCAAGAGGCAGAGCGCTACGAGCGCACCCGCCTACTAGCAGAGAACTGGGACGCTCCTATCATCGTGACGACGAACGTACAGTTCTTCGAGAGCCTCTTCTCTCACAAGGTATCCCGAAGCAGAAAGGTGCACAGCATAGCGAACTCTGTTGTGGTCTTCGACGAGGTACAGATGTTCCCGACCGAATTCCTCCATCCGATGCTTCGCCTCCTTGAGGATCTAAGGCGGATCTACGGGACACAGCTCCTCTTCTGCTCGGCTACACTTCCTCCCTTCGACAAGGAGCATACTAGCTACTTCAAGAAAGTAAATGACTTCCATCAGCTCAGCGATGCTATTCACCCAATCGTCCCCGAAGATCCCGAGCTCTTCAAGGTATTCGACCGAGTCATCTACCACCTTGAGGAGAAGGAATACACGACGAAGGAGCTGGCCGAAGAGCTAGCTCAGCACGACTCTGCCCTCTGTATTGTCAATTCCCGCCGAGAAGCCTCACAGCTCTACCATGCACTGCTGGAGGAGGGGAAGGAGGCTCAAGATGTCATCCACCTGTCTCGCAATATGTGCTCGGCTCATCTGAAGGAGCGCATCGCAGAGATACGTCAGCGCCTGAAGGCGGGCACCCCTACGATCGTCATCAGCACTCAGCTGATAGAGGCGGGGGTGGATATAGACCTCCCCATCGTCTACCGTGCCATGAGTGGCCTTGACTCCATCGTCCAAGCAGGTGGGCGCTGTAATAGAGAAGGGAAGCGCCCAGCTCCTGGTGAAGTCTATGTCTTCTCCCTAAGTGATGGCGGTAAAGCCTTCGGTGCTATAGCCCAAGGGCAGAATGCTACACGCTTCCTACTCGACAACGACAAGGAACATACCCGACCCAGCATACCTCTGGAGCTCATCAAAGTATACTACGACCGCTACTATGCCTCTATCGAGAGCTTTGACACCAAGGATATCGCCGAGAGCCTCTATGATGAGGACGAGGCTAAGCGCTGGCGATTCGACTTCCAGCAAGCCTCTGAAGACTTCCAACTCATAGACAATGTAGATCGTGACCTCTTCGTCCCCTACGGCAGAGGGAAGGAGCTCATAGAGGGGCTTCAGAAGCATACCCTCTACCTCAACCACAGGACGCTAAGGGAACTCCAGCAGTACCATGTATCAATCTCTAAGTGGAGATATGAGGAGCTCAAGGAAGCTCGCCTTCTCTCCGAGATCATTGTCGATAGGGAAACTGGGAAGAGCATCCTAGTTCTAGAGCCCCAAGGCTATGATGAAGCTCTCGGGGTCTGCACTACAAATCCCCTCCTCAACGAGCCTCTCTTCGGCTAAACGAACAAGCAACAAATACAATCAGCAACTATGGATAAGACAAACCCTAAACTCTATTGCTTAGAGATACGTGGTGACTTTGCCTGCTTCACACGACCCGAACTCAAGGTCGAGCGTGTCAGCTACGATGTCATCACTCCCTCAGCAGCACGCAACATCTTCCAGTGTATCTTCTGGAAGCCAGCCATCCAATGGCACATCCGTAGGATCGAGGTACTCAAGCCCATCCGACGTACCTCCATCCGTCGCAATGAGGTAGGATCTACGATGAGTCCCAAGGCTACAAAACCCCTCTTCATCGAAGAGAATCGTCAGCAGCGCACAGCCTATATCCTTCGTGATGTAGCCTACCGCATCTATGCTGAGATGGAGTTCATCCCCTTGGAGAAGCGTACCAAGAAACAGAAAGAGGAGTGCAAGGATCCTAAGGCGGAGACACCCGAGAAGTATGATGCGATCTTCTTAGAGCGAGCTACCAAGGGGCAGTGCTTCACACAGCCCTATCTAGGTTGTCGTGAGTTCACCTGTTCCTTTGAGTACATTCCACGAGGTCAGAAGCAAGACTTACCCATCGACGAATCTCGAGATCTAGGGATCATGCTCTTCGACATGGACTTTGAGAAGAATCTCCAGTGTCCTCCTCCTCTCTTCTTCCATGCCCAAATGGAGCATGGTGTGATCGATGTTCCCCACAAATCAAGCAAGGAGATACTCAGATGATACTCAAAGCACTCTACGACTACTACCAAGCGATGGCGGAGTTGAAGAAAGACGAGGTCGCCCAATTTGGCATGGATTGGGTGACTATCTCTTTCGTTATCATTATCAATGAGGATGGTACATTCAAAGACATTGAATCAACTAAGCTAGAAGGCTTATTACCCACAGATAAGACACGTACAGCTGCAGTTGTCCCATATATATTATGGGATAAAGCATCCTATGTCTTAGGGCTATCAGACAAGGAAGGAGGTCGAGTAAAACAAGAACTTGATTCCTTTCGAAAAGAAATCCAAAAGATACACAAGGAGAATCCTGAGAATATCGGATTTAGAGCTATACATCTATTCTATGAAAAGGAGCAGTACTTAGTGGCTCAGAAGGATGAAGCCCTGCAAAAAGCAAAAGGAGGCTGGATAGCATTCCGCCTAAGTACTACATCAGATCCTCACCAACTCATAGGCAGTGATGAAGATGCTCGACAATACAGAATCTCTGATGAGAGTAACAGAGTTAACATAGATACCTGCTGCATGATTACAGGGAAGCGAGAGAGCATTGCAAAGACCCATAAAGGGATCAAAATCAGCAGAGACAATCCACCTCTCATTAGTTTCCAAATCAATGCTGGGTACGATTCTTATGGAAAAGAACAAGGAGCTAACGCCCCTATCTCAGAAAGAGCCTCTGATGCTATAGCGAAAGGGCTCAATATACTTCTTGAATGGGGGAGAAACACAAATTATAAGATCGGAGATACCACTTTCGTCTTCTGGAGTACCCTGCAGAAAGATGACCTTCTCTCTGCTTACAAAGAAGCAACTTTCACAGGATTGCCCTCTGACAGTGATTTTGATGATGAGGAAAAGGAAGCCTCACCATTACCCAACAAGTCTAACGAGAAGCTTGATCCAGAGAAAAATGTTCGGGTGCTGAAACGAGCCCTAGAAGTAGTACGAGGATATCAATCTCATATAGATAAGGAGCATCCTGACCGCTTCTACATTTTAGGGCTTACACCGAACAAAAGTCGCCTCAGTGTGAAGCTCTGGATGGAGGGCACAGTCCGCGAAATAGTAGGTAATACGCTGCAGCACCTCGAGGACATGAATATCGTCAACCGAGATGGACTTGGAGATGAGTGTAATCCATCACTACGATCACTCAAATCCATATTCAAAGCAATTCTCCCGATTCCTACGAATAAGAAAGAGTCCGACATTAACTATCCTCCACACATCGTACAAGGCTTGCTCGAAAGCATTGTCAAGGGACTCCCCTACCCCATTGCCCTGCAGAATGCTTGCCTCGAGCGTATTCAGCATGAGCGATCAAGGAAAGATGCAAAGGGAAGGAGGATCTCTCCTATAACGGAGACGAGAGTAGCCCTACTCAAGGCTTGCTTCAATCGAAAGCACCGAAAGAATCACAACATAAAGAAACTAACTATGGCACTAGACCTAACCAACAACGCTCCAGCTTACCTCGCTGGACGACTCTTCTTCATCTTAGAGGACATCCAGAAGCAAGCCATTGGCTACGAAATTAATTCCAGTATAGCAGATCGCTACTTCAGCCGAGCTGCAAGCGATCCTAAAGTCGTCTTTGGTGAGCTCCTAGTAAAAGCAAACTACCACCTACGCAAGCTAGAAAGGAGCAATGGAAGGTCTCACTTTGCTCGGAAGGAGATAGAAGCTATTCTCGGATTACTTCCACAAGAAATCATCTCACCAGAGGATACCCAAGGACAAGCAAAACAAGGGCTTGATGACGAGAGCCTATTTGCCGTAGGTTACTACCATCAAGGAGCAGAATACCGCAGACGTAGAGCCGAGAACAGAGAAAAGAAAGAAGCTGAAAATGAGTAGTATCTCAAAAGTACTAGACTCCAAGTTATACTACCCATAAATAGCAATCAATCAACTATAAGACATAAGAATCATGGAAAAAGAAGCTATTAAGAACAGGTATGACTTCGTCTACCTCTTCGATGTGCAAGATGGTAACCCTAACGGAGATCCAGATGGAGATAATGCACCTCGTACAGACTACGAGACAGGGCAAGGGCTCGTCACCGATGTCTGCCTCAAGCGCAAGGTTCGTAACTATGTGCAGATCAAGATGGGCGAAGACCAGCTCAATCAGATCTTCGTGAAAGAGGGAGCAGTCCTTAACAACGAGATTAAAAAGGCTTATAAGGCTCTAGATCTTAAACCTAAAGAGAAGGGGAAGGAGTCTGATAATAAGGACAAAGCACGCCTGTATATGTGCGAGCACTACTACGACATCCGCACCTTCGGAGCCGTGATGAGCACTGGTGACAATGCTGGTCAGGTACGAGGTGCCGTCCAGCTGACATTTGCTCGCTCCATAGACCCAGTGGTGACTTCCGAGCATACGGTCACCCGCATGGCCGTCACCGATGAGAAGGATAAGGAAAAGGAGCGCACCATGGGTCGCAAGGCTACCGTACCCTACGGGCTCTATCGTGCTCACGGGTTCATCTCTGCGGCGCTGGCTCGTGAGACGACATTCAGCGAAGACGATCTAGACCTGCTGTGGGAAGCGCTGAAGAACATGTTCGACCTCGACCGCTCTGCCGCCCGTGGGCTCATGGCTGCCCGTCGACTCATCGTCTTCAAGCACAAAGATGACCTAGGCAATGCTCCTGCCCACAAGCTTTTTGAGCTGGTGAAGGTAGAGGCTAAGGACCCCAGCCGTCCTACCCGCTCCTTCAGCGACTACAAGATCACTGTCGACAAGAGCAAGCTCCCCGAGGAAGTTGAGCTCCTCGACCTCATCTAACGCACCATGTACACCGAGGAAGAGATGCTCCCCCTCTCAGGCATCCAGCACTATGCTTTCTGCCCGAGACAGTGGTACCTCATCCACGTGGAGCAACTCTGGGAGGAAAATCACCTAACGGCCGAAGGGCATCTACTCCATGAGAAGGTGCATCAGCCCGAGGAGAGTGGTCGGCGAGGCGATGTCATCACCCTTCGCTCCGTCCCCTTAGCCTCCCCCTCACTTGGCCTCTATGGATACTCCGATGCTGTGGAGCTACACCCAGCATCGGAGTCCCAAGGGGCTCACTTCCATCATCCCAAGTACCCAGGAGACTGGGAGGCTATACCGATTGAGTATAAGCGAGGACGACCCAAGCGAACGAATGCTGACAAGCTACAACTCTGCGCCGAAGCTATCTGCCTCGAGGAAGCCTATGGCATACACATCCCCCGAGGATACCTCTTCTATGGCGAGACGAAGCATCGCGAGGAAGTCGCCTTCGACACCGAGCTTCGCACCGAGACTCTACAGATGGCTGTCGAGATGCACCGCTTATACAAAGGCAGAGAGAGCATTCCTCCACGCTACGCTGCATGCTGTCGCTCCTGCTCCCTACAGGATCTCTGTATGCCTCAGATGAATCAAGGAGAGCGAGCTTCGGATTACCTCAGTCGCTATCACCTCCTTGACTAGCCCCTAAGCTAAGGTCATCAGCAGCACGCATCACGAAGCACCCATCAGCCTCTAGAGGGCATAACTTCAGCCAACCCAAGGCACACAGCTCCTGCTCTTCTCCCCTTAGATCATCCTTTTCGTTCGGTACCCATACATGGGGTGCACTTCCGACCCATGAATGGGGTCCTCGACCGACCCATGCATGGGTCACTTGAGGGAGGCATGCATGGGGTACTTGGAGGGCTAGCCTATGCCCTAGGAGTATCGAATCAATTCCCCAGCCCTTGCTAAGCGATGAGACACCTTCTAAACACACTTTATATCCTTACCCCCAACGCCTATCTAGTCAAGGATGGAGAGAATATCGTCGTCCGTATCGACGACGAAGAGACGCTACGTGTACCGATTCACAACCTCGAGAGCATCCTCTGCTTCTCCTACATGGGCGCTTCACCTGGAGCCATGTCGCTCTGCGTACACAATGGGGTGAAGCTCTCCTTCCTCTCTCCGACGGGGAAGTACATCGGTTCGCTCGAAGGGCCGATCAAGGGGAATGTGCTCCTGAGACGGGAGCAATACCGTCTGGCAGATGACTATATACTCTCGTCTCATCTGGCTTCGATCTTCATTGCGGGGAAGATAGCGAACCATCGGAGTGTCTTAGCCCGCTTTTGTCGGGACCACCATCCCTCGCACGAGGTAGAGAGCGAGATCGAGGAGGCTCGGGCACTGCTCAGACAGCAGCAACATAAGCTATCGAAGCAGACCTCACGCTTAGGTGTCATGGGGGTGGAGGGCTATGCTGCGAATGTCTACTTCAGTCTATTCCAGCACCTCATCCTCAACAAAGAGTTCACCTTCTCTGGACGAAGCAAACATCCGCCGAAGGATGAGGTGAATGCCTTGCTCTCCTTCTTCTACACCCTGCTGGCGCATGATGTGCGAGCTGCCCTCGAGACGGTGGGGCTGGATGCCTACGTTGGCTTCCTTCACGTGGATCGCCCAGGGAGGCCAGGCCTGGCTCTTGACCTCATGGAGGAGATGCGTGCCTACCTTGTCGATCGCTTTGTCCTATCGATCATCAACAAAAGGCAGGTCGAACGAAGTGACTTCATTCCACAGGGAGAGAAGGGCTTTCTTCTCAAAGAGGATGCTCGCAAGCGCCTCATCGGCCTCTGGCAAAAGCGCAAGAAGGATGAGATCACCCATCCATTCCTCAAGGAGAAGATGCCCCTAGGCCTGCTCCCGTATATCCAAGCGCTCCTTCTAGCGAGACACTTACGAGGAGACTTGGATGAGTATCCCGTATTCCTAATGGTCTAAGCTCAAGATGTATATCCTCGTCACCTACGATGTAGCCACAGCGACACCTTCGGGAGCTAAGCGCCTCCGCCATGTAGCCCGCATCTGCAAGAACTATGGGCAGCGAGTCCAAGCCTCGGTCTTCGAATGCCTCGTCGATCCAGCACAGCTCGTAAACCTTCGCCATGAACTCCTCTCGGTGATTGATGATCAAGAGGATAGTCTTCGGATCTACCAGCTAGACAAGCACTATCAACGGCAGATCCACGTCTATGGCAAAGTCACCTCTTTCGAGATCGAAGGGGAACTCATCGTCTAGTCTCCACTACCCCAAGCCTCTTCCAAAAATCCTACTGACCTCTCCCAACTCACCTTCTCCGTAAGTCCCCAAGCACATCCGCGCAAGCCTCCAGCGAACCCCAAGCGAACAAGTATTCCCTGCATCATCCGCAGGCACTGGTTATCAAATACATAACTAAAACCAAAACAATAAGCGTAGCCCCGACCTTCAGAGCAATATCTCGAGTCGCAGATTACGCTTGTTTATCCGCCCTATAATACAGAACTTTGCACCACACTGTCGCACCCCTCCCGGGGTGCGTGAATTGAAACGCCTCTACCACGAGGAACATCTACACCATAATGAGTCGCACCCCTCCCGGGGTGCGTGAATTGAAACGGTTACTTCGGACAGAAATCGGCTAATCAAGCCGGTCGCACCCCTCCCGGGGTGCGTGAATTGAAACGCCCAAACGGAGCATACCAATAGTAGGGCTTTGGGAGGTCGCACCCCTCCCGGGGTGCGTGAATTGAAACATCACGCATATAGGGAAGGACATCAGAGGCAAGAGTCGCACCCCTCCCGGGGTGCGTGAATTGAAACTCAAAAGAGACTAATCTCTCCTTCGCCTTAGAAGAGTCGCACCCCTCCCGGGGTGCGTGAATTGAAACAAAAATATTAAGCCTTTTGAAGCTCAAGAATTGAAGGTCGCACCCCTCCCGGGGTGCGTGAATTGAAACTCGTTGCAGACGGTTAAGTATCCTTTCCTTCTCGTCGCACCCCTCCCGGGGTGCGTGAATTGAAACACCACGACCGCGAGGAACCTCAACACCATAATGTGGTCGCACCCCTCCCGGGGTGCGTGAATTGAAACATTTCGGTTACTCCCGAGAGCCCCGTCGTCAGCTGTCGCACCCCTCCCGGGGTGCGTGAATTGAAACAAGCCTATGGAAGGCGAGGAAGGCTACTACCACGTCGCACCCCTCCCGGGGTGCGTGAATTGAAACTTCCACAACCTTAGTAGCTACATCAGCCATATAAGGTCGCACCCCTCCCGGGGTGCGTGAATTGAAACAAACTATTTGGCTTCGTACATTAGTAGCCTTTCAAGTCGCACCCCTCCCGGGGTGCGTGAATTGAAACAAAACCGTAGCCAAGCATATCTAGCAGACGAGACACGTCGCACCCCTCCCGGGGTGCGTGAATTGAAACTTATAGTCCATTTCATTTAAAAAGTTGATAGTATAGTCGCACCCCTCCCGGGGTGCGTGAATTGAAACGGAAGGCATGAACTTACCATCTACACGAGTAAGGCGTCGCACCCCTCCCGGGGTGCGTGAATTGAAACTCAAGTTGAAAAGAATCTGGCTGATGCTGATGCTGTCGCACCCCTCCCGGGGTGCGTGAATTGAAACTCGTTTCTCCTTCGCAGTTGGATAGTATCTTCTGTCGCACCCCTCCCGGGGTGCGTGAATTGAAACTATTCAACCCGCTCTTACTAAGTTAATTACGGATTGTCGCACCCCTCCCGGGGTGCGTGAATTGAAACGGGGTGTAATCCACCCTCACGAGCAATATCCTCAGGTCGCACCCCTCCCGGGGTGCGTGAATTGAAACCTAAATGAGATGGACTACAAGAAAGCGCAGACTGTCACACCCCTCCCGGGGTGCGTGAATTGAAACGTGTTCATCGTCCTGGTCGTGTCTTGGCTATGGTGTCGCACCCTTCCCAGGGTGCGTGAATTGAAACGCGTCTTTCATCGCGTGTCGTCGGCGTCGTTAGAAGTCGCACCCTTCCCAGGGTGCGTGAATTGAAACTTTTGTCCATTTTGTTGTGGTACTTATTTGTATGTCGCACCCTTCCCAGGGTGCGTGAATTGAAACGCAGACAGCTGCACGAGCAACGAATGAAATCTCAGTCGCACCCTTCCCAGGGTGCGTGAATTGAAACATGGCTATGTTACAAGCTACCGAGATGGGCAAGAGTCGCACCCTTCCCAGGGTGCGTGAATTGAAACTGCCGCAAGTCCCTCGACAACTGCGCCGCACTCCGGTCGCACCCTTCCCAGGGTGCGTGAATTGAAACTTGATAAGTTAGCGTTAGCTTGGTCTATGCGCGCGTCGCACCCTTCCCAGGGTGCGTGAATTGAAACGCGCCTCGTGGGCTTCGTCAATCGCTTGTCTAAGTCGCACCCTTCCCAGGGTGCGTGAATTGAAACTTCTTCCTCCTCCTCTTCTACCTCGGACAAGGTAGTCGCACCCTTCCCAGGGTGCGTGAATTGAAACCGCTACTCTGTCTGCGGAGAGTATGGACCCACTAGTCGCACCCTTCCCAGGGTGCGTGAATTGAAACATCCCTCATAAAGGGCAAGACATCAGAAGCGAGAGTCGCACCCTTCCCAGGGTGCGTGAATTGAAACGTCTCTCGGTAAATACTTCCCAAAGTGCAAAGGATGTCGCACCCTTCCCAGGGTGCGTGAATTGAAACTACCTTTTCACCAGGGTTTACCTCTCTAACGAGAGTGTCGCACCCTTCCCAGGGTGCGTGAATTGAAACTCGCAGAGCCCTACTATCGGTATGTTGCGCCTTGGTCGCACCCTTCCCAGGGTGCGTGAATTGAAACTGCTCTAGTCCTCGCATCGCAGGGAAAGCATTCCGGTCGCACCCTTCCCAGGGTGCGTGAATTGAAACCTGCTGTGTCATCGCTTGGAGTTTGCTTGGTCTTTGTCGCACCCTTCCCAGGGTGCGTGAATTGAAACGCTCACCTCTGCTATCCAGATGTGCAGCGATATCTGTCGCACCCTTCCCAGGGTGCGTGAATTGAAACGGTGCGTCTGATGTCTTCCGATGCCTCCCGTTAGTCGCACCCTTCCCAGGGTGCGTGAATTGAAACGTCTGCCTATCTATCCGAGTGACTGCCTTTGCGTGTCGCACCCTTCCCAGGGTGCGTGAATTGAAACATCCGTAGATGTATCAAGCCCAAGACCGGCAGAGGTCGCACCCCTCCCGGGGTGCGTGAATTGAAACACTGGTCAAATCGCTGGTAAAGGTCTCGGTTCCACGTCGCACCCCTCCCGGGGTGCGTGAATTGAAACAGAAGATGTAGCCAGAAAGAGAACTATGCTCTAAGTCGCACCCCTCCCGGGGTGCGTGAATTAAATCATTGACGTTATCCCTCAGGCCTTTTTCGATATTCCTCTAATCACACGTCTATGTTCCAAGGCTATAGGAGCTATTCTCTTAAAGCTTTCCCAAGATAATATCACAACAAGCTTTATTACTCCTCAACTAAAGGATTAAGGAATAGACTTGTTGATAAGCACTTCTGCTCAACCTACCCATAGGTGAATCGGTAACCTATCATAAATAGGAGATGATAGAATAAAGCAATAAAAGTAGGAGTAGCAACCTATATAGGTCAACGGGCGAAGCAATATTGGTTGACGAACGAAGCACTATTGGTCCACGCACCGACCACTATTGGTTTGCTCGCCGACCAATAGTGGTTGATACAGGGTCTCTGCAGAGAGCTCTGTGATATACAGTTTGCCCGCACCGCTTCAAGAAGGCGGTGCGGGCAAGCCATATGATAGTTGAGGGGAGGAAGGCTTTAGAAGTTGAAGTAGATGAAGGGCTGAGCGTCTGCACTTCTAATCTGAATGAGCAGGAAGATCACCCCAATAAAGAGCAGTGCTTGCTTAAGGAATGAGAGATCCGTCATCCACTCACGGAAGCGGAGCTCTTGCTTATGTGAGGTGAAGTGCAGGAGGTAACCTATAAGCAAGAGCAGCAAGACATTCTTGTATCCCACGACAAACTGCAGGAAGACCTCAGGGGTGAAGTGATCCTTGATCTGAGTAATCACCGCACAAGCTGTCTCCATCGAGTCTGCACGGAAGAAGATCCAAGCAAAGCAGACGAGATGGAAGGTAATGATCTGCCCTGCGAAGCGCTGCCAACGAAGGGGCTCACGGCGACGCCATCCAAAGTGATCAAAGATCTGCATATACAGCTTGTGCAGAGCAAGAGCCACACCATGGATGGCTCCCCAAAGGACAAAGCGGAGAGCTGCTCCATGCCATAGCCCGCCAAGGAGCATCGTCAGGAAGAGGTTGATATAGGTGCGAATCTGTCCCTTTCGATTTCCGCCGAGCGGAATGTACAGATAGTCACGCAACCAGCTTGAGAGGGAGATATGCCAGCGTCGCCAGAACTCGGTAATATTCCCCGACTGGTAGGGCGAATCAAAGTTGATATTGAAGCGGAAGCCGAGTAGCAAGGCGATCCCAATAGCCATATCTGAGTATCCAGAGAAGTCACAGTAGATCTGCATCGCATAGCCGTAGACCGCAAAGAGATTCTCTATCCCTGTGAAGCGAGTTGGCTCAGCAAAGATGAGGTCTACAAGGTTGGCCCCGATGAAGTCTCCGATAATCGCCTTCTTGATCAAGCCACTGATGATGAGTGTAAGGGCTTCCCCATATTCAGCCTTCAGCAGCTGCGGGCGACGATAGATCTGTGGTATAAAGTCCTTCGCACGGACGATAGGTCCAGCGACCAGCTGCGGGAAGAAGGAGAGATAAAAGAGGTAATCAATCCAGCGACGCAGTGGGGTGATCTCCTTTCGGTAGATATCGACCGTGTAGCTTAGCGTCTGGAAGGTATAGAACGATATACCCGCAGGGATGAAGTAGTCGCGAGCCTCCAATGGCACTGCTGGAGGTGTCGTGATGCCAATCGCTGCAAGCAATGTCTGCCCCAGGTCAAGGAGGAAATAGAAGTACTTGAAGTATGAGAGCATCCCAAGGTTCACGCAAACGCTCGTGATCAAGAGGCGCTTGCGATGACGTGGATCTTCGCTCTGCCCCATAGCCCGCCCAATGAAGTAGTCCATCGTGGCGGCAAAGAGGAGGATCAAGACATACTCCCCACTACTCTCGTAGTAGAAGAAAAGCGAGAAGAGAGCGACGTAGATAATGCGTAGCGTCGTCGTCTTCCGAAGGAGCATGTAGATCGGCAGGAAAAAGAGCGCACAGAAGAGGAAGAGTCCCGAGGAGAAGATCATTGGACTCTCGCGGTCAAAGCGCAGTACATCGGGGAGTCTCCCCCAGTCGATTGTATCGAAGAAGGTCATTCGTCGTAAAAGGGTTAGCGAATAGAGAGTACACGCTCCAGCGCCGAGGTGATAAGTCGCCCCTGCCGCTCATAGCCATCACGGCTATAGTGCACACGATCACCTGCCATCAGGCCATCGGCGATCCAGGAATTGATCCCTGATTGCCCTCCCATAGCAGAGAAGAGGTCGAAGGCAGCTACACCATGCAGCTCTGCACGACGCATGATCTCCTCTGAGACACGCGCTGCATTCTCATTGAATCGATAGGTCATAGTAGTCACCTTCTTGCGGTGCTTACGCCGACGTCCCGTGACGACATAGTGCGTAGAGGCTTGGCGAAAGAAGCTGGGGGGAGGAGTTGTCAGCAGGATCTTTGTCTTGGGTAAGATTTCCTTGACCAGCATAAGCATCTGCTCAAGGCTCTCGGTGAAGTCTGCCATCTGGAAGCGTGTACTGTAGCAGTCATTCGTTCCCATTGAGAGGATGAGCAGTTGAGGCTCCAGCAATGAGAGCTGCTCGACATAGTCAGCGAGCGCATAGTGCCAGTAAGCAGCCCCATTAATGCCAATATCATGGACAAGGACCCCCCCCTTCCCGGATAGAAGGACACAGCCCGCATAGACAGCTTCATCCGCATCATTCTCCTCCGCCCCCGTGAGTGTGGCACTCGTATAGGGTGAGCGCCAAGAAAGCGTATCTACTACGTAGGCTCCCGTAGAGAAGCGTCCTGTGCGGAGCTCGGCAAGAGGGAACGCTGTCAAGGGGAGTGAAGAAGCGGTGCGAACAAGGTGCATCTGTCGGAAAGGGTGATCCGAAGAGGTAACCCCAATGGTAAATCGGCTACTAGGACGCGTAGAGAGCACATAGCCCCCTAATCCCATGGGTCGTGTGCCTTCGGGCTTAAGAATGAGCTCGCGCTGCCAACCAAATCCAGACGAGGTGACTCGGTAATCCCGTGGAGAATTAGAGCCATAGAGCGCGTACCAACCTATCCAGCCTCGTCCGGCATCACCGAAGGAAGCTTGCAACGAGGCACGCAGTGGAGCCGTCGTATGCCCTGCTTGGATATGACTATCACCGAGCTGAACAATGGAGACCGTGCTACCATTTTTTGCTGCTACACGCAGCTCCTGAGCTAAGCTCGCAAAGTAGCCTGTGGGAGCATAGAAGTTCGGCTCGCTCTTTGGCACTGGACCAGCAGCAAATAGAGATCCAGCAATACCCAGCACTCCTACCGTGAGGAGAAGTGCTGCACGCTTACTTGATCGCATCATAGTACTTTTCTTCGAGGAAGAAGGCATCGAGGAACTGACGAGCGAGCTCGTCACCCCCGCGATGAGAGAGGTGGGTGTAGTCCTTGGCAGCCCACCCCTTGCTGGCGAGCTTACCGATACCACCAAGACGACCGACAGCCTCTCGCGTACTCCAGAAGACCACGCCCTTATCGGCAGAGAGACGGATCTGTGCACGCTCTAAAGCAAGAGCGGCAGGCATCGTGACTACTGCCCCACCCGAGGCCTTGACACCGCGGTCCGATACACCAAGCAAGAGATAGTCGGCACGCCCCGTCGTTGCACGAAGGTGATCAATAGCCTTACCCAGTTGCTTGGTATAGCCCGAGTAATCAAGTTGCTTCGGAGAGATCGTATTGAGGCCGTACTGCAGGACGATAAGGTCATAGGGTCGCTCTGCGAAGAAAGCCTTATTAAGCTCAGCGTCAAGCGAAGCTAAGATGAGCCCCGAGTTCCCGCGTATAGAGAAGTTATCAACGCTCACCCCTGAAGTAGCATCTAGCGAAACACCATAGCAGACGAAGCCAGAAGCCCCGCCCGTGAGGGTGAAGCGCACAGAGCTGATCGAGCCTGAGGCGAGGCGACAAGCACTAAGCGCCTCGGTAGCTGGGAGCTCAAGCGTCGTAGCTTCCTCTGAGTTCGTAGAGACCTCAAGGGTAGCTCCTGATGGAGCCTTATAATAGATGACCGCTTCATTGCAGGGACGAGCTCCCTTAGGAAGGGTGTAGCGCACCCAGTCTCCGACAGAGCCTGTATAGTAGTGGCTCGGGAGCGGATAGCGTCCCTTGGAGTGAAGCTGATTATATTCCTTCCAGCCCTTGAACTCGTGGCGAACTGTGCGACGGAAACCCGCAGTCTCCGAAGTCAAGGGAAGCCACCCTACCCCAGAGCCACCATAGCGAGCCTGCAGCTGGCTACGTATACTGCTCGTGAAGATATCTCCTTCGATAAAGGAGTCTCCAAGGACAGCGATACGTACAGGACGCCCCAGCGAGCTACGACGACGAAGCTGCGCAAAGAAATGCTGCAGGCCGTCGTGAGCGGGCGTCATATCGACAAGGATACTTGTAGGATGGATAGTCGAGTCCAGCTTCTCAGCTGACATCGCCGAGTCAGGTGTAGCCGCCTTTGCTTGAGCTTCCAGCTCACGATGGATGCGCTCACGCTCCTGGACCTTCTTGTCCGTACTACGCGCCTGCTGACTAAGAGCTACAGCATCTTCGCTCTTATTAGCAAGAGAGTCTACCTGCTCACGACGTAGGTCAGAGAGCAAGTCCACCTTGTTCGGCTCCCAGCCGAAGATGTTATCTGGCAGGAAGTAGAGCAGAAGGAGCCCCAGCGTCACCGCCAGAGCCAGTAGCCAGAAGCGAAGGAGGTAATCGGGCGACTTAGAGCTTCTCCCCATAGGCCAGGTCTCCAGCGTCCCCTAAGCCTGGGACGATATAGGCGTGGTCATCGAGGACGGGATCGATAGCAGCTACCCAGAGCGTCACATTGTCGTCTGGGAAAGACTCGCAGAGCGTATCTACAGCCTGCTGGCTGGAGATAATCGAGACGAGGTGTACCTCCTTGGGGGTACCCTTAGTCAAGAGCGCACGATAGGCGAGCTCCATAGAGCTTCCCGTAGCGAGCATCGGGTCAACGAGCAGTAGCGTCTTCCCCCCAAGAGAAGGCGAAGCAATATACTCGATGAAGATATCAAAGTTCAGGCGATCCTTATACTTACGGTAAGCCGATACGAAGGCATTCTCAGCCTTATCAAAGTAGTTGAGGAAGCCCTGATGCAGCGTAAGGCCTGCACGCAGGATCGTACCGATGACGATCTGATCCGAGATCTGAGCACAGCGGGCGACGCCGAGAGGCGTCTGCACATCACGCTCCGTATAGTGGAGCTTCTTACTCAGCTCATAGGCCATGATCTCACCGACGCGCTCGACATTGCGACGGAAGCGCATGGCATCCTTCTGTATCTCTATATCGCGCATCTCTGCGACGAAGTGGCAGAGGAGAGAGTTCTCCTCGATGAGGTGCTTTACTTTCATTGATGATGAAGCTTTGGGAAGGGGAAATATACCTTCAGGCTCTCCTATTCTATTCAACGTAGAGAACGAGGCCTTTGAGGTATTCGCCTTCGGGATGGTAGATATTGATGGGGTGGTCAACGGGCTGAGTGAGCTGGTGCAGGATGCGCACCTTACGCCCTGATGCCGCCGCTGCGGTGAAGACCGCCAAGCGGAATTCTTCCTTCGATACTGCCTGTGAGCAGCTGAAGGTAAAGACAATCCCACCTGAGGCGACCTTCTTGAAAGCGATGCTATTGATCTTTCGATAGCCGATAAGGGCATTACGCAGGACCTTGCGGTGCTTAGCGAAGGCGGGCGGATCGAGGATGATCAGGTCATACTCGTCCTCGGGCATACGCTCTAAGTAGTCGAAAGCATCCTCCGTGACGGAGTGGTGGCGGGGGCAATCCGTACCAAAGTTCAGAGTCACGTGCTGCTCGGTGAGGTACATTGCCTTGGCCGAGCTATCCAATGAATCAACACGCTTTGCTCCTGCGTGAAGAGCATAGATCGAGAAGCCCCCCGTGTAACAGAAGGCATTGAGGACGGTGCGCCCCTTTGCGTAGTGAGCTACAAGAGCGCGATTGTCGCGCTGGTCGATGAAGAAGCCCGTCTTCTGGCCCTTGAGCCAGTCGGGAGTGAAGCGCACGCCGTTCTCATAGATAGGCGCTGCCTCGGTATGCCCGATGAGGAAGCCGTCCGAAGCGAGTTCGCGCATATCACGAGTGGGTAGCGTCGTCTCAGACTTGTAGTAGATGCCCTCGAGAGGGAGGACGGGATCGCTTGCCTCAGCGAAGACCTCCCACAGCACTTCGGCGATGGTCTGGCGTGCCTGATGCATCCCGAGGCTGTGTGCCTGGACTACGGCTGTGCGGTCATAGATGTCGATGATGAGCCCTGGGAGACTATCTCCTTCGCCGTGTACGAGGCGGTAGGTCGTATTGGGGCTATCGCTGGAGCCGACGGGACGAATGAGGTCGCACGAGAGGCGCAGACGAAGCGCAGCCTCCAGGCGACGCTTGTAGAAGGCACGGTCAATGACTTCCTCAGCGTCGAAGCTCAGCAGGCGCACCGCGATACTTCCCCCTCCGAAGTGCCCCGTACCTAAGGGACGGCCCTTGCTATCGACGACGGAGACTAAGTCGCCATCTTCCACAGGGGCGGAGAAGGTAGCGATAGCACCCGAGAAGATCCAGGGATGGAAGCGCAGGACGGACTCTTCCTTGCGAGGATGTAGGCGTAGCGTAGGATAGCTCATTTATATCAGGGCAAATTGAGTAGGTGATGGAGCGGGGAGCGCCATAAGGGTCGTGTAGATCCGCAGGGATGCCCAAGCATCGAGGGCGGCATAGTGCGCCTGCGCTGGGCTAAGCTTCTTCGCCTCCCAGTCGCTCATGCGCTGCGACTTGCTCATACGCTCAGCGAAGAGTATTGCATAGATCTTCTGCAAGCCAAGTTCTCGGATACCGTAGCCGCCGCAGAGCTTCTGGAGCTCAACGAAGGAGCCTGGGGTGAAGGCTTCACGACGTGAGAGGGCGGTGATGTCATCGCGCAGGCTAAGCCCTACCTTGATAATCGCTGGATCTTCGAGCAGGGAGATGAGACTCTTAGGCAAGCCCATCTTATTGAGGCGGAAGAGGAAGCACTCCTCTTCGGTAGCTATCTGAAGGAGGGAGACCTCGTAGCGAACGCCAGCTGTGAAGCTTGGGCGCGTCTCGGTATCAATACCGAGGATGCCAGCACGACGCAGGCGCATCGCGACACGACGTGCCTCTTCGCGGGTCTCTATGATAGTGATGGGAGCGGGGCAGCGTGCCAAGGCAAGCGACTGCAGCTCCTCGTCCGTGATCGAAGGGGGATAAGAGTAGACCGGAGCGAAGGCCGAGGGCTTGGCGCTCGAGCGGCGTACAGGGCGCTCCTTCTCTTGGGGCGCTACCTTCTCGACAGCGGTGCGCTTTTTAGAAGCGGAGGTCGAAGAGGGCTTCTTCGCCGTCTTCTTCCCCGAAGGACTCTTCGGGCTCGTCTTTGTCGTCATCCTGTGTCTGTAACTGGGAGGTGTAGATACGATGAAGGGCTGTGAGCGACTCGAGGAGTGCCTGCCCCCAATATTCGTGGAAGTAGTGACGGCAGCGCCCGACAGCTGCGGGGAGCGCCTCTTCGTTCTCGTCGCGTAGGATCCCGAGGAGATTGCCTACCTGCTGATAGACATCCGAGAGGCCTTCGGAGATGAAGGCTGCTATCGGCGTGTCGCTGTAGGTCATCTCTTCGGACTGCGCCGAGAGGTATGCGTCGTCCTCACGGAGGAGCGACGAGACGCGACTGCGCACGGCCTCATAGGCACCTTCGGTGATATATTCTTCGATATAATCGGCTTCGGGACTGTAGAAATAGGAGGGAAGGTGCAGCGTCACCGAGTAGAGCTGGGGCAGGAGCGCCACCAGTTGCTCGACGAGAGCGTCACGCTCGGAAGCCTGCTCCAGAAGCGCGGCATAGCGGACGCCGACTGCAGCGAACTCTAAGATCTCTTTCGTATAGAGGCTCTCCGCCTCTCTTACATTTGATTCCATACAGGTGCAAAAGTACTATTTTCTGCAGCTTCGTCCCCTCTCCGAGTGCGGCAAGAGCGCGAAAAGAAGCGCCTCAGCACGCTCCCAAGGACGAGGCACTGCGCGACGAGGGAAATCTTCACCATGAGGGATCCATTTTGCAGCCCGCATCTGGGGATAAAACGCTGCCCAAAGCGCCTTAAAAATAGGGGTAAAAAAGCGGCTTCTAATCGGCAAGGAAATACCCACGATTACGCACTCATATAGAGCGCCTTGCAAAGGGATATTTCCTGCGATGCAAAGGGGGCTAAATTTCCGTATATGCGAAAATATATTTGTGTATATACGGAAAAATATTCTGCATATACGAAAATTCATTTCCCTATATACCGAAATTTCCCGCCGCATATACGGAGCTCTTCCGCTGTACAAAAAGAGGGGATTTTTCTTCGGGGAAACGGCTTAGCCTTCGAGCTGCATACTGAGCTCTTCCCAGCGGGCGAGGACTTGCTCCTGCTCCTTCTTGAGCTGGCTGTACTGCTCGAAGAGCTTGGCGTCCGTGGCATGGGCGGGATCGGCGAGCGTCTCCTCCAGAGCAATCAGCTCGGCATCAATGGCTTCGCTGCGCTCCTCCTGCGTCTTCAGCTCACGCTCGAGAGCACGACGCTCCTTGGCAGCCTCCTTCTGGCGCTGGTAGTCTTGCGCTCCCGTCGCAGACTCGGGGGCCTTCGTCTCCCGCTGCACGGGTGCGGCGGCTCGTGGGTTGCTGACCGAAGTGCCATCCTCACGGTCACGCTTCTCCAGCCAATCATAGATACCGCCGATGTGCTCGGTCACATGCCCCGAGCGAAACTCGTAGACACGTGACACCAAGCCGTCGAGGAACTCGCGGTCGTGCGAAACGATGATGACCGTACCCGTGAAGTTAAGGATGGCTTCCTTCAGGACGTTCTTCGAGCGGATGTCGAGGTGGTTCGTCGGCTCGTCGAGGATGAGGAGGTTTGCGGGGCGAAGGAGGAGCTTGATAAGGGCTACACGACCACGCTCGCCCCCACTGAGGACGGAGACCTTCTTCTCCGACTCCTCACCGCCGAACATAAAGGCCCCGAGGAGGTCATTGATGCGTAAGCGGATATCCCCCTGCGCTTCGCGGTCGATAGTCTCGTAGACGGTGTAGTTCCCGTCCAACTCTTGGCTCTGCGTCTGGGCGAAGTAGCCGATCTCGACGTTGTGCCCGAGCTTGAGCGTGCCCGTGTAGTCGCTGACTTCTCCCATGATACACTTGATGAGGGTGGACTTCCCCGAGCCATTCTTCCCGACGAAAGCGACCTTCTCACCGCGCTCGATGGTCATATTCACATCCGAGAAGACGGTGTGCTCGCCGTAGCGCTTCGTGAGGCTATCGATGATCACGGGGTAAGCACCCGACGTCACCGCGGGGAGGAAGGAGAAGTGCATCGCCGCGCGGTCAATGTCCTCCACCTCGATACGATCAATCTTCGAGAGCTGCTTGATGCGGCTCTGCACCTGTACGGCCTTGGTCGCCTTGTATCGGAAGCGCTCGATGAAGTCTTCGGTCGCTTGGATCTCCTTCTGCTGATTCTCGTAGGCGCGGCGCTGCTGCTCGAGGCGCTCCTCACGTAGGACGAGGTAATGGCTGTAGTTCGTCTTGTAGTCGTGCAAGCGCCCGAGCTCGATCTCCAGCGTGCGATTCGTCGTAGCGTCGATGAAGGCGCGGTCGTGCGAGATCAGCACCAGAGCCGCCGAACCCGAAGCAATGAAGCGCTCCAGCCAACGAATAGACTCGATATCCAGATGGTTCGTAGGCTCGTCGAGGAGCAAGACGTCAGGACGCTGCAGGAGGATCTTCGCCAGCTCGATACGCATTCGCCAGCCGCCAGAGAATTCTGCCGTGGGACGATCGAAGTCCGAGCGCTCGAAGCCTAAGCCAAGGAGCGTCTTCTCGATATTAGCCTCGATGCTCCCTGTGCTGTGCATAAGGAGCTGGTCGGAGCGCTGAGCGTGGCGCTCGATAAGCTCCATATAATCCGTGCTATCGTAGTCGGTACGCGTCGCCATCTCTTCGGCCAGGCGCTCGACTTCGGCCTCCAGCTCCGTGATATGGCTGAAGACCTGCTGGCACTCACCGAGGACGGTACGCTCATCGCTCGTCTTCATCACCTGCGGCAGGTAGCCGATGCTGATCCCCTTCGGACGGCTGATGACGCCCTCCGTAGGCTCAGCGATTCCAGCCAGGAGCTTGAGGAGGGTGGACTTCCCTGCCCCATTCTTTCCCACCAGAGCGATACGCTCCTTGGCGGAGATGACGAACGAGAGGTCTTCGAAGAGGGGCTTAGCCCCGAAATATACCGATACGTTATTGACGCTGATCATGAGGAATAGAGGTGGAGGAAGCGGCGGGGAGATCGCCCTGGGGCATACGGATCTCGGGGACGACAAGGATGACGCGCTGGGGAGCTAAGGCGGAGAGGAAGCGCTGGAGCTGCTCCTCGGCACGCAGCTGTGCGGCAGGGAGGTAGCGAGGGCTGGTGCGTATATCCAGCTCCGCATCGCGAAGGATGCGCTCGTCGAAGCGGCGTATCGCTACGCGGTCAGCGCTGGCCTCTCCAAGGCGCCCACCACGATCCAGATAGTAGCGCACGGAGTGATTTCCGCCTGGTCGTCGCCCCAGCTCAAGCTCAGGCGCAGGAAGGCTCACGTAGACTGTGTCGCCTGCCGTCGTGAAGTGGAGCTTCTCGAGGTCATACTTGACGTAGGCGACGAGGTCGGCGGTGCCCACGGCATGCTGCCCCGCTTCATAGAGATTGACATCCTGCCGGTAGCTGATCTCTTCGGTGATGAGGCGCAGGCGCTGACTAACCTTCATCTGCAGTTCCTCGGTCGTCACCTCAGGTTGAGGCGCCTTGCGGAAGAACTTATGGTAGATGAAGAGCCCCGCAGCTACACATATAATAAGGAGTAGGATCGGGCGAAGGATCCGCCAAGAGAGCTTGATCATTGTGCTGCGGACTTAGAGGACTGAATGAGGGAGGCATCGGCTTCATCCAAGTGGACACGCACCGTAAGGCGGAGGTCACGGAAGATCGGCTGCAGTTTATTCGTCAGCGTAGCCGATGCCGTGCGGATGAGTGCGCCCCGCTCTTGCTCCAAAGCTTTGGTAACGAGCCCGTCGATCATCGTCTGGCGAGAGCGAATGATCTCATCAAGTTCGTTGGTCGATAGGCGGCGACGCAAGCCCGTAGGCTCCTGCAGGACGTTGTGGTTCAGGTTATCCAGCTCCCGCTTGACCTCGATCGGGGGAAGATAGAGATCTACCGTGCTGTCGGCCTGCTGTACGATGCTTTTCTCCGTGAGCAGCGAGAGATCGCAGTAGGCGGAGGCTTGGCTGAGAAGCTCCACACGGGTCTCCTTAGAGCCAAAGAGCTTCTTGAATCCTAAGAAGCCGTCGCGATGGGGGTCAATCTTAAGGACAATACGTACCTGTGTCGTAGCCAGCTCAAGACGCGAGAGGCTTTGGGCTTGGATCAGGAGGAGCTGTACTGGGGGCGTCTCCTCTTTCTCTTCTTTCTGCGAGCAGGCAGCGAAAGAGAGGGAGAGAAGCACCAGCACAAAGCAGCTCATCCAGCTATAGAGTCGAGACATATCTTATCCACTTATTTTATGGAGGACAAAGATACGAACTTCCCCCTGCTTATACGGGTAGGAGGGCCACCTCTAAAGAAGAGGAAAACGAACCAGTACTGGTCGGCATCGTGACCAGTACTACTTCGCGTCGTGACCAGTACTGGTTGGTAGGGGTGACCAGTACTGGTTGGATCGCTGACCAGTACTGGTTCATTTATCCCCCTCTACAAAGGCTCTCTCCCAGCGCAAGCTGAGCATTAAACTCAGAGCAGAGCGCACCTGCGTGGAGATTAGGCGTAAAAGTCGTTTCTTTGCACTATAGTAGTAGCTATATTCAAAGAGAACGAAATGAATAACTTCAGACGAGTACTCCTCAAGCTCAGTGGCGAATCGCTCATGGGAGCGAAGCAATACGGCATCGACAACGACCGCCTCGCTGACTATGCACAAGACATCGAAGCTGCAGTCAAGCGCGGCATACAAGTGGCCATCGTCATCGGTGGTGGCAACATCTTCCGCGGATTAAGTGGTGCCGCCCAAGGCTTCGACCGTGTGCAAGGCGACCAAATGGGTATGCTGGCCACCGTCATCAATAGCTTAGCCCTCGGCTCAGCACTCACCTCCCGTGGTGTAAAGAACAGAGTACTCACTGCAATCCGGATGGAGCCTATCGGCGAATTCTACTCCAAGCGTCGCGCCATCGATGCCCTTGAGGCAGGTGAAGTCGTCATCCTCTCGGGTGGAACGGGGAATCCCTTCTTCACGACCGATACAGGTTCGTCCCTCCGCGGTATCGAACTCGAGGCTGATGTTATGCTCAAGGGTACGCGTGTCGACGGCATCTATACCGCCGACCCCGAGAAGGATCCTACGGCTACGAAGTTTGATCGCATCACCTATGATGAGATCTACCAGCGTGGGCTAAAGGTCATGGACCTCACAGCTACCACCATGTGTATGGAGAACAATCTACCCATCATCGTCTTCGATATGGACACTCCAGGCAACCTCCTCAAGGTCCTCAGTGGCGAGCCTATCGGCACCTACGTGGGCTTCTAAGAACAAGCAACCATCCTATCAACAACGACTAAATAAACTCTATGAGCGAACTGAAAGGGCTGATAGCACAAGCCGCCAGCCAGATGGAGAAGACTGTGGAGCACCTCGAAGAGGCGCTCGCTCGTGTACGTGCCGGTAAGGCCAACGTCAAGATCCTCGACGGCATCATGGTCGAGTACTATGGTAGCCCCGTCCCTCTGACTCAGGTGGGCACCGTAACTGTACCCGATGCTAAGAGCATTGTCATCACTCCTTGGGAAAAGGGTATCATCCGTGACATCGAGCGTGCTATCATCAACTCCCCTCTCGGCATCACCCCAGAGAACAATGGTGAGCTGATCCGCCTCGGCATCCCCCCGCTCACCGAAGACCGCCGTCGCGAACTCGTCAAGCAGGTTAAGGCTGACGCAGAAAATGCCAAGGTAAGCGTACGCAATGCTCGCCGTGACACCAACGATGCCATCAAGAAGAGCATCAAGGCAGACAACACTCCTGAGGATGTCGCTAAGGACGCTGAAGGCGAAGTACAGAAGCTCCATGACCGCTTCATCAAGAAGATCGACGAGCTCTTCGCTGCTAAGGAGAAGGAGATTATGACGGTCTAAGCTCCGCGCGAGACCGCCATCCACGTTATCAAAGCATTGACAGGCTTAGTCATCAAGAACACAGGTAGCCACTACATCGTCCTCACTGAGGATGGTGTAGAGCGCCCGTGTCTAGCCAAGGGGAACCTTCGCCTACGTGGCTTCCGCTCGACCAATCCCATCGTCGTCGGAGACCACGTCGTCGTAGAGCAGACCTCAGGCCAAGCGGAGGAAGAGACCCTCTACATCAAGGATATCCTCCCCCGTAAGAACTACATCATCCGTCGGGCTGCAAACCTCTCCAAGGAGTCCCATATCCTGGCTGCAAACATCGATGCGTCCTTCCTCGTCTGCACCATCGCAGCACCTGAGACCAGTACGACCTTCATCGACCGCTTTCTCGCCACAGCAGAGGCCTACCGAGTCCCCACGGAACTCATCTTTAATAAGATAGACCTCTATACTCCAGAGGCTATCGACTATATGGAGGAGCTCATCGCCCTCTACGAAGGGATTGGCTATCCTTGCCACCGCGTCTCAGCTACGACAGGAGAAGGTGTCGAAGCCCTCATCGATCACCTCAAGGGAAAGATCACCCTCTTCAGTGGACACTCCGGTGTAGGGAAGAGCACCCTCATCAATCAGCTGATCCCAGGCGTAGAGCTACGCACAGGGTCTATCTCACTAGCTCACTTCAAGGGGATGCACACCACGACCTTCTCTCAGATGGTCCCACTCCCCTACTCCGAGGGAGGCTATCTCATCGACACTCCAGGTATCAAGGGCTTCGGCATGCTCGAGATGGAGGACGCTGAGGTATCTCACTATTTCCCAGAGCTCTTCGAGGAGAGTACTGCTTGCCGCTTTGGCAACTGCACCCATACCCACGAGCCAGGATGCGCCGTATGCGAAGCCGTCGAGGCTGGGCGTATAGCTTCTTCCCGCTATATTAGCTATCTTGGCATCCTCAAGGACAAGGAGAGTGGGAAGTACCGCCCCGAATACAAGTAAATATGCTCCACTTTCATTTCTTGAGGGGGCTACGTCGCTCACTCGTATCTACTACAGCGCTCTCAGCCTGCCTACTTGCACTATCCTGCCATGGGCAGAGTAGCACACAGAGCCAGGCTGCATCTGCACACATCGATAGTACGACCCTACGTGGCGATACGCTCGAGCTTATCTTTGCTGGAGACATTATGACTCATGGGCCGCAGATACGTGCGGCTATCCAAGCGGATGATAGCTATGACTTCTCCCAAAGCTTTGCTCTTGTACGCTCTGCCATTGAGCGAGCAGACCTAGCGATAGGCAACTTGGAGACGACCTTTGGAGGGAAGCCTTACAGCGGTTATCCCATGTTCTCCTCCCCCGAAGCTCTCGCTGTAGCCCTCCGCGAAGCAGGCTTTGACGTCCTCACGACATCCAACAATCACAGCTGTGATCGCCGAAGCTATGGTATCACCCATACCATCGATGTACTCGACAGCCTTGGGATAGCCACCACAGGGAGCTATCGCAACCTCAGTGAGCGCCCAGCACGCACTCCCCTCATACAATCAGTACGTGGGATCAAGCTGGCTATCCTTGCCTACACCTATGGCACCAATGGGCTTCCAATTCCCCACCCAACTGTCATAGACACGATAAGCAAAGAGCACATCGCGGCAGACCTACGCCGTGCAGATAGCCTCGGGGCAGAGTACAAGATCGTACAGATCCACTGGGGTAACGAGTACGAGAAGTCCCCGAACCGAGCCCAGCGAGAGCTCGCGCAATGGCTCGCAGACCAAGGTGTAGATGCCGTCATCGGTAGCCACCCTCACGTCGTGCAAGAGAGCACGCGCCTCCAGGGACAAGATACGCAGCGTGGAGAGACCTTCGCTATCTACTCGATGGGGAACTTCATTAGCAACCAAATCACTCCACCAGCTACTCGCGGTGGGATGCTCCTCTCCTTGACGCTGACCCGACAAAGCAAGAATGCAGCTTGGACGACCAAGCCACACTACCAGTATGTTTTCGTCGAGAAGCGCTCACCCAACGGACAGGCGATCTATCGTCTTCGTCCCGTAGACTTAGACTCTATCCCCGAAGGCATGGCTCCAAAAGAAGCCAGCGACCTGAAGGCCTTCCAGCGCTACTATAAGATGATCCCTCTCGTCAAGTAGCTCCCTATTATCCTATTATATTGTATCACTTAATTACGACTCCAACTCTTATGAATATGAAGAAGCTTAGCATAGCCCTGACTACCCTCTTCGGTATCGGCCTCCTTATCTTCAACAGCTGCGGTACGGTACCCATCACGGGCCGTCGCCAGCTCAATCTCGTCTCCGATGGTGAGATCCTTGCTGCCAGTGCGACGCAGTATCGCCAGTTCATCAGCAAGTCTCAGCTCAGCCACAATAGCACGTACAACAACAAGGTCACTCAGGTGGGCCGTCGTCTGGCTGCCGCTACTAACATCTATCTCAAGCAGAATGGCTACGAATCTATGCTCTCGACTCTGAGCTGGGAATTCAATGTAGTCGACAGCAAGCAGGTCAATGCCTTCTGTATGCCAGGTGGAAAGATCGTCGTCTATACAGGACTTCTGAACCTCGTCGGTAATGGTGCCCATTCTGACGATGAGCTCGCAGCCGTTATGGGTCACGAGCTGAGCCATGCACTGGCTAAGCACGCCAACGAACGTATCAGCAACCAGATGCTCATGCAAGCTGGCGGACAGCTCCTCGGAGCCACTGTAGGCTCACGCTCGGGGATGCTGAGTGGGATCCTGAACCAAGCCTATGGTCTCGGTGCTCAGGTCGGCGTACTCCTTCCCTTCGGTCGTAAGCAGGAATATGAAGCTGACAAGATGGGGCTTGTACTTATGGCTATTGCAGGCTATGATCCCCGCTACGCAGTGAACTTCTGGCAGAAGATGGCCCAGTCAAAGGGTGGCGGTCAGCAGAGTGAACTCCTAAGCACTCACCCCAGTGATGCCAACCGTATCAAGGCAATCGAAGCCTACCTACCCACTGCTCTCCAATATTACAAGGGCCAGGGTAGCGCACCAGCAAGTAGCAACTCGGGATCATCCAGCCAGTCTCGTCGTCAGAGCAACGCGCGTAGCGTACGTGCTAATGACGTAGCAAACTACCTCAACAACAGATAGTAGAAAGGACTTCCTATCAACATTTCATAGAAGAGCCCCATGCTATGAGCAAAGAACACTCATAGCATGGGGCTACCACAATCCTCGTACACAGTAATATGGGTAAATACCAGTGGTCTGTAGAGCGCGTAGAGCAGCTGCGCCAACTCATACTCAGCCATCGCAATATCATCATCCTCCCCCACACAGCTCCCGATGGTGATGCTTTGGGCAGTACCTTAGCTTGGGCAAAGGTCCTTCAGACAGTACATCCAGAGGCTACCATCCGTGTACTCAGCCCTGACCGTATTGAGAACTACCTCAGCTGGCTTCCTCTCCTTGATGAGCTTCTGATCTATCCTGACGCTGAAGAAGAGAGCCTTAGAGCAATCCATGAAGCTGACCTCCTCTTTCACCTCGATCACAACCAGCCAAGCCGCCTGCGCTATGCACCACTCATTGAGGCCGTAGAGCAGTCTAAGGCACCCCATATCCTCATTGACCACCACCTCGATCCGGATCCCACATTTACTCTGAACTTCAGCTATCCTGAGGCCTCCGCTACATGTGAGCTAGTTCATGCCCTTATCCTATCTCTCGGATGGGAGCAGTATATCACATCCGAAGTTGCGACCCTCCTACTTACCGGGATCATAACCGACACGGGACGCTTTATGTATAGCCACCTCTCCCCAGAGCTCTTCGTCACGACTTCAGACCTCTTGGCTCGTGGAGCAGACTACCTACACATCATTGACCGCCTCACCTACCATAATCCCGAGATACAGATCCGCCTCCAAGGCTATGTACTTGATCAGAAGCTCGAGCTCTATCCCGAACTCCGTGCCGCCTGTATCATCCTTACTCAAGAGGAACTTCAGCGCTTCGGGGCGACCAAGGGAGATACGGAGGGGCTGGTAAATATCCCCTTGACTATCGAGGGAATTGACTGCTGTTGCTTCATCCGAGAGGATAAGACTCAAGTCAAGCTCTCCTTCCGATCCACGGGCACCTTCCCCGTCAATCAACTCGCCAGCACAGGCTTTGGAGGAGGAGGACACCTCAATGCCGCAGGAGCTGAGTACCAAGGCTCTATCCAAGAGGCTAAAAATATCTACCTTTGTGAACTAAGGAAACTGAGAGCTCAAGAAGCGATCTAAGCTCATCATCACCTTCCGGCAAGCATAGACAGAAATAATGAATAGACTTATCACCCATCGTATCGCCCTGCTCCTACTGCTTCTCATCCCCGTGCTGGCACTGGGAAGTTGCAAGAAGAATCGCTCCATTAAGCCTCTCTCCCAGCTCAAGAGAGAGCAGCGCCAAGCGATTGACCGACTGATCAAGGAATCATCATTCACAGTGAAGGAGCTCAGTAGCGAGACACTACCCTCGACCATTGACCCCGATGTATTCTATCGTCTATCCAATGGACTATATATACGTGTGCTTGATAAGGGGACGACCCGCCCTGAAGCAAATAAGACAACAGTCTCGGTACAGCTGAAGGGCTACTTCTTCAATGTATCTCAGTCCAAGGGAGCAATTTTCGACAACCTCACAGAGACCAATGTCCGTCCTCTCTTCTTCCGATATGCCTCATGGGAGACCAGCGAAGGGAAGATCCACTACAGTTCTCTCAACGAAAGTGGGGTCTATGAAGACCTCATCTGCGAAGGAGTTGCTTTCCCTATGTCGCTGCTCGGTGATGGAGCTATCGTACAGCTCATCATCCCCTTCGACCTCGGTCCCTCACAGAACTATACCGCTGGTAATAGCCTCTTCGTAGAGAAGGCGGTCTATACCTTCTATACGAAGCCCCAGCAATAACCTTCTTCTCCCAACCTTATGACACTCATCAAGTCCATCTCGGGGATACGAGGGACTATCGGTGGACACGTCACCGATGGCCTCAACCCAGTTAGCACGGCGCAGTTCACAGCTGCCTATGCCTCCTTCATCCGCCAGCAAACCAAGAAGGCTCGCCCCCTGATTATCGTGGGGAGAGATGCCCGCATCTCTGGCATCATGGTAAACCGCATCGTCACGGGGACGCTCCTCGGGATGGGATGTGATGTCATCGACATCGGGCTCGCCACAACGCCCACAACAGAGATGGCAGTCATAGGGAAGCAGGCTGACGGAGGGATCATCCTCACGGCAAGCCACAACCCCAAGCAGTGGAATGCCCTCAAGCTACTCAATAGCCGTGGCGAATTCTTAAGCGATGCTGAAGGGAAAGAAATCCTACGTATCGCCGAAAGTGAAGGCTTTGACTTCGCTGATGTCGACAACATCGGAGGCATTCTGAGCGAGGAGAGCTATTTGGATGAGCATATCCAAGCTGTACTTGCTCTACCATCAGTTGATGTTGAGGCTATCCGTCAGGCAGACTTCCACGTAGCATTCGATAGTGTCAATTCAGTAGGTGGCATTGCTCTACCAGCGCTCTTTGAGGCTCTTGGAGTCAAGCACGTCACCGCCCTCAATGCTGAGCCTACGGGACACTTTGCTCACAACCCCGAGCCACTCCCTGAGCATCTCACTGATATCTGTTCGGCTATCGGATCCAGCAAGGTCGATGTAGGCTTCGTTGTAGACCCCGACGTAGACCGCTTAGCCATCATCGATGAGCGTGGCACCTTCTTCGGCGAAGAATATACGCTGGTCGCAGTCTCTGACTACCTACTCCAGCTAAATGGAGGAGGGAACACTGTCTCCAACCTCAGCTCAACCCGTGCTCTGCGTGACGTCACAGAGCGTCATGGCGGCAGCTACACGGCTGCAGCAGTAGGCGAAGTCAACGTAGTCACAAAGATGAAGGAGACGGGTGCACTCATTGGTGGAGAAGGGAACGGTGGTGTGATTTACCCCGAGCTCCACTATGGACGCGACGCTCTCGTAGGTATCGCTCTCTTCCTCACCCTCCTTGCAAAGAGCGGCAAGAAGGTCAGCGAACTCCGAGCCACCTACCCCAACTATGCGATGAGCAAGCAGCGAGTAGACCTCCCCTCGGACGTAGATGCAGGTGCTCTCTTGGAGCGCTTAGCAAAGGAATACAGCGACAAGGGAGATATCAACCTCATTGACGGGGTGAAGATTGACCTCCCGACAGAGTGGGTACATGTGCGCCGAAGCAATACTGAACCCATCATCCGCATCTACACCGAAGCTCCTACAGCTGAGGAGGCCCAGCGTCTCGCAGACGAATTCAAGGCCGTCCTCCTCTCTTACCTCAACTAAGCAATACACCAAGCCTCACTATGCAGGGACACTCCATTGTGACTCCCCGTATCGTGAGGCTTGGTGTTTGTACTTATCATATCACTCACGGTTTACACGACAATTGGCACGTAAGAAGAAAGACCTCCCTCTTTTAGAAGGCATCACGATCACTGGTCTTGCTGGGGAAGGCAAGGCGCTCACCCATATAGACGGCAAGGTACTCTTTGTTCCCTTCGCTGCTCCTGGCGATGTCTGCGATATCCAGATCACAAAGAAGAAGAGCAGTTTTATGGAAGGAAAGATTGCACGTATCGTCACCCCCTCCCCTGAGCGTACCCAGCCCATCTGCTCACACTTCACCATCTGCGGGGGGTGCAAGTGGCAGCACCTCCCCTACTCCCTCCAGCTACAGAGCAAGGATCAGGTCGTCCGCGACGCCCTCCAGCGCATCGGCAAGATTGAGGTCGGTGAATACCTCCCCATCTTGGGCTCTACTGAGACTGAGCGCTATCGCAATAAGCTCGAGTTCACCTTCAGCCACAAGCGCTGGCTCTTCCCAGAGGAGCTTGACATACTCAACGCACGCTCCACACCACCAGAGCCCTATGAGCTCTCCGGACTCGGCTACCATCTTCCAGGGATGTTTGACAAGGTCCTCAACATCGACACCTGCTACCTCGGAGCCGAAGTCATGGATGAGATCCGCCTCTTCGTCCGAGACTACTGCTCCGCCCGTCCCGAGGACTATCCTTACTTTGACCTCCGCAAGCAGGAGGGACTGATGCGTACCCTTATGCTCCGTACGACCTCTACGGGAGAGATCATGGTTGTGGTCGTCTTCTACCGAGAGAATGAAGCAGCACGCACGGCGCTTCTCACGGCTTTGCAAGAGCGCTTTCCCCAGATTACCGCCCTACTCTACGTCATCAATGGTAAGTGCAATGACACCATTGGTGACCAAGAGATCCATTGCTTCTACGGACGCGAGTACATCGAGGAGGAGATGGAGGGGCTACGCTTCCGTATCGGGCCCAAGTCCTTCTATCAGACCAATAGTCGCCAGGCCTACGAGCTCTACAAGGTCGCCCGTGAATTCGCGGAGCTCACTGGCTCGGAGCGCGTCTATGACCTCTACACTGGGACGGGGACGATAGCCAACTTCGTCGCCAGACAGTGCGCTTCCGTCGTAGGTATCGAATATGTACCTGAGGCGATAGAGGATGCACGCGTCAATAGCGAGGTCAATGGCATTGACAATACCCTCTTCTACGCAGGCGACATGAAGGATATACTCACCACAGACTTCATCAGCGAGCATGGTGAGCCTGACGTCATCATCACCGATCCACCACGTGCTGGCATGCATGAGGATGTCATCGCTACGATCTTGCGTGCTGCTCCCCGCCGCATCGTGTACGTCAGCTGCAATCCCGCCACGCAGGCTCGTGACCTTCAGCTACTCACTGCTACGGGCGAGTACATTGTGACGAAGTCCCGTGCAGTAGACATGTTCCCGCACACGCATCATATCGAGAACGTCGTACAGCTCGTACGCCGATAGCCCTCTCCCCTAATTCCCCAAACTATGCTCCAGAAGATCCTTGCATCCCTGCGTCGCCCGACAGTACTCTTCCTACTTGTCGGCATCGCTATTGCCATAGCTACGGCTATCTTCCTGCGGCATAGGACTCGGCAAGCGACAGCTAGGGAGCTCCAAGCAGAGCAGCTACGCCTCCCCGATACACTCCGAGTCGTCACCCTCTCCGGTGCGACGACCTTCTTCATCTACCGCGATGAGCCGATGGGTTACCAGTACGAACTGGTGCGCCTCTTTGCTCAAAGCCACAAGCTCCCGCTGAAGCTCTACGTCACTCACAGCATGGAGGAGGCTGAAGCGATGGTCGAGCAAGGGCGTGTTGACCTCTGTATCACCCCACAGGCCATGACCCACTCTGCGAAGGAGCGCCTACGCTTTGCTGGGCCTGAAACGATGACGGGACTAGTACTTGTTCAGCGTAGGGCCAAAGCCGGAGATAGCATCCCCTACATCCAAGATGTAGCAGCCCTCCTCGGTAAGGAGCTGACTGTCATGGCTGGCTCACGCGCTGAGGAGCGCATCAAGCGCCTCGAGGAGCAGCTTGGAGGTAAGATCCTCATACGTGAGATCACAGCCGATACCATTAGTACGGAAGACCTCATCGCTCAAGTCGCCAGCCGAGAGATCAACTATACGATCGCTGATGCAGACTTGGCTAAGCTCAGCAAGACCTACTACCCTCAGCTGGACATCTCGCTGGAGGTAGGCTTTGCGCAGCGCCTTCGCTGGTTCGTCTCTCCCAAGGCTATTGGGCTCGCTGATGCCCTGGATAAGTGGGCGAAGGATATCCCCGAAGACCAAGGCTTCCATGAGATCTATAAGCGCTACTTCGAGCTCAGCAAGTCTGACGATGGAGAGGAATCTCCTCTCTCCAATACCCAGACAAAGGAGGATATACCTTCGCATGGGACTCAGCCAGCTCGCCCATCACCTCCCTCTACCACAGAGAAGCAGCCCAAGGAAACCACTACACATGAGCCTACTCCCAGTGGGAGCTACGGTATCTCACGCTTCGATAAGCTCTTCGAGAAGGAAGCACGGCGCATCGGCTGGCCCTGGCAGGTACTGGCCTCCATCGCCTATCAAGAGTCGAACTTCCGTCCCGAGGTCGTCGGCTGGTCGGGCGCTCGCGGACTGATGGGTATCATGCCCCGAACGGGTAAGATCTACGGGGCTTCGGTCAAGCAGCTCCTTGATCCAGTGGTGTCTGTACGTGTAGCAGTGGACTGTCTGAAGTCCATTGACGCACTCTTCCAAAAGCAACTCACCGACCCTGAGGAGCGTATCAAGGTCACCCTCGCAGCCTACAATGCTGGTCCTGCACACCTGCAGGATGCTATCCGACTGGCAGAGAAGTACGGCTACTCCTCTACACGCTGGGAGGGGGGTATAGAGACGGCTCTACGATTGAAGAGCGAAGCGAAGTACTACAACGATCCCGTCTGCCGAGCAGGCTACCTCCGAGGTAAGGGCGTCGCACGCTACGTCGACGAGATCATCTCCCGCTACCACAGCTACCTCAGCCGAACAAAGTAATCCTCCGTCATCCTCTACAACATCGAGGAGGCGGGAAGCACTGGTCTTCCCGCCCCCTTCTCTTTTACCTCACTTATCCTCGATGAAATCACTCCGACACCTTTCTCTCAGCCTGCTTCTCGGCTGTTGCCTCTCCCTCCAGGCGAGTAGCACCAGCCCCACGAGCTATGTCGATCTGGTCAATCCCCTCGTCGGTACTCAAAGCACCTTCGACCTTAGCTCGGGCAACACCTACCCCGTCATCTCCCGTCCTTGGGGGATGAATAGCTGGACGCCCCAGACGGGGAAGATGGGAGATGGCTGGCAGTACAGCTATCAGGCGACCAAGCTACGCGGGCTCAAGCAGACGCACCAGCCCAGTCCATGGATCAACGACTACGGGCAGTTCTCCCTACTACCGATGACGGGGAAAGCTCCCGTCTTCAACGAGGAGAAGCGCGCCTCATGGTTCAGCCATAAGGCGGAGGAGGCTCGCCCCTATTCCTATGAGGTCTATCTGGCTGACTACGACACACGCGTCCGCATGGCTCCGAGTGAGCGTGCCGCTGTCTTTGAGGTCGAGTTCTCCCGTATGGCACGACCCGAGGAGCGCTGGATCGTGGTGGATGCCTTTGACTCAGGCTCCGAGATTCAGCAGCTGGACCGCTATACCATAGTTGGCATCAGCCGCAAGAATAGTGGCGGTGTACCTAAGGGCTTTGCGAACTACTTCATCGTGCGCTTCACCGAGCCTATTCAGCGCCTCGTGCGTGAGGAGCGCAAAGGTAAGGGCGGACGACACGCCCTCGTTGCTGTGAATCTTGCAGGCGAGAAGGTGAGCTCTCCAACGACCTTCTATGTTGCCTCCTCGTTCATCAGCCGTGAGCAAGCCGAGCTTAACCTCAGAGAAGTAGCCCCTCGTAGCTATCAGCAAGTCCGCGCGGAAGGCAAGGCTGAGTGGGAGAAGCAGCTGAGTCGTATAGCTGTCACCGATAGCCCTGATCGGATGAGCACCTTCTACAGCTGCCTCTATCGCTCACTCCTCTTCCCCCGACGCTTCTATGAGGTCAATGCCAAGGGTGAGGTCGTCCACTACAGCCCATACAATGGGCAAGTTCTCCCTGGCTACCTCTATACCGATACAGGCTACTGGGATACCTTCCGAGCCCTTATGCCACTGATCCATCTTGTCTACCCCGAAGAGGGAGCAAAGATGGCTGAGGGGATGATGAATGCCTACCGTGAGAGTGGATTCTTCCCCGAATGGGCAAGCCCCGGACATCGTGACTGCATGGTGGGGAATAACTCTGCTTCGGTCATAGCTGACGCCTTCGTCAAGGGGCTGGGACGTATTGATCCGAAGGAGCTCTCCACAGCGCTACTCCACGGCGCCAACAACGAGCATCCAAATATCCGCTCCACTGGACGCCTCGGGTATAAGTACTACAACAAGCTCGGCTATGTACCCTCCGACGCCGGGATCAACGAGCATGCCGCTCGAAGCCTTGAGTATGCCTACGACGACTGGTGTATTCTCCAGGCCCTTCAGAAGGCTGGAGCCTCAGCTGATCTGCAGCAACTCTACGCTGAGCGAGCTATGAACTACCGCAAGCTCTATGATCCCAGCACCGGCTGGATGCGCGGTCGCCGGCAGGATGGCTCCTTCCAGTCCCCCTTCTCCGTCTTCAAATGGGGAGATGCCTTCACTGAAGGCAATTCACTCCACTACAGCTGGTCCGTCTTCCATGACGTGCAGGGGCTCATCGATCTCATAGGCGGGGATCAGGCTTTCACTCGCAAGCTCGACAGCATCTTTACCCTCCCTCCCATCTTCGACGACAGCTACTATGGCTTCGTCATCCACGAGATCCGTGAGATGCAGATCATGGATATGGGCAACTACGCTCACGGCAATCAGCCCATACAGCATATGATCTACCTCTATGACTACGCTGGGGAGCCCGCCAAGACGCAGTACTGGGTGCGCGAAGTCATGCGCCGACTCTACTCCGATCGCCCCGATGGCTACTGCGGAGACGAGGACAACGGGCAGACCTCGGCATGGTATGTCTTCTCGGCTCTGGGCTTCTATCCCGTGACACCAGCACTTGGTCAGTATGCTATCGGCACGCCTTACTTCCGTGAGGTCCGTCTATCCATGCCAGAGGGGAAGAGCTTCGTGATCCGTGCCTCCGATCCCAGCGTCCCCTACATCCAGTCGGCACAGCTCAATGGCAAGCCTTGGGAGAAGACCTATATTGACTATGAGACGCTACGACGTGGAGGCTCGATGACCTTCACCCTCGGTGCGAAGGCCTCCTCATGGGGTACACACGCCTCCGCTCGCCCCTACTCGTTCTCGCGAGCGAAGAAGTAGTCTCCTCCACACCATCCACTTAAATTAGCGCCCCTACAGCAGGTTAGTCCATCAAATAACCTGCTGTAGGGGCCGATCATATATAGCACCTTGAGCCTGTTGCCGCGAGTCCTGCCCGCTATTTAAAGTGGTAAGGTATCGCACGCCCAGCTCCCTGATATAGCTCTCCGAAGAGATACACAAGTCCTTCGCCTTATCGCGAGTATTCCTCTTATCCAGCGGAGGGAAAAGCTTCGTTCTCGTGAAGAAAAAAGCGCCTTCACGTAGTGATTTTCCTCTGTCTATGCGCGTAGTCTTAAAGACCAAGTACGTAAATCCAAATATCCACGTACGTAGATATTAGAGCCACGTACGTAGCCCAAACATTTCTGCCAGTCGTCCGCAACTTTTATCCCTACGCGGAGCAAGAAACTAATAGAGGTCACTTCTCAAAGCTATATAGCTTCGCACCGAAAGCTATATAGGAATCCAAGCAAAGCTATATAGGAATCCAAGCAAAGCTATATAGGAATCAGTCCAAAGCGATATAGCTTTCTTCGCCATCCTATATAGCTCTACCCACGCACCCATATACCTATTAAGAGAGCATTGCGCAAGGCCACCTCTTCATTACTCGTACCTTCTTCTCTCGGAAATCGGAGGCTTTAGGCTGAGAAGTTCAATGGAGGAGAGTGCAAGCTGTGAAGAGATGGCCTTGCGCAATGGTCTCACCTTAGAAATAGCTCTATGAGGCGCTTACTGCGACCAACACAGGTCAATTTTCTTGCCCATATCAGTAGATCCTACTGATCCCATACGATCCCATTACCGATCCTATTCAAAGAGCTATTTTATCAACCTTGAAAGAAGCCCTTGAATTCAGGCGCTTTTCCTCGGCAGTATGCGCTGAATTGAGTATCTTTGGTACGTCTGTAGACAATACACATATATGACGAACTAAAACATCAGAATGAAGAGCCTATTAACTACTACACGTGTGGCCGCTTTGGCCCTTGGCTTAGCCGTATCCTCACCCCTTATCTCCCATGCGCAAAAGAACTATAAGCCCACGAAGGAGAATCTCGCTGCGCGCGAGAAATTCCGTGATCGTGGCTTCGGGATCTTCCTCCACTGGGGGCTCTATAGCATCTTCGGCCAGGGCGAGTGGTATATGACCAATGCCAACCTCAATCGTGATGAGTACTCCAAGGTCGCAGGAGCCTTCTACCCCGCACAGTTTGATGCCGCTAAGTGGGTCGCTGCGATCAAGGCCTCTGGTGCAGGCTATCTGACGATCACGTCCCGTCATCACGAAGGCTTCTCCATGTGGGATACCAAGCAGAGTGACTACAATATCATCAAGTCAACGCCCTTCAAGCGAGACATCCTCGCCGAGCTCCGTGACGA
Organism: Porphyromonas sp. oral taxon 279 str. F0450; assembly: GCF_000292995.1. Taxonomy (NCBI): domain Bacteria; kingdom Pseudomonadati; phylum Bacteroidota; class Bacteroidia; order Bacteroidales; family Porphyromonadaceae; genus Porphyromonas; species Porphyromonas sp. oral taxon 279. The sequence continues at coordinate 50,755 of NZ_ALKJ01000019.1, read as the reverse complement.
GTGCCGCAAGCAGGGTCTGGGCTTCCACATCTATTACTCACTCCTCGACTGGCACCGCGATGACTACTACCCCATCGGGCGTACAGGCCAGGGTACGGGTCGTACTAAGCACGGGCAGTGGAAGACGTATGATGCCTTTATGAATGCCCAGCTCGCCGAGCTCGTCCGCGACTACAATGCCGAAGCTATTTGGTTCGACGGTGAATGGGACCAGGATATCAATCCAGGCTTCCAGTGGAACTTCGATAAGATGTACGCTGGCATCCATAAGATCAACCCCGCCTGCCTTATCGGGAACAACCACCACGGTGAGGTACACCCAGGCGAAGACTTCCAGATGTTTGAGCGTGACGTCCCCGGTGCCAACACCGCTGGGCTCTCTGGTCAGGCTATCAGTAAGCTCCCCATCGAGACCTGCCAGACGATGAATGGTATGTGGGGCTACAAGATCATCGACCAGACCTACAAGTCTGACACGACCCTTATCCGTCTGCTCGTCCAGACCGCAGGTCGCAATGCAAACCTCCTTCTCAACATCGGCCCCGAAGCTACGGGTGCTCTGCCTGCTACGGCTATCGACCGCCTCGAGAAGATCGGTAAGTGGATGAAGACCTACGGCAAGACCGTCAAGGATGGTGTACGCGAAGGCATCATTCCTCCCCAGGAATGGGGGGTATCGACCCAGAAGGGTAAGACCGTCTACCTGCATATCCTCGACTGGAAGAGCCGTATGCTCTCACTGCCCTTGACCGAGAAGGTGAAGAGCGTAGTAGCCTACGACACTCGTCGCCCCATCCCCTTCCAGCAGACGAAGCTCGGGCTGACGCTCTCCTTCGACAAGGCTCCATCAGAAGCCAATGCTATTGACTATATCGTAGAGGTCACCCTCCACTAAGACCATAATGAGTACCTATCGGATAGAGAACTGCGCAGGGAGTGCCGAGAGCGCCCGCCGAGCTGAGCTGGGCGGAGCCTATCGAGTCGAGCTCTGCGCTGGTCTCCCCGAGGGGGGTACGACCCCCTCCTATGGTGAGATCCTCACCGCACGCCGAGCTATCAGTATCAAGCTCAACGTCATCATCCGCCCACGCAGCGGGGACTTCCTCTATACTCCTATTGAGGTAGAGGCCATGCTTGCCGACATTCGTATGGCTCGCGAGCTAGGCGCTGACGGCATCGTCGTCGGCTGTCTCACAGCTGACGGAGCTGTAGACAAGCCCCTCCTTCGTCGCTTCGTAGAGGCCGCGGAAGGACTACCCGTGACCTTCCATCGTGCCATCGACGTCTGCCAAGATCGTGCTCAGGCGCTGGAGGATATCATCGAGGCTGGGTGCGCTCGCGTACTGACCTCAGGAGGTGCCGCCTCAGCACCCGAGGGAGCAGACGCCATCGCAGCACTCGTCAAGCAGGCTGCAGATCGCATCATCATCATGCCTGGAGCTGGTGTCACCCCAGAGAATGTAGCAGACCTTGCTCGTAAGACAGGTGCTCGAGAGTTCCATTTCTCAGGCCGAACTTCCGAGCCCAGCCCCATGCGCTACCGCCATGAGGGCGTCTCGATGGGTGGCACTGTGACCATCGACGAATATGCCTACCTCTTCACTGACCCGAAGAAGATACGTCAGGCTGTAGAGGCACTACAAGCACTCGAGTAATCCTACTCGATACTCATCCGCACGACATACAGATACTATACACATCCGCATGAATTCACGAATCATCACCCTTTCCCTTGCCCTCGGTCTCCTCGGTGGGATCACAGAGCTCAGTGCTCTCCCCCAGAAGCCGACCCGCAAGGTACAGACCAGCCGCCCCGCAGCCTCTAAGCTCCAGCAAGATTTCCTTGCCAAGCAAAAGGCCTTCCCCAAGGGTGACTTCTTCCGAATCTTCAAGCAGCAGATGACTCCCGAGGAGCGTGACGCTATGACCTTCCTCTATGCGTACATGCCTACGAATGACCTCATCGATAGAGATGGGGAGTTCTACCTCGAGAATGTCCGCGCCTCACTACGCGCTCGCAAGGAACTCCCTTGGGGGAAGTCCATCCCTGAGCGTGAGTGGAAGCACTTCGTCCTCCCGATCCGTGTCAATAATGAGGCACTCGATGCCTCACGCATGGTACTCTTTGATGCCCTGAAGGATCGCGTCAAGGGACTCTCCCTGCATGATGCGGTACTCGAGGTCAACCACTGGTGCCACGAGCACGTCGTCTATACACCAAGTGACTCCCGCACCTCCTCTCCGCTGGCTACCATACGCTCGGCCTATGGGCGCTGTGGTGAAGAGTCCACGCTCTTGGTCGCAGCTCTGCGTGCAGTCGGCATCCCCGCTCGCCAGGTCTATACCCCTCGCTGGGCACACACCGATGACAACCATGCTTGGGTAGAAGCTTGGGTAGATGGCAAGTGGCTCTTCCTCGGCGCCTGTGAGCCCGAGCCTGTACTCAATCTCGCGTGGTTCAACGCTCCCGTTTCACGTGCTATGCTCGTCCACACGAAGGCCTTTGGTCGCTATGACGGGCCAGAGGAAGTTATCGGGAATACTCCTACCTACACCGAGATCAATGTCATCGACAACTATGCCCACGTAGGCAAGGTCAGTGTGCAGGTCACCGATGCTACGGGTCGCCCCCTCGCCGGGGTCCCCGTCTCCTTCCGCGTGTACAACTATGGGGAGTTCTATACCGTAGCTACCAAGGTCAGTGATGCCGCTGGTCGCGTCTCACTCACTGCAGGACAAGGGGATATGCTTGTCTATGCGAGCAAGCCAGAGGGGACAAGCTACCGCTTCGGCATGCAGAAGGTCACCTTCGGCACCGACAAGCAGGTGCGCCTCCAGCTGAAGTACCGCCCAGGAGACCGCATCAACGAAGACCTCCTCATCACGCCTCCACGTGAGGATGCGAAGTACCCCAACGTCACCGATGCCCAGCGCGCTGAGAACAATCGCCGCATGGCTGTCGAAGACTCTATCCGTGGCCAATACGTAGCCTCCTTCGTCGGGAAGCAGCTCGAGGGTCTTGATGCTCGTGGCAACTGGAAGACCTTGCACGAATTCGTCGAGGGCTCTAAGGACCAAGAGCAGGCCAAGGCACTCCTCCGAGTTATCTCCGCTAAGGACCGTCGTGACATTCCTCTCGAAGTGCTGCGTGACCATCTGGATAACACGAAGCCCCTCCCCCAGTTCGCAGCGAACAAGGAGCTTGCTATGAGCTACATCTACAATCCTCGTGTAGCCAATGAGCCCTTAGTACCCTATAAGAAATACTTCGCCGAAGCAGTTCCACAAGAGCTGCAGAGCAAGTTCCGCTCTTCCCTCGAAGCCCTACGCCAGTGGTGCGTCGCTACTATCCAGATAGATAATAGCTACAACCCGCTGACCTATCCCATTGAGCCTATCGGGGTGTGGAAGAGTCAGAAAGCTGATACCCACTCTCGTAATATCTTCTTCGTCTCGCTGGCACGTGCCATGGGCTGGCCTGCACAGATCGACGGGGTGACGGGCAAGGTACAGGTCTATGAGAAGGACGGATGGCACGATGTCATCCTCGACAAGGGACTTCCCCAGACAGCTGCTAAGCAGGGGACACTTCGCCTGAGCTACAAGGACAATGGTATCATCGACAATCCGAAGTACTATTATCAGTTCACTATCTCCAAGTTCGACGACAAGGGGCAGACTCGCCTACTTGCCTATGACGAAGGAGACAACGGGCTGGAGCAAGGGACCTCGTGGGCTAAGACCTTCAAGGACGGCGCTCCGATGGATGCAGGGCATTACCTGCTTGTCACGGGCTCACGTCTAGCGAGCGGCAGCATCCTGGTGAACATGCGCACCTTTGATATCAAGGCTGGTCAGACGACCGATGAGGAGCTCCTCATGCGTCGCGACACCACGGCTGTAGCAGTCCTCGGTAGCTTCAATGCTGAGAATCTCTACACTTACTATGGTGAAGCTAAGGATCTGACGAAGACCGAGCAGTTCGCAGCCCCCACTGGTAAGGAACAGTCCATCCTCACGACGACAGGCCGTGGCTACTATATCCTCGGTGTCCTCGGAGCAGGCGAAGAGCCTACGAACCATGCACTGAAGGACATCATCGCAGAGCGTGAAGTCTTCGAGCACTGGGGCCGTAACCTTGTACTCCTCTTCAAGGATAAGACGAGCCAGAGCCGCTACCGTCCAGAGGACTTCGCAGGTCTTCCCAAGGGTACAGTCTTCGGTCTTGATGATAAGGGTACGATCCTCTCCGAGCTCGTCACGAATATGAAGCTCCGTGCTGGTAACCTCCCTGTCTTCGTCATCGCAGACACCTTCAACCGCGTAGTCTTCGTTTCGCAGGGCTATACCATCGGTCTGGGTCGCCAGATCCGTCAGGTCATCACCGCCCTCGAGAAGGAGCAGTGCACCGCTCCCACGCAGACCTGCACCGCCCCATAAGTAAGCGCTTATAAAGCATCGTCAAGAGGCCCCCTCCCAGCTCTGGGAGGGGGCCTCTTGTCCGTCTATGCAGGGAGCAAGCCAAGAGAGTATGTATCTTTGTCCCACAAAAGATGCTGATGACTCCTATCAAACGACTTCGTAGTTACCTACGTGAGCAGTCTCACACGCTACGCCAACTCCTCCATATCGGTACGCCTATCATCCTTGGGCAATTGGGCATTATCTCGGTGAATTTCGCTGACACCATCATGGTCGGTAAGTATAGCACCGATGCTCTGGCAGCCGCCTCCTTCGTCAACAATATCTTCGCCCTCTTCTTTGTCCTTGGACTGGGCTTCAGCTATGGGCTTACTCCCTTGGTGGCAAAGGCACATACCCGTGGTGATCAGCTTCGACTCGGACGACTTCTTCGCCATAGCACCCTGCTTAATCTACTCATTGCCTTCGGCCTTACACTATTGCTTGTCGGGGTATATACCTTCCTGGAGCTCTTCCGTGTACCCTCCGACCTACTGCCACTCATACGGCCGTACTTCATCCTGCAGATAGTCTCCTTCGGCGTGTACATGGCATCCGCAGCGCTAAAGCAGTTCTTTGATGGCATGGGACGTACACAGGTACCCATGTGGATTATCCTTAGCTCCAACCTACTCAATGTCATCGGGAACTATCTCTTGATCTTCGGCAAGTGGGGATGCCCTGAGCTTGGGCTTTATGGTGCTGGACTCTCCACACTCCTCTCGCGCATCTATATGCTCGTAGCGCTCACACTCGTACTGCGATATAGCCGCTCATTCAAAGTCATCAGCCGAGCCACCCTTGAACGCAGCATCTTCCCATCCTATTTCACTCGCCTCTTCCGTCTGGGGACACCTATCAGCATACAGACGGGGGTAGAGACTGCAGCCTGGACCTTTGCCATTATTATCGTCACCCCATTGGGTGAGCATCCTCTGGCTGTCCATCAGATCCTATGCACACTGACAGCGCTGGGCTTCTTGGTCTACTATGGCATTGGGGCTGCAGCGACTATCCTCGTGAGCAGTGCCCATAGCAAGGGGGATCACAAACAGGTGCAACATACCGTGGGAATAGCCCTCATCTTAGCCGAAGCTGTGGCACTACTCGTTCTCGTAGGACTTATCCTCGGACGACATTACCTCGGCTACATCTTCAGTAATGACCCAGGTATCATCGCGATGACGGCACTGGCCATACTCCCTATGGCACTATACCAACCGGCAGATGCCCTTCAGGTCATCTATAGCAATGCGCTCCGAGGAATGGAGGACGTAAAGCATATGGCCCTCTATGCCTGTGGGGTACACCTCATCATAGCGCCAGCTCTCTGTCTACTCTTCGGCTTTGGGCTTGGACTGGAAGGTGGAGGGATCCAGCTCACAGCTGTCTGGTCTGCCTTCCCCGTGAGCCTACTGCTCTTGGGATTCCTTCTCAAGCGACGCTTTGACCACATCTCTATACCAAGGTGAACTCCACACCCATAGAGGGGATGATAGCGACCTATATTGGTCGACGGGTGAACCTATATAGGTCGTGAAGACAAGCAATATAGGTCACGAAGCTGACCTATATAGGTTCACCCGTCGACCAGTATAGGTTCATACCACTATCCAGCCGAGGCACTTGTCCCTCCCCCTCTGTAGAGAAAGATCAAGCTGCTGAACAAAGTCTACCTTCATTCGGGTGTAGAAGCCCTATACAAAGGCGATCAAAGGGCGGGGAAGCCAGCAAGAACTATTATCTTTGTGGCAAATAATCATATACGAGATGCAGCATCCGCTATCTATCTATAACACGCTCCACCGCCGCAAAGAAGCCTTCGTCCCAGCACAGGCTCCTCACGTGGGGCTCTATGTCTGTGGGCCTACCGTCTATGGAGATGCCCACCTCGGGCATGCCCGCCCCGCGATTACCTTCGACATTCTCTTCCGCTACCTGAGTCACTTAGGCTACAAGGTGCGCTATGTACGCAACATCACTGATGTCGGACATCTCGAGCACGACGCAGATGAGGGAGAGGACAAGATCGCTAAGAAGGCACGTCTCGAGCAGCTTGAGCCCATGGAAGTGGTGCAGTACTACCTGACCCGCTACCATCATGCGATGGAGCGCCTCGGAGTACTTCCTCCAAGCATTGAGCCTATGGCCTCAGGACACATCATTGAGCAGATTACCTTGACGCAGCAGATCCTTGATGCAGGCTTTGCCTATGAGAGCAATGGGTCAGTCTACTTCGACGTAGAGAAGTATGATAAGAGCTTTAACTATGGTGAGCTGAGTGGACGCCGCATCGAAGATATGCTGAGCAATACGCGCGCTCTCGATGGTCAGGATGAGAAGCGCGGCCCACTGGACTTTGCCCTCTGGAAGAAGGCACAGCCCGAGCATATTATGCGCTGGCCCAGCCCCTGGGGCGAAGGTTTCCCAGGCTGGCATGCAGAGTGCACTGCCATGGGACGAAAGTATCTCGGCGAGCAGTTTGACATCCACGGTGGTGGCATGGACTTGGTCTTCCCCCATCATGAGTGTGAGATCGCCCAAGCCAAGGCCTCTCAAGGAGGTGAATCCATGGTACGCTACTGGATGCACAACAACATGATCACCATCAATGGGCAGAAGATGGGGAAGTCCCTCGGGAACTTCATTACACTGGATCAGTTCTTCACTGGCGAACACAACCAGCTGGAGCAGGCCTATTCGCCCATGACGATCCGCTTCTTCATCCTCAGCGCTCACTACCGCGGTACGGTAGACTTCAGCAACGAAGCTCTAAAGGCCGCAGAGAAGGGCTTGGCTCGCCTGCTTGACGCAGCAGCTCTACTCGACGGGCTACAAGCTGGAAGCACTACATCTATCGAAGGAATCCAAGGTCTCTCAGAGCGCTGCCATGCGGCTCTCAATGATGACCTCAATACACCGATTGCCATCGCTGAGCTCTTTGAGGCTGCACGTGCTATCAACTCCATTCATCATAAGCAAGCCACGATCACAGCGGAGGATCTTGATGAGCTACGTCGAATATATCGCCTCTTCCTCTTCGACCTGCTGGGGCTCCGTGACGAGCGCTTAGGCGAAGGAGGCGCGAGCGAAGCCTTCTCGGGCGCAGTAGATCTTCTCCTCTCTATCCGAGCTGAGGCCAAGAGCAAGAAGGATTGGGCTACCTCTGACCGCATACGTGATGAGCTGGCTGCCCTCGGATTCACTATTAAGGACACCAAGGAAGGTACCGAGTGGTCCCTCTAAGCCCTTATGCGATATAGCTTCGTCATCCCCGTATATAACCGCCCCGATGAGGTGCGGGAGCTACTGGAGAGCCTGACCCATCAGGAGCTCTTCGACTTCGAGATAGTCATTATCGAGGACGGCAGCTCCGTGAGTTCGGAAGCCATCGTCGAGAGCTATCGTGGGAGCTTCCCAGCTCTACGCTATATCGCTGTACCCAATGGAGGTCCCTCACGAGCCCGTAACCTCGGAGCTCGTGAAGCCACGGGCGAGTACCTTATTATCCTCGACTCGGATGTCGTCCTCCCCCCAGGCTATCTCACTGCAGTAGATGACTACCTGGAGAAACATCCCGTGGATGCCTTCGGCGGGCCTGATGCTGCATCGGACGACTTTACCACGGTACAGAAGGCTATCAACTATGCGATGACCTCTCCCCTAACGACTGGGGGAATCCGTGGTGGAAGCGCTGACGGTATGGAGAAGTTCAAGCCACGTAGCTTCAACCTCGGTTGTCGCCGCTCCGTCTACTTACAGCTTGGAGGATTCAATGAAGCGATGCGCTTCGGCGAGGATATTGACTTCAGCCTTCGCCTCATCGAGGGAGGGCATAGCACGGCACTCATCCAAGAAGCCTTCGTGTACCACAAGCGCAGAGTGGACTTCCGCAAGTTCTTCAAGCAGGTCCATAACTCAGGTATCGCACGTATCCACCTGGAGACGCGCCATCCTGGGAGCACACGATTAGTGCACCTTCTACCCGCCCTCTTCACCATTGCCTCCATCATCGCGCTCTTCCTTTGCGTTGGGCGACTGGGGCTATTGGCTCTTGCCGTCATCTTCTTTATTGATGCTTATCATCGAGCAGGACGATCGGTGGAAGTTGCCCTCCTCGCTGTACCCGCATGCTTCATCCAGCTTTGGGGCTATGGCTCAGGCTTCCTTCGTGCTTGGTGGGGGAAATATATCCTTCGCAGTAAGGAGTTCATTGCCTTCAAGGATAACTTCTATGAGTAAGGGCTGGGGTAGCTACATTCGCACCTATGGGATCGTACTATTCCTACCTTTTACCTTGGGCGCTTGTCGTCCAAAGGTAGCGACCTCATCCCTCGGCGAAGTCTACCTACCCGATCACCTCACCTCCCCACGTGAGCGTCTCGGCTACCTCATCGACCACTACTGGGACAAGATGGAGGCACAGCCTGACACCTCGCAAGCGCTTATTACACGCCAAATAGAAGACTTCTGTGGTCTCCTACACGGGGCACCCCTCGGGACTGCTCGCCGTAGTATCTTCCGCTCTCTGAACTACCTCTCTGGCGAAGCTCTACAAACAGCCCTCTCCACCTACCGCTCGCAGCTATATAATCCCGAGAGTCCTCACTACAATGAAGGGGTCTATAGCCTCGTCTTAGCGTGGGAAGAGTCTTCCATGAAGGTAGACTCGGCACGAAAGGTAGATGCATACCTTCAGCGAGTGCGCCTTCAGCACAATGCAATAGGTCGCAGTGCCCAAGACTTCCTCTACCACACGAGCGACACTACGGGCACGGTGAGCCGACGTCTATCCCACTTCAGTGCCCCCTATACCCTACTCGTCCTCTCCGTCGACTCAGATAAGAGAAATCAGCAGTGGGCAGAAGCACTCCATGGGCACAAGGCTCTTTATCGCCTCGTGCTGGAGAGGAACCTACGCCCGTTGGTCGTCTATACGGGAGCTACACGCCCAGACTCAGCACTCAGAAGCCTTTGGTCTGGGGCAACACTGGGCTATGATTCCGCAAAGCTCATCACAGCTCAACGACGCTATGACCTAAGCCACGGTAGTGCTCTTTACCTCTTAGATGCGAAGAAGACCGTTCTTCTGCGCAACACCTCTATCCCTAAGATTGCGACTTACCTCCATGCCCGTGATGAAGAGTAAGCGACTACTAACGGAACTGCTGGACTACATCGAGCTTTTCGAGCAGTCTTTCCCCAACGATGAGGAGCTCAGCATGAAGAGCTTCCTCATCTTCGTGCAGAGCATGCAAGAGGGTTCGGAAGCAAGCCCCACGTCTACGATGCGCCCAGCGAACATGGGACAGCAGCGTGAGGTATCCATCGCCCGCCACCTAAGCCTTCTCCATCGCTACTCTAAGGGCTACATCAAGCGTGCGCTCATGGCCTCCGACCTCCTGCAGAGCGAAGAGGAATACTCCTATTTGGCAAGCCTCATGAGTGGCAAGCCCCAGACCAAGACCGAGCTGAATACACTCAACGCAATGGAGAAGACCTCGGGTGCTGAGATCATCCGTCGCTTAGTAGCTAAGGGCCTGGCTGAAGAGCGCACTGATGAGCGAGACCGACGCAGTGTCCTCGTCACCATCACCCCGCAAGGTCGAGCTGAATTGATAAAGGTATTCCCCCAGCTTCATACGGCTGCTCTACTTCTCTCAGCACCATTGCAGGAGCCGCAGCAGGCTACCCTGGACTTCCTCCTCCATTATCTCTGCGGAGCTCTTTCGACACTGCCCCCCGCCAAGAGCGACAGTGATCTTGCCGAGCTTCTAAGCACACTACGTGCTGGTGCCCCATCCCATTAGTATCATCTGCCTATGCTTCTCTTAGAGCTACTCCTTACATTCGCAAAAGGTATACTTATCGGTCTCTTAGTGTCTGCTCCCATGGGGCCGACAGGTCTCCTCTGCATGAGAGAGACGACACGTGGCAGACGTCGTGATGGGATGCTGGTAGGCCTCGGAGCGACCCTCAGTGACTTAGTCTATGGCCTCATCGCCTACTGGGGCGTAGGGATCGTACTGAATCTCCTCGATCAGTACAGTAGCTCACTCAGACTCGGTGGGAGTATCTTCATCTTGGGCTTCTGTATCATCCTCCTCACGCGACACGTCTCGACGAGCGAAGACGATACGCCCGCTCCCCCACATCGTCTCAAGTCTGCCTACAGCGTGAAGAAGGTATCTGGAGCCTTTGCTCTTACGCTCTCCAATCCCTTCATCATCCTACTCTTCCTCCCGCTGTACGCACGACTCGAGTTCGTTCGGGCTGTGAAGCTCCAATTCGTTGAGCTCTTTGTAGCTATGGCGGGCATCGGTATCGGTTGCCTCCTCTGGTGGGTCATCCTGACCTATATCGTCAAGAAGCTCTCTGCCCGCTTTGGCATGAAGAGTCTAGAATGGATTAACCGCATCGTAGCCCTCGTACTCATCATCTTAGCTCTCGTAGGGATCTACACCTCACTCTTTGAGTAGCCCCTGCGTAGGCCTCCCCTCTTTTTATCCTTGTACAAAACTTATGAAGCAAGCTTATATCCCCCGCATTGAGCGCGGTGCACACACCCTATCTGAGTTCACTCCCATCCTGCGAGAGCAAGGTGAAGTGCTCTATATCGATACGCTGAACTGGCGTACAGACTTCCCTCACCGCCCACTCGTAGCTGCTTATCTTGGCTATGATGCCAAGGCACTCTACATCACCTACGTCGTCGATGGCCAAGACCTCCGCACGCTCTCCCCTGGAGATGGGAACTATGTCCACGAAGACAGCTGCGTCGAGTTCTTCATGCAGCGCGAAGTAGGTGAGGCCTATATTAACTTCGAGTTCAATGCTGCTGGAGTATGTTATGCAGCCCACCACCAGTCCCCATCCGAAGCTGAGCTTCTCAGCGAAGAAGAGTTTGCCAGCATTGATCGCTGGGCGACTCATCTCGGAGAGCACGGGCTGGAGCTGACGGGTGCTCATGCATGGGAAGTCACCGTCGCCATCCCCTGGACGACGATGGGCTACGAAGCTGCTAAGCTCCCCTCGTCGCTGCGTGCCAACCTATATAAGTGCGGCGACAAGACCCCACATCCTCACTTCCTCAGCTGGGCACCTATCGAAGAGGCTCAGCCCGCCTTCCATCGTCCACAGTTCTTCGGTGAGCTCTTCCTCCAAGCATAGTCCCGATACGCCCACTATGCCCCACCGACACTCTACTTGGCTTGGTGCTCTTGCACTGAGTCTCATCGCGCTGGCTCCGCTAAGAGCTCAGACGGGACTCACTCCTCAGGATAGCTTGCGTCTGGACTCCCTTGACGGACTCCGCCGAGAGCTTGTTCGTGCCAACGAGGCTCGCCCGAAGTATGGCATCCCGATGATAGACCGCTTCTTCCGCTACGAGCCTGTCGCCCCATATAATCAGAATCGTGGCTATCAGTTCCTCCATGCCGTCGCAGCGAGTATGGCGCGCAATCAAAAGTCCTCAAGCAGTACAGGGGGACCTCTCCAGACACTCATTGAGATCGGGGGTGGGAAGGACTTTGACTTCGGCAAGTGGCGCATTGGCATCGATGGGGTCATTGACCTCTTGACCGCCAAGAACTCCATCGACGGCCAGTGGTTCGGCTATGGTATCCTCGTAGCGCGTAAGCTGGGAGAAGGCCGGTCAATCCGTCTGCGATCCTCCATCAACTATGCGCTCAAGAGTCGCAACTGGTATCACGAGCACAACCTGCTCCTCTACTACGCGCCCCAGCTCAACGGGCTTATGATACTCTCTGGTGGGCATACCTCACGAGAGACCTTCCACCTCACTCCCGAGGAGATTTACCGCGGATACTATGGAGCACTCCCTGCGGCAAATAGCCCCGTCGCATCGTTTGTCAAGGACTATCTCCAGCTACGCAATCGCATCCAACTCACCGAAAGCCTCGACCTCTCGACCTCCCTACTCTTCGAGGATCGCAAGCCTCAGGTAGGTATCCCCTTGGAGCACCATCGCGCCCTGCTCGCTTCGGGACAAGTGCTTTGGGCCCCCTCCTTCCTCAATCGTAGCGAGTCGGGTATACCCATTCCCATCGGCCATCGCCGTGAGCTGGGGGTCATCTATAAGCAGGCCTTCGACCCAAATGGGAGCACGCAGTCCGCTTCGGCCGTCCCTTACAGCCGCTTCCAGCAGCTCGAAGCCTTCGTCCGTGGCACGATCCCATTGAACGAGGACAATAAGATCGACCTGAAGATCAATGCGGGTACGTACCTCTCTCGGGAATATCTCTCCCCAAGCGATGAGAAGTACTTCGCCCTGGCTCCTGTCATTGACCGCACACCCTTCAAGGACAACTGGGCGACCCTGCCCCCCTTCTTCACTGGAGGAAAGAGCTGGACGACGCAGGAAGTCAACTTCTATTCAAATCGCTTCCTCCTCTCACGCACCAAGGGCTTCGGGGGCTTCTTCCGCATGGACGATGCGCTCCACGCCCGCAACCTCCTCACCGGAGATGGTCGTGCCTTCAGCGAGATCGGCTACTCCATCGGCTGGGGTGACATAGCACGCTTTGGCCTCTTCGCTGGGTATGACTGGCAGAAGACACGACCACACGTTGCCTTCCGCATCAGCCTACCCATCCTCTGCCTCTCAGCCAGCGCCAGCGAGCGCTATTAGCCTCCCCCCAAGACGAAGCCACCCGACGCGATGCCGATAGCATCACGTCGGGTGGCTTCGTCTTATAGTGGCTGGCGAAGACTCTGGGGCAATGTCCCTATGCCTTTAAAGTACCATGTAGTTACGAAGCGAAAGGCCTGCGGCAAGAGGACGTATACGTTCCCTGATCAAAACGTATACGTTTCATGCCCAAGACGTATACGTTTCACGCTCGAAACGTATACGTTTTCATCGCCAAACGTATACGTTTTACCCGCGATAGGTATACGTTACGCTCAGCAAGGGTATACGTTCTGTCCAGCGCCCTCACATTCTTCCCTTTCGGAGGGAATCAAGCCCAGCCTTCTACGAGCCTTCTGTACAATAAACAGAAAGTAGTCTTCCCCCAAATCGGACACAAACGGCGCTTGATGAAGTAATGGGAAGTTTCTACCTTTGCTATGAGCTTGATGACGCGAGCTCCCACTCCCCACGCGGGATAAGACCACACGCCAAGCAACAACACATACATTATTAATCACCCTATGATCCACTGTACCCTCGACGAGTCCGCTCGCTACGAGTCCCTTCATCCTCGCTTTAAGGAGGTCTTTGACTACATCAAGAGTCACGACCTACAGGCTATGGAGCCCCAGCGCTTGGAGCTCCGAGGCGAAGAACTCTTCATCAACCGAATAGACGCTCCATCCAATCCCCAAGATGAGCAGCCGATCGAAGCGCACGAATCCTACATCGACATCCAGGTCCTCCTTGAGGGCCGCGAGCGCATCGGCTGGCTCCCCCGTGCTAAATGCCTTAGCCCCCGTGCCCCCTACGATGAGTCGAAGGACATCATCTTCTACCATGATCAGCCGACGAGCTACGTCGACTTGCTCCCAGGAGACTTCGTCATCCTCTTCCCCGAGGATGGTCATGCTCCCTTCATCGGGGACGGAAGTCCCATCAGTAAGCTCATTGTCAAGGTCCGCCGATAGCAAAACCAGTACACATCCCTGTGGAGGCACCCTCCGTACGTAGCAGGATTATCACTATCTTAGCCTAAGGATAAGAGCAAAATCATTCCCTTTAACACAAGACAAATCTCAAGTATATGAAGACAAATCAATGGATACGCCTCGGGCTCTTTGCCCTGGCTACGACCATCGCCCTACCCGCCGTCGCTCAGCGTAAGCGCCCCACCAAGGGGAAGGTCACTAAGGTCGTCATCACGCAGCCTAAGGCTGGCAACTACCGTATCGATGGGATGGCTCCCGCAGATGCCAATGGTCAGTGGGTCTACCTCTACAAGCCCAGCGGGCAGGGTGCTTCGGATAGCGTCCAGATCGCCAATGGCCGATTCACACTGGAGCGTGCTGTAGCCGAAGACGGTCTCATCGCACATCTGGTCATCCCCAGATCGTACAACCTCTCCTTCATCCCCGAAGAAGGGATCATCAAAGCTGATCTCGCTGCGATCGCTGCTACAGGGACGGCACTGAATGACCTGCACGCACAGAAGGCCAAGGCACGCGAGGCCCTCGAGACAGAGACAAGAGGACGCCTCAAGGCTATCCGCGCAGACAAGAACCTTGACGACAAGGCCAAGGAAGAAGCCCAAGAGAAGATCGTCAACGAGTTCTACGGCAAGATCAAGCCCCTCGCCGAAGCTGACCTCAAGGAGCACTCCAACGATGCTATCGGTCTCATCGCGCTTCAGAACCTCCTCGGTATGGAAGGCGTAACCGTCGCTAAGGCAGAAGCACTCCTGCAGCAAGCCGGTGATCGCCTCCGTGCAGAAGAAAGCATTACGAAGATGGTCGAACGCCTTCGCCGTGTAGAAGCTACGCAGGCAGGTGCACAGTTCGTAGACTTCGAGGGAGTAGATGACGCGAACAAGGCCGTCCGCCTCAGCGACTACGTGGGCAAGGGTCACTATGTCCTCGTTGACTTCTGGGCTTCATGGTGCGGTCCCTGCCGTCGTGAGATCGCTCACCTGAAGAAGGTGCGCGATACTTACACCGACAAGGGGCTCGTCATCCTCGGTACGGTCGTATGGGATGAGATGGAAGATCACCTCAAGGCTATGAAGGAGCTTGAGATCACTTGGCCTCAGATCTTCAATAAGACCGAAGCTACAGAGCTCTATGGTATCGCAGGGATTCCTCAGATCATCCTCTTCGATCCCGCAGGTAAGATCGTCGCTCGTGACCTCCGTGGTGAGGAGATCAATAAGCTCCTCGACAAGGCACTCCAGGATAATGGCGGCAAGCTCTAAGCGCTTGGCACCAGACCTCTAAGCAGAAGCCCCCAGCTATATCTCTTCGGAGACGTAGCTGGGGGCTTCTGCTATATACCCCTGCATGAAGCACACCTCACACCTACCACGTTAGATACCTATATACGATGACAAGACTACTACTCTACTCCGCCCTTCTTCTACTCACATTCATTCCTCAACATCTCCTTGCACAGCAAAGCGAGATCATCGAACTCAAGATCACGGGAGAAGCCACAGAGTTCGATAAAGACCAGCAGATGCGCCTCATACGCGTCTCTGATGGAGTTGTCATAGATAGCGTACCTCTCAAGGCGCGTCGCTTCGAGAAGGTCCTACGCCTCCCGACCAGTGAGCCTTATTATGAGCTATGCACCGATGCAGGCAGTCGCGTCTATCTCTTCCCCGAGCCAGGCGCACTCAAGATATCCTTTGAGCGCGAGGTGGCCTTAGGTACTCCTCTCAATGATAAGTTCGCCAAACTGATGGACAAGAAGAACGAGCTGCTTAAGCGCCGAGAGGAGAAGGAGCGGACATTGAGCAGAGACAAGAGTATCTCCCAGCTGGAGTTCGCCATGCTGGCCGACAGCCTACTCTCCGACTACGATACCTCACTGGCAGCCGTCTATGCCTCCCAGCTCAAGGAGCATCCCGACGATGCCGTAGGACTCTTCTGTCTCCGAGCCGTACTACGCACGATAGACGACGATACTCAAGCGACCAAGAATCTTGTATCTCAGGTCTCCAAGAGGCTTACACAAGATGAGGAAGTCAAGGAACATCTGCAGCGCATTCAGAAGAATGCCACCCCTCCAGGCTCAGATCTTGATCCATCTATCTATATGCTACGAGGAACGGACATGAAGGGACAGCCCGCCGTACTCCGGGACTACCTCGGCAAGGGGCACTATACCCTCGTCCACTTCTGGGCCTCATGGTGTCCTCCTTGCAGAGAAGAGATGGCTGAGCTCCGAGCATACTACATCACCTACGGCCGGCAGGGACTGCAGATCGTAGGCGTAGGCATGAACGATGACTATGCTGCCCTCTGCAACGAAGCGGAGCGCCAAGCTATCCTGTGGCCTCAAGTATTCCTCGATAAGTATCAGCGTGTAGACGGGGTCAAGTATATCCCTCGCCTAATTCTCTTCGACCCTAAGGGGAACTGCATCAATACCAATGTACCCCGAGAGGATGCCGAGGATACCCTCGAAAAGCTTGCGAGATCTATGGGCGGCAAGCTCTAACTAATCACATATACATAAAGGCTCGCCCCCTATCTGAGGCACCCATGCGGTGACCGGAGATAGGGGGCGAGCCTTTTCTTGCTCTTTACGGAGCGGAGCGCTACTTCTTGCGGGTGTGTTGCTTCACCTTCTGCTTGAGAAGCTCCTTGAGATACATACCCGTAGCGGACTCTGCGCAAGAGGCGACCTCCTCGGGTGTGCCTTCGGCGACGATGTAGCCCCCCGCCTTACCACCCTCAGGGCCCATATCGATGACCCAGTCGGCAGCTTGGATGACCTCAAGGTTGTGCTCGACGACGATCACCGAGTGCCCCTGATCGATGAGGGCCTGCAGAGCATCCAGCAGGGTACGGATATCGTGGAAGTGTAGCCCCGTCGTCGGTTCGTCGAAGATGAAGAGCGTGGGGAGCTTCTTCCCCTTCCCGAGGTAGTAAGCGAGCTTGACACGCTGGTTCTCCCCACCAGAGAGCGTAGAGCCAGACTGCCCCAGCTTGATATAGCCTAAGCCTACACGCTGCAGAGGACGGAGCTGATCGATGATCTTCGACGTCAGCTTGGAGGACGCACTATTCGCCTCGAAGAACTCGACCGCCTCATCGACACTCATATCCAGGAGCTGGGAGATATTCACACCACAGTACTCGGCTTCCAAGAGTTCCTTGCGGAAGCGCAAGCCGCGACAAGCCTCACAAGGCAAGGTGATATCCGCCATGAACTGCATCTCGATGGTGATGACGCCAGCCCCTTGGCACGTCTCGCATCGCCCGCCTTCCTTATTGAAGGAGAAGTAATAGGGCTTGAAGCCCATTTGCTTCGAGAGGGGAAGGCCTGCGTACAGCTCACGGATCGTATCAAAGGCGCCGACGTAAGTGACGGGGTTGGAGCGGGAGCTACGGCCGATATTATTCTGGTCGACGTACTCGATCTGGCTGATGGCACTCAGGTCTCCCGAGATACCACGAAGCTCGAGGTTGTCCATCGGCTCCTTGTTCAGCAGGCGAGAGACCCCTTCGTAGAAGAGCTCACGCATCAGGGTACTCTTCCCCGAGCCACTGACCCCACTGACGACAGTGAGTGTATGTAGGGGGAAGCGCACTGTGAGGTCCTTGAGGTTGTGCATCGTCGCACCCTCGACCTCGATATAGCTATTCCATGGACGGCGCACCGAGGGCAGAGGAATGGTCTCACGCCCCGTGAGGTAGGCAGCCGTATAGCCTGGTGTTTCCTTCGTTATTTCGGCGGCAGGTCCAGCATAGACGACCTCACCGCCATAGCGCCCGGCATCGGGCCCGATGTCGATGATGTAGTCGGCAGCACGCATCATCTCCTCATCATGCTCGACGACGACAACTGTATTGCCCAAGTCTCTCAGACGGTGAACGACACGGATGAGGCGCTCGGTATCACGCTGGTGGAGGCCGATACTCGGTTCGTCCAAGACGTAGAGCGAGCCTACGAGGCTACTTCCGAGCTGCGTCGCGAGAGTCACTCGCTGGCTCTCCCCACCGGAGAGGGTGCTGGAGAGTCGGTCAAGGGTCAGATAACCCAAGCCGACCTCATCGAGGAAGGTCAAGCGAGAGCGGATCTCATGAAGTAGGCGCTTTGCTATGAAAGCGTCTCCTTCGGGGAGCTGGAGATTATCGAAGAAATCACGGGCTTCCCAGAGGGTCATCGAGACGACCTCGGAGATATTCTTCCCTCCGACCTGGACACAGAGGGCATCGGGCTTGAGTCGGCCACCACGGCAAGAAGGGCAGACCGTCTTCCCCGTGAAGTGCGCGATACGCACGCGATTCTGAATCTTATGGAGCTGACTACGCAGGTAGTCAAAGTAGGGAGTGATCCCGATAGGACCATACTCCTTCGATGGGATGCCCTCCCACAGCTGGGTCTTCTGCTCCTCTGTCAGCTCCTCATAGGGGCGATGGATGGGGAAGTGTAGCTTCTCAGCATAGCGAATGAAGAACTGCTTCCACTCCGACGAGACGACCCCACGCCAGCAGGCGACGGCATCATCATAGACCGAGAGTGTAGGGTCGGGAATTACTAAGCGGTGGTCAATACCCACGACCTTCCCGAAGCCTTCGCACTCGGGGCAAGCGCCGATAGGATTGTTGAAGCTGAACATCTCGGGGCTGGGCTCTTGGAAGACTCGCCCGTCAGCCTCGAAGATATTGCTGAACTCCTGCAAGCGCACGGGTTGGCGCGCTCCATCCTTCATCTCCTCGATAGCCAGAGAGCAGATGCCTCGCCCCTCGAAGAAAGCGGTCTCTACGGATTCGCCAAGGCGATCCACGGCCTCCAGCTCTTCACTGAGCGCCAAGCGGTCGATGAGCAGGTAAAGCCCTTCGGCACGGTCATCCTTCCACAACAGGGCGTCCTCGATAGCTACGATGCCGTCCTCCGTCCAGAGACGACTATACCCCTGCTGCAGCTGGATCTCCAGATGAGCCGCGAGTGAGCGCCCTGAGGGGATATGCAGAGGGACGATGAGATAGACGCGACTCCCTATGGGGAGCGACTTGATGTAGGTCAGCACATCCTTCACCGTATGCTTGCGCACCTCTTCTCCTGTCGTGGGGGAGATTGTATGCCCTACACGAGCATAGAGCAGACGGAGATATTCGTAGATCTCCGTCGAGGTAGCCACGGTCGAGCGGGGGTTACGGCTGACGACACGCTGCTCGATAGCGATTGCGGGTGGCAGACCACGTATCCAGTCGGCCTCGGGCTTTGCCATACGCCCGACGAACTGACGCGCGTACGAAGAGAGGCTCTCGACATAGCGGCGCTGCCCCTCGGCATAGAGTGTATCGAAGGCCAGCGAACTCTTCCCCGAGCCACTCACGCCTGTGACGACGACAAGCTGCCCGCGGGGGATCTCGAGGTCTATATCCTTGAGATTATTGACACGTACGTGGTGCAGGAGGATATGCTCGGCCGTATCGTGGCGGTCGGCGGGTGTGGTGGGCGAAGTCTTCTTATTTAGTTTACGGGCCATCGAAGCTGAGTAATAGGCAATATACGGGGCGAAGGAGGGGCTTCTACCCCTCGCAAAGGACGCTTAACTATTCTTACAAAAATACGAATTATTAGCGCGCTAATCACCGATTAGAATAGGCGGACGAAGCTACCGCCTCGAAATCCCTATCCCCTATTGGGGCTGTGAGAGGATCATCCCTTCGGAGTGAAAAGCTGAAAGCAGTAGTGGTATGACCTCCTATGCGTACGAGAATTAGTTGCGGACGAATAGCTGATAAGTTCGATCTACGTGCGTGGCTCTAATATCTACGTGCGTGGACATTTGGATTTACGTACGTGGTCTTTAAGACTACGTACGTGGACGGAGGAAAACCACTGTGGGCGGCTACTTTTTTATTCACAGAAAGACCATTTTTCCTCTGCTGGATAAGAAAAATCCTCGTGCTGAAGTGAGGGGCTCACGCTACCACAGGTGAGAGGTGCTACTATGGGAGGATGGGGCGTACTACACGCCGAAAGAGCTACACCGCATGGTGAGAATCGCGACATGAGCACCCCTGCTATGATCTTCTCAACCTTCGGTCTATACCGTATATTGATATATCGTATCTTTGCTAATGGACCATGGAGCCTCGAGGATTCAAAGCTCCTCCCCTATTACACACAACCCAGTATACTATGGCATACTTAGAAGTAGATCACGTGACGAAGCGCTACAGCGAGCATACCGCCCTCAATGAGGTCTCGCTGAGTGCCCACGAAGGACGCATCTTCGGGCTATTAGGACCGAATGGTGCAGGCAAGAGTTCGCTCATCCGTGTCATCAATCGCATCACAGCCCCCGACAGTGGAGAGGTGCGTCTCGAAGGTCACCCCCTGCGAGAGGAAGACCTCTTCCATATCGGATACCTCCCCGAGGAGCGTGGTCTCTACCCCAAGATGAAGGTCGGTGAGCAGGCCATTTACTTAGCACGCCTCAAGGGGCTTAGCAAGTCAGATGCCCAGCAGCGAGTCAAGGAATGGTTTGAGCGTCTGGAGATCACGTCCTGGTGGGGCAAGCGCGTCGAAGAGCTCTCGAAGGGAATGCAGCAGAAGGTCCAGTTCGTCACGACCGTCGTGCATGAGCCCCGCCTGCTGATCTTCGATGAGCCATTCAGTGGCTTTGACCCCGTAAATGCTGAGGTACTCAAGCGGGAGATCCTTGCTCTCAAGGCCCGGGGAACGACTCTCATGCTCTCCACCCACAACATGCAGAGCGTCGAGGAGCTCTGTGATGACATCGCGCTCATTGACCGCGCCGAAGTCGTCCTCTCGGGTCAGACAGCTGAGATACGCCGAGCACACGGCTCTCACACCGCACGTGTCGTCTATGAGGGAGAGATCTCCCCTACTGACCTATCTCGTCTAAATATACTGGAGCATGAAGAGCGCGAGTACTCTAAGATCCTGCGAGTACAGCTTCAGCCCGAGGAGGAGCTTCGCTCGATCATCGGTCAGCTCCCCTCTGCCATCCACCTCCAGAGCATCGAGCTGGAATACCCCTCGATGCATGAGATCTTCCTCGCAACAGTCCAAGCTAAATAGTATCTGGTATGAATAAGCTACACCTCGTCATCGAGCGCGAATTCACCACGCGCCTCCGCAAGAAGTCCTTCTGGGTGATAACCTTCGTCATGCCTATCCTGATGATTGGCCTCGGCTTCGTCCCAGCTGCTGTATCCTCGATCAACGAGGTGGATCACCAGCAGCAGGTAGCTATCCTTGACCACACGGGTCGCTATGCAGCCCTCTTCCAAGACAATGGCAGCTATAGCTTCGTCAATTCGGACCGTCCCTTAGACAGTCTACGCAGCGAAGCCTCCCAAGAGGCAATCACGGCTATACTCGAGATCCGAGACGATCTCTTGAAGGACCCAAAAGCTATCAGCCTCTTCTCTTTCAAGCAGCTACCACAAGGGCTGGAAACTTATATCAATGAGGTGCTCTCCCGACACCTCACCGAGGAAAAGATCCGCTCGTACAACATCCCCCAGCTACAAGAAGCTATACAGGAGAGCCAAGTCCAGCTCCATGTCTCCACATATAAGTGGGGCGAATCTGGGGATGTCGATGCGTCGTCCAGTACTGTAGCCAGCATCATCGGCATAGGCCTTTCATTCTTCAGTTACCTCTTCATGATGACCTATGGAGGTATGGTGCTACAGGGGGTCCTGGAGGAGAAGAAGAATCGTATCGTCGAGGTCATCATCTCCTCAGTACGCCCTCAAGAGCTTATGCTGGGCAAGATCATCGGGATAGGTCTCTTGGGTCTCCTACAGATCGCTATTTGGGCCATCTTGTTCTTTGTAGGAGCACAGATCGCCCAGGCATTCTTCCAATCAGAAGTCATAGGAGGAACTTCATTCCTTAGCCAGGCCACGACCTTCTTCGCTGTACTGCAGGGTGTGAACTTCGCAAAGATTCTGATATTCTTCATCCTCTTCTTCGTGGGTGGCTACCTCTTCTACGCATCCATCCTCGCAGCTCTAAGTTCGCTGGTAAGCTCAGATGAAGAGGCATCACAGATGATGATGCCTGTCGTCCTCCTCCTCATCTTCTCTATGTATGCTGGCATGGGGAGTGTAGACAATCCTGATGGCACCCTCGCCTTCTGGGCTTCATTCTGCCCCTTAACGTCCCCCGTGGTGATGATGGTACGACTGCCTTACGATGTACCTCTCTGGCAGCCCCTTCTGAGCCTCGCTATACTATATATCACCGTCTTCCTGACGAGTGCCCTCGCAGGGAAGATTTATCGTACCGGCATCCTCATGTATGGCAAGAAGCCATCAATGCGTGAGGTATGGCGCTGGATTACTTACAGACAATAGCATCCCATTACCCCAACTATGATTCACTTCGTATCGCTGGGCCCTGGAGATCCAGAGCTCATCACCCTCAAGGCCCTTCGCACCCTACGCGAGGCCGACTATATCTACACGCCCGTCCCTGTCTCACGCAAGGGCCGTCATGCCTCGAAAGCCGCCGAGATGATGCTCTCACTCGGCATACGCGAGGAGCAGATCCAGCTCTACGACCTCCCGATGAGCAAGGATCGTGATGGTGCTCTCGAGGCCTATGAGATCGTAGCCCGAGAGGCCTGCGAGAAGCAAAAGGCCGAGCCTAGTGCCCGCATCGCCATCGTCGCTGAGGGTGACTGTGGCTTCTATTCCTCCTCAGCCTATATCGGGGAGCATATCGAGCAAGAGGGATTCACCACAGAGCAGATCTGCGGTGTCCCCGCCTTCATCGCCTGCAATGGCCGGCTCGGTGGTCAGCTCGTGCAGCTCGAAGAGCAGTGTACTGTCATCCCAGGCGAAGCTACTCGTGAGGAGTGGGATCGTGCTTGGCAGAGCCGTCATACCATCGTCGTGATGAAGGGATCACTCTGTGAAGCGGAGATCAAGTCAGCTATCGCCCAGCACCCCGATCGCAAGTGGCATTACTTTGAGTTCGTAGGCATGCCGAAGGAGTACATCACCTCCTCTACGGATGAGATTCTCCAGCGGGAGTTCCCCTACTTCTCTATCATCATCAGTAAGCGCCGATAGGGCACTTCAGCACACACCTCAAGCAGCGAACAAAGTCTATTTCAGCAGATTATACTATATTTGCTAACGAAAGCGTTCTCTGCTTGTAGGCATCTTTTGCCTACAGCCCATCCGAAGTGGAGGGAGTCAAAGTAAAGTACTGGCTCCCTCCACCTCGGGTGTTTAAGGTCCTTCCCACACGGGGGAGATAGCCTGCCTCACCTAAGTTAAGACAGGATGATTCGATTCAAGAAGTCATGCACTACCCTCGTAGTAGCAGCCCTCACTACCCTCCTTACCCTACCCGCAGGAGCCACCGACCTCAGCTCCACCCACGACGGAGCTCTGACCACAGAGACACACACCCAGCACACGGAGGCTTCACTCTTAGAGCTCACCACAGAGCTACAAGCCCCTGCACCAGCCCCCGCCCCCAGAAAATCAAGACATAAGCGCTCCAGCAGACGATACGCTGCAGGAAGGAGTCGCAGCTATGGCTCACACTATCGCCGTCGCAGTGGCGGCAGTGGCTTCTCCTACGATAAGATGGAGATAGCCTCCTCCACCCCCGATCTCATCAAGTCCGTCGTAGACCATGGGCAGCAGCTTTTAGGTCTACGCTATCGCACCTCAGGCGTCGCTAAGTGGCCCCTCGACTGCTCAGGCTTCGTCAGCTACATCTATTCTCTCGAAGGCATCAAGATCCCTCACTCCTCAAGTGGCCTGGCTGTCTATGCGAATAACATCAAGGATCCTCAGCCCGGTGACCTTCTCTTCTTCAAGGGGCGCAACCGCAGTGCCAACCGTGTAGGTCATGTGGCTATGGTCGTCAGCAATGAGGATGGCAACATCAAGATGATGCACAGCAGCTGTAGCCGCGGTATCGTCATCGAGAACTTTAACAACAATGCCTACTATACCTCACGCTATGTAGGCGCTGGCCGTCTACCCGAAGTCAAGGAGCACTGGAAGGGTGTCCCCATGGCCCCCGAATCCTTAGACTAAGTATGCTTCAGGTCGAGCAACTCACCAAGAGCTTCGGGGACCGCGTCCTCTTCTCTGACATCTCCTTCTCCATAGAGCGTGGGCAGAAGGTCGGACTCATCGCACCCAATGGTACGGGTAAGTCCACTCTCATGCGTATCCTGCTCGGCAGAGAGCCTCAGGACTCTGGCACCATCACCTACGAGCGTGACATCAAGCAAGCCTTCCTACCACAGCTCCCCGATCTCCCCGAGACAGGGACGATACTCGAGGCGTGCTTCAGCCCTTACGATCCCGTAGCACAGCTCACCCTCGCTTGGGAGATAGCCGTGGAGGCAGGGGATAGCCAGACGATGGAGCGTCTCCTGCCCGAGATGGAGGCCAAGGGAGCATGGCACTATGAGCAGCGTGCTAAGGAGATCCTGGGAGCACTCGGCATCCACAACTACCAGCGCTCCGTCAAGGGGCTCTCTGGTGGAGAAGCTAAGTGTATCGCCCTCGGGAGTACGCTCATCAGCCAGCCCGACCTCCTCTTCCTCGATGAGCCGACGAACCACCTTGACCTCAAGAGTATCGAGTGGCTCGAAAGCTACCTCGCCCGCTCCACGATGGGTCTCTTACTCATCACCCACGACCGCTACTTCCTCGACCGCGTCTGCAACCAGATCATCGAGCTTGACGGCGGTCATCTCTACCGCTATAAGGGGAACTACGACTACTACCTCGCCAAGCGCGAAGAGCGTCACGAGCAGGAGGAGCAGTCCCGTCAGCGTGCACTCAACCTCTACCGACGAGAGCTCGAGTGGATGCGCCGTCAGCCCCAAGCTCGCGGGACGAAGGCACAGTACCGCATCGATGCCTTCCATGAGTTAGAGGCCAAGACTCGCCCTGCTCAGCGTACGGACGAAGTACAGCTCGGTGCCTCATCGACCCGCATCGGGAAGAAGATCTTCGAGGCGCACAACGTCAATAAGCGCTTTGGCGACAAGGTGCTCCTGCAGGACTTCAACTACGTCTTCAGCCGCTATGACAAGGTCGGTATCATCGGCGAGAACGGTGTCGGGAAGACCACCTTCCTCCGTATGCTCCTCGGCGAGATCGAGCCAGACTCGGGGCACTTCGACATCGGAGAGACTATACGCTTCGGCTACTACAGCCAAGAGCCTCCGACCTTCGCGCCCGAGAAGCGCGTCATCGACATCGTGCAGGAGATCGCTGAGAACTTCGAGCTTCCCGCGGGAAGCTCCCAAGTAGAGCGTCTCTCCGCCTCCCAGATACTTACGCGCTTCCTCTTCCCTCCCGAGCGCCAATACACCCCCGTCAAGAAGCTCAGCGGTGGCGAGCTGCGCAGACTCTATCTGTGCACCGTGCTCGTCACGTGCCCGAATTTCCTCGTCCTTGACGAACCAACGAACGACCTCGATATTCTCACGCTACAAGCACTCGAGGAGTACCTCGCGGACTTCGCAGGCTGCGTACTCATTGTCAGCCACGACCGCTTCTTCATGGACAAGGTCGTGAACCACCTCTTCACCTTCGAGGGAGCAGGCGTCGTACGTGACTTCCCAGGGAGCTACACCCTCTACCGTATGAAGCGTGAGGAGGAAGAGCGTCAAAAGGCTGAGGCTTCACAGCCCCGTAAAGCAGCCCCCCAGCCAGCAGAATCACGTCGCACAGCAAACCGCCCTGCACGCCTCACCTATGCTGAGCGACGAGAGCTGGAGGAGATCACAGCACGCATCCCCCAGCTGGATAAGGAGAAGACGGCCCTTGAAGCCAAGCTCTCCACAGGCACGCTCTCACACGAAGACCTGATGAAGGCCTCGGAGCGTATCGGCGAGCTCATCGAAGAGATGGACCTGCTTACCCTGCGCCAGCTCGAGCTGGAGGAGAAGGAGGCCTAACATACCCCCGACTATTTATTCACTAATCACATAGAAGTCTATGATAACGACAGACCAGCTCAATGCCCTGCTGGAGCGCAAGACTGCGCTGAGGAGGTATCTTTGACGTCGATAGCCGACGTATCCAATTAGAAGAAGAAGAGCTTCGCACGGCAGACCCTTCCTTCTGGGAAGATCGCACCCGTGCTGAAGCCCAGATGCGCAAGGTCAAGGACCTTCGCAAGTGGATCGCCTACTACGACGAAGCTGAGCGTCTCGTCGAGGAGGTAGCCCTCGCCCTTGAGTATTATAAGGAGGAGATCACCACCGAAGAGGAAGTTGATGATGCCTACAGGCGTGCCATCCATCTCTTCGAAGAGGTCGAGCTTAAGAATATGCTTCGTGCCGAGGAAGACAACCTTGGAGCCGTACTCAAGATCAACGCTGGAGCTGGCGGTACCGAGAGCCAAGACTGGGCTTCAATGCTTGCCCGTATGTATGCCCGCTGGTGCGACAAGCAGGGGTATAAGACCACGATCACCAACTGGCAGGACGGCGATGAAGCCGGCATCAAGACCATGACCATGCAGGTCGAGGGTGATCAGGCTTATGGCTTCCTCAAGAGCGAGACGGGCGTACACCGCCTCGTACGTATCTCCCCCTACAATGCGCAGGGGAAGCGCATGACGAGCTTTGCCTCCGTCTTCGTCGTACCTCTGGTAGACGATACCATCGAGGTGGAGGTCAATCCCGCCAATATGAGTTGGGACACCTTCCGCTCCAGTGGTGCCGGTGGGCAGAACGTCAACAAGGTCGAGACTGGGGTACGCCTACGATATAAGTACAAGGACCCCGACACGGGCGAGGAAGAGGAGATCATCATCGAGAATACTGAGACCCGATCGCAGACCGACAACCGAGAGAATGCCCTTCGCCTCCTACGCTCGCAGCTCTATGACAAGGAACTTGAGCGCCGCCGCAAGGCTCAGGCCGAGGTCGAGGCAGGGAAGAAGAAAATCGAATGGGGTGCCCAGATACGTAGCTACGTCTTCGATGACCGCCGCGTGAAGGACCACCGCACAGGCTACCAGACCTCGAATGTCACCGCTGTTATGGACGGAGATATTGACGAGTTCATCAAGGCCTACTTGATGGAGTTCGCAGGAAAGGACGAGGAATAGTTCTTTAATTCACCACGACTATTGGCATAGAATAGCCCCCGCTTAGAGTTCAGCTTCTAAGCGGGGGCTTTCGTATGAGAGAGGTGCAACGACCATTTCCTCCAAGCGGGATAAACAATATGAGACTGTTGCGGGAGAGTGCTGTCCTCTATTTAGAGTGCTAAGGCATAGCACGCCCAGCTCCCCGATATGCCTCTCCGAAGTGATCAGGAAAGCCCTTCGCCTTATCGCGAGTATTCCTCTTATTCAGCGTAGGGAAAAGCATCGTTCTCGTAAAGGAAAAAGCGCCTTCACGTAGTGGTTTTCCTCTGTCTATGTACGTAGTCTTAAAGACCAGGCATGTAAATCCAAATATCCACGCACGTAGATATTAGAGCCACGTACGTAGCCCAAACTTGTCTGCTACTCGTCCACAACTTTTATCCCGACGCGGAGCAACAACCTAATATAGGTCAAAGCAGCGACCAATATTGGTTCATATCATAGGTCTATACGACAGCCGAAGTTGAGCAGCAGATGAGTCTTCTTTGATCAAGCTTATAAAGAGCCTCCATGGCATACTGGATCCCCTTCCGTTATGGCAAAATTGCCCGACCTCGAGGAGCTGAATCAAGGTAAGCAGGAAGGTAGCAGATAAGAATTCCCTCCAAAGTATGGCTACATCGCAGAGCTGGGGCGCTTGGTACCGTTTATTTGACTACCTTTGTGCCGACTATTAAAGGTGTTATCAATCAATAAAGAACAATAATGCTACAGCCAATTAGCAAAACTATCACACTGCCCGATGGTAGAGAGATCGTCATCGAGACAGGGAAATTAGCCAAGCAGGCTGACGGTTCCGTAACCCTTCGCATGGGGAATACCGTCCTGCTGGCCACTGTATGCGCAGCCAAGGATGCCAATCCTGGGGTTGACTTCATGCCCCTCCAGGTCGAGTACAAGGAGAAGTATGCCGCTTTCGGTCGCTTCCCTGGTGGCTTCACGCGCCGCGAAGGCAAGGCTTCTGACTATGAAATCCTGACTTGCCGTCTCGTAGACCGTGCCCTGCGTCCCCTCTTCCCAGATGACTACCACGCCGAAGTCTTCGTCAATGTCATTCTCTTCTCTACGGATGGTGTAGATATGCCTGATGCTCTGGCTGGGCTCGCTGCTTCTGCAGCCCTCGCCGTATCGGACATCCCCTTCAACGGTCCTATCAGTGAGGTACGCGTCGCCCGCGTCAATGGCGAATTCATCATCAACCCCACCTTCGAGCAGCTCGAGTCTGCTGACATCGAGCTTATGGTAGGGGCTACCCTCGATAACATCATGATGGTCGAAGGGGAAATGCAGGAAGTCCAGGAGGCTGAAATGCTCGAGGCTATCAAGGTAGCCCACGAAGCCATTAAGGTACAGTGCCAGGCTCAGCTCGAGCTCAGCGAAGCTGTAGGTAAGCTCGTCAAGCGCACCTACTGCCACGAAGAGAACGACGAAGACCTGCGCAAGGATGTACACGACTCTTGCTATGCTAAGGCCTACGCCGTAGCTGTATCGGGTACCGACAAGCACGCTCGTGCTGAGGCCTTTGATGCTATCGTAGAGGAATACAAGGCTAAGTTCACCGAAGAGGAACTCGAGACGAAGGCTCCCCTCATCGCTCGCTACTACCACGATGTCGAAAAGGAAGCTATGCGCCGTGCTATCCTCGACGAAGGCAAGCGCCTTGACGGTCGTAAGACCACCGAGATCCGTCCTATCTGGATCGAAACGGATTACCTGCCCGGACCTCACGGCTCTGCTGTCTTCACCCGCGGTGAGACGCAGTCTCTGACGACAGTCACGCTGGGTACGAAGAGCGATGAGAAGCTCGTCGACGACGTACTCAACTACGGTAAGGAACGCTTCCTCCTCCACTATAACTTCCCACCCTTCTCTACGGGTGAAGCTCGCCCACAGCGTGGTGTCGGCCGTCGTGAGATCGGTCATGGGAACCTCGCTCACCGCGCCCTCAAGCGCATGCTCCCCGCTCAGTACCCCTACGTAGTCCGTGTCGTCTCCGACATCCTCGAGTCTAATGGCTCTTCTTCTATGGCTACGGTATGTGCTGGTACACTCGCTCTGCGTGACGCTGGTGTACCCATCGCTAAGCCCGTATCGGGTATCGCCATGGGTCTGATCTCTGAGAACAAGGGTACGAACTACGCGATCCTATCCGACATCCTCGGTGACGAAGACCACCTCGGTGATATGGACTTCAAGGTAACGGGTACCGCTGACGGTATCACCGCTACTCAGATGGATATCAAGGTCGATGGTCTTAGCTACGAAATCCTCGAGCGTGCTCTGGCACAGGCTCGCGAAGGTCGTCTGCACATCCTCGGCAAGATCCTCGAAGCTCAGCCCGAGACTCGCGAAGACCTCAAGCCCCATGCTCCTCGCATCGTGACCCTGCGTATCGGCAAGGAATTCATCGGTGCAGTCATCGGCCCTGGTGGTAAGATCATCCAGGGTATGCAGGAGAAGAGCGGTGCCTCTATCAGCATCGAAGAAGTGGATGGCGTCGGCGTAGTCGAAATCAGCGCCTCCAACAAGGATGCTATCGATACGGCTGTCGGCCTCATCAAGGGCATCGTCGCTATGCCTGAGGTGAACGAAGTCTACCAGGGTAAGATCTCCTCGGTCATGCCTTACGGCTGCTTCGTAGAGTTCCTCCCCGGTAAGGACGGTCTGCTCCACATCTCTGAGATCGACTGGAAGCGCTACGAAAAGATCGAAGACACGGGCCTCGAAGAAGGTCAGCAGATCGAAGTCAAGCTCATCGACATCGACCAGAAGACGGGTAAGTTCAAGCTCAGCCGTCGTGCTCTGCTTCCCAAGCCCGAAGGCTATAAGGAGCCCGAGCGTCGTCCTCGCCCCGAACGTGGTGAGCGTCGTCCTCGCTAATTAGCATCTAATAGAGGAGGCTCACCCTCCCCTTCACAGAGTCGCAATTTCACAAGAGTAGCCCCCAGATATCTCCACTGAGATGGGGTATCGGGGGCTATCTTCTGTAAGCGTTTCGTCATGTACGGAATTATTGCGTACTTTGCATATAGAGAACATACACATAACCATAGTACATAGAGACATTATGAAGCAGTATATCGGTATCATCGTGATGCTCATCGGGGCTCTTCTTCAGCTCTTCACTTACTTCACGGACCAGGTAGAGAATGCTAACCTCTTCCTCGGCACGGGGCTTACACTCGTCGTCCTCGGCTTTCTCGGTCACATCTTCATCAACAAGAAGGCGTAACCACCGGACCCAAGAAGTACATCACTCCCATAGCGAGCTGTCCAGCAGAGGCTGGACAGCTCGCTTTATTTTAGCCCAAAGGCTATGCTCCTGCGATGTCTACCGCCACGGCATGGCGTGATTTAAGTTATCTTTGCATTCAAGTCAATACAAACAGATAGTATGAAACGACGACTTTATATCCTCCTCCTTCTCATCACGTGCAGGCTACTTGGTCTGGAGCTCTCCGCACAATGGCGTGCTGATAGCATCTCGGGCTACAGCCAGCGCACACTACAGATGCGAGATGACTACGCAGGAGCTGTCATAGCTACACTCATCCGGCACGACCGCACTACTCCCTCTAAGCGTGCCCTACTCTACGTACACGGATACAATGATTACTTCTTCCAGGCCGCTATGGGAGATAGTATCGCTCAGCATGGGATTGACTTCTATGCTCTTGATCTCCGCAAATATGGGCGCTCTATCCTCCCTCATCAAGATGCCTTCGAGGTACGCAACCTACGGGAGTACTATGAGGAACTGGGGGCAGCACTGAAGATCATCCGTGAGGAAGGTGCCGAGGAGGTCTACTTGATGGCACACTCGACAGGTGGGCTCATCACCTCCCTTTATCTTGCTGACACGAAGAATCAAGATAGCATCCGGGCCTTCATCCTCAATAGTCCTTTCTTTGACTTCAACTTCTCGAAGGCCGAGGAGAAGATCGTCCTTCCCCTACTGACCGCCTCAGCTGGTATAGCTCCAAGCAAGGTCATCAGCGGAGTATCCAAGTCGCCCGACCTCTATGCCCAGTCATTACTCTCCCGATATCACGGGCCATGGGACTACGACACGCATCTAAAGAAGGACTACGGACACCCCATCCGCCTCGGCTGGCTTCGTGCTATTCGTCGTGGGCATAAGCGCGTGCAGCGTGGTCTACAACTCCCGATGCCTATCCTCCTGATGAGCTCAGATAAGAGTATCCGCGCTAAGGGCGCATGGCAAGAAGCCTTCGGTAAGGCTGACCTCGTGCTGGACGTCGAGGATATACAGCGCTACGGGAAGAAGCTTGGCCCTCAAGTCGAGGCACACCGCATCCCCAACGGCCTCCACGACCTTTTCCTCTCGAGTGACTCCACCGCTTACGCCACGGTCTACCGCACGCTCTTCACATTCCTTGACTCACTTCACTCCACATCACATCCATAGCCTCATGCCGGATCTCGATAGCTTCGACATACGCGATCAGTCTACGCTCTCCACAGAAGAGCAAGATATCGATCGTGCACTCCGCCCCCTCTCCTTCGACACCTTCCGTGGACAGGACAAGGCGGTAGAGAACCTCAAGATCTTCGTACAGGCTGCGAAGATGCGCTCCGATGCACTGGATCACGTCCTCCTCTACGGCCCTCCAGGCCTCGGGAAGACTACCCTATCCCATATCATCGCAGCCGAACTCGGTGTCGGTATCAAGATCACCTCAGGCCCAGTGCTGGACAAGCCTGGAGACTTAGCTGGGCTTCTTACCTCACTTGAGCCCAATGACGTGCTCTTCATCGATGAGATCCACCGCCTGAGTCCCATCGTGGAGGAATACCTCTACTCGGCTATGGAGGACTACCGCATCGACATCATGCTGGATAAAGGTCCCAGCGCACGCTCCATACAGATCGACCTCAATCCCTTCACGCTTGTGGGCGCCACGACCCGTAGTGGGCTCTTGACCGCCCCCCTGCGCGCTCGCTTCGGTATCAATCTGCATCTGGAGTACTACGACATCGAGACGCTCGCAGACATTGTCCACCGCTCGGCAGATATCCTGCAGACGCCCTGCGTCGCCAGTGCTGCCGTCGAGGTAGCCTCTCGCAGTCGCGGTACGCCACGTATCGCTAATGCGCTACTTCGCCGTGTGCGTGACTTCGCCCAAGTCAAGGGTGACGGTCGTATCACCAAGGAGATCGCTTGCTATGCCCTTGAGGCCTTAAATATCGACCGCTACGGGCTTGACTATATCGACAATAAGCTTCTCGGAGTGATCATCGATAAGTTCGCTGGTGGCCCCGTTGGACTGACGACGATCGCTACCGCATTGGGCGAAGATCCTGGCACGGTGGAGGAAGTCTACGAACCCTACCTCATCAAGGAAGGCTTCATCAAGCGCACGCCCCGTGGCCGTGAAGCCACGGACTTAGCTTATAGTCATCTGGGGAGGAAGCCCCGCATCCGCCAAGCGGGGAGCTTCTTCGATGACGACAATTACTAAGGGCATACGACCACCACAATGAGTAGTACACTTACCTCACTAATCAAGGATACAGCAGTCTATGGCCTGAGCAGCATGTTCGGGCGCTTCCTGAATTGGCTCCTTACCTTCGTCTACGTCCGAGTACTCATCACCGAGGAATTCGGGCAGATGACTAACCTCTATGCTTGGACAGCTATCTTGATGATCATCCTCACCTATGGGATGGAGACGGCATTCTTCCGCTTTGCGAACAAGCATGAGCAGCCTGCTGACGTCTATTCGACGACCCTATGGTCACTTGGGGTAACCTCCACGCTTTTCGTACTACTCGGCTGGCTCTTCCTCGATCCCTTAGCGACAGTGCTCCACGTCGCAGAGCACAAGGATCTCCTGAGCTACCTCCTCATCATCGTCGCCAGCGATGCCTTCATGGCCATTCCGCTGGGCTACCTCCGCTACGAGCAGCGCCCTTGGTGGTTCATGACCGTACGTATGAGCTTCGTCGGGGCGACTATCCTCCTGACGCTCTTCGCCTTCTACGGTGTACCTGCTCTCAGCGAGTACATCCCTATACTTGGAGAACTCCATCCCAGAGAGCACGCCCTGCAGTATATCTTCGGGATCAATCTGGTGAGCAATGGCCTGCAATTCCTCCTGCTCCTCCCCACCCTGCGTAAGGCTACGGGGCGCTTCGACAGCAAGCTCCTTCGCTCTATGCTTCGCTATGCCCTGCCAATGCTCCTCTTAGGCTTAGCGGGCAACTTCAACAACCAAGCCGACAAGATTCTCTTCCCTCTACTCTTTGAGGACTCCCACTACGCTAATGCGCAGCTGGGTATCTACGGAGCTTGCTACAAGCTGGCTGTAGTAATGATCCTCTTCACGCAGGCCTTCCGCTACGCTTATGACCCCTTCATCTTCGCCGAGAAGAAGAAGGGTGAGGATGCTGCTCGCCGAGCTTACTCCTCGTCGATGACGTACTATGTACTCTTCACGCTCTTTATCTTCCTGGCGGTGATGAGCTATATGGATATCTTGAAGCTCCTCATCGCTCCAGCTTATTACCCTGGGCTCTCTGTCGTGCCATGGATCATGGCAGGGCAGTTAATGTTCGGCGTGTACTTCAACCTCTCTCTCTGGTACAAGGTCACCGACCGCACACATTGGGGTGCTATCCTCTCGATCGTAGGCTGCGCACTGACGGTACTACTCATCGTCCTGCTGGCTCCCCGCTACGGCTTCATAGCCTGCGCATGGGCATCAGTAGTAGCCAATGGTGGCGTGATGCTCTTCTCTTACGCCCTCGGCCAGCACTACTACCCCGTGGACTACGACCTGCCTCGACTCGGACTGTACACGCTCCTTACAGGCGTACTCTACGCTGCTGAATGGGCCATCGCACAAGCCCTCCCCGATGCTCCCATACTCCGTATGGTAGCCAATACACTCTTGCTACTTATTTTCGTCGGGATCATCTACCGCTACGAAGTACCCAAGGGTGCCCTCGTCGCTCTAAGAAAGAAGCTTCTCAAGAGATAAGACTCCCCCTCTCTAATAAAGCAAGCCCTATATCACCAGTAGCATCTAAGCTGGTGACATAGGGCTTACTTGTTTGCGCCACTGAGAGGTGTAAAAAGGAACCAGTACTGGTCAGCGAAGCGACCAGTACTGATCCGAAGCGTGAGCAGTACTGGTCGATATTAGTTACCAGTACTGGTCGCAATGCGGAGCAGTACTGGTTCGTTTCACAGCCTATAGTGAAGTCGGCTAAGTAGACCTATGGGAGGGAAATCAAGGCTCTCAAAATGGGGTGTATATGAAAGCAGTTAGCCCCCGATCCAATGTCTTGGAATCGGAGGCTAATCGTTTTCTACTTCTGAAGAAGCTGAAGGCTATTCCTTTGTCGTATCAATATCGAAAGTACGACGTCGCAGCTGGAAGTCCTTACCCAAGTACTTCTCACGCACGATCTCATTCTCGGCCAACTCCTCAGCAGTCCCCTCGAAGAGCACCTTCCCCTCGAAGAGGAGATAGGCACGGTCGGTGATACTAAGCGTCTCGTAGACGTTGTGGTCAGTGATGAGGATGCCGATATTCTTGTGGCGAAGCTGAGCTACGATGCTCTGAATATCCTGCACAGCGATAGGGTCAACACCAGCGAACGGCTCGTCAAGCATGATGAACTTCGGGTCAATGGCCAGACAGCGAGCGATCTCAGCACGACGGCGCTCACCACCCGAGAGGCGGTTGCCTGCGTTCGTACGTACCTTTTCTAAGCGGAACTCAGCGATGAGCTCCTCAAGACGTGCCTGCTGTTCCTGCTTCGTTCGATTCGTCAGCTCCAGCACCGAGAGGATATTATCCTCGACACTGAGCTTACGGTAGATCGAAGCTTCCTGAGCCAAATAACCGATACCTGCTTGTGCTCGGCGGTAGACGGGATACTTCGTGATATCCTGGTCATCGAGATAGATACGCCCTTCGTTAGGAACGACCAGCCCGACCGTCATGTAGAAGGTCGTCGTCTTCCCTGCACCATTAGGGCCTAGTAGCCCGACGATCTCCCCCTGTCCGACTTGTATTGAGACGTGGTTGACGACCGTACGCGAGCGATAGCGCTTGACGAGGTTCTCTGTGCGAAGTATCATTGTCGAAAGCTGTATAAAAGCCTCTTCGGTTTGTGGGGACTACTTCTCGCGGTTTGCGCGACCCGTAGCAAAGGCTTCGATAGCAGCAGCGCTCATACCCATAGAGCTGAAGCCACCATCGTTGAAGAGATTCTGCATCGTGATCTTGCGCGTCAGGTCGCTGAAGAGCGTGATACAGTAGTCTGCGCAGTCGTTAGCGTCGGCGTTACCCAGAGGAGAGAGGTCTTCTGCGAAGTCGAGCAGGTCAGACATACCCTTGACACCGCTACCAGCAGTCGTGACCGTAGGAGACTGAGAGACCGTGTTGATACGGACACCCTTGTCACGACCGTAGATGTAACCGAAGCTACGAGCGATAGACTCTAAGAGGCTCTTGGCATCAGCCATATCGTTATAGCCGACGAAGGTACGCTGTGCAGCGATATAAGTAAGAGCGACGACAGAGCCACCTTCTGCGATAGCGTCGAGCTTCTTAGCTACCTGCAGCATCTTGTGGAAAGATACAGCCGAGATATCGAAGGTCGTCTGGAGCATCTTGTAGTCGAGGTCATCGTAAGCACGACCCTTACGGACGTTGGGGCTCATACCGATGGAGTGGAGGACGAAGTCAACCTTGCCGAAGCTCTTCATAGCTTCCTGGAAGACAACTTCGAGTTCTTCTTCCTTCGTAGCGTCAGCGGGGACGACCTTAGCATTGAGCTTCTGGCCCAGCTCATTCAGCTGGCCCATGCGAACAGCTACAGCGGTGTTGGTAAGGATGATTTCTGCGCCTTCTTCTACAGCACGTTCTGCGACGCGCCATGCGATGGACTGTTCGTTGAGAGCACCGAAGATGATCCCCTTCTTTCCTGCTAAGAGATTATAGCTCATAGTTGTGATTCCTTTATCTGTTAAATAACCATTAATGATATATAGCACAAAGATACGCTTTTTGTGCAGAGCACCCATCTTTTGCCAATTACTCTCGGCGGGAAGGAGCTGAAGAAGTAGGCAGAAGTACCTAAGAATGCAGCCGGAAGTACCTGAGAAAGCTCTCAGAAGTATCTCGACTTCGCTCCGAGAGTAGAGGTACTTCCTACTCATTCGAGGGGAGGAAGGGGCGGATTTTGGAGGCATTAGGGTCACCACATATCGGTATTTTCCAGCGGATATAGACACGGAGGGAGGACTTCATCTACCTTTGTAACCCCGCTGTGGAAGCACTCTCCGCGGCGGTCTCTTTTACCTCAATACATATCTATCCTACGGATGAAACGAACCAATACTTACCTGACGAGTCTGGCCTTAGCACTTTGCCTCGGACTCCCCGCCTGTAAGCAGGAGAACGGCAACGAGCCAGACACCAAGAAGCAGGAGCAAGTGATGCCAACTATCAGCTATCAGCTCACCCTGCCCAGTAGTACCGATGAGATCATGCCCTCGGAGCTGGAGACGCTTCGTAAGCTCTTCTCGCGAAATGGCCTCGAAGCCGACATCGCCTCCAATGACCCGACGAAGTGGACGCAGACACATCTGGCGGTGAACTTCATCAAAGACACCGACGGCAAGTACCACGTCCTCCAGCTTTTGACTGGTACACAGGGCTTCTCGCCCATCACTTCCCTCGACTTCCTCTCGACGGACCTCCTGCCTGAGCTCACACATATCACCCTCATTGCCCCCAAGCTCGAGAAGGTACAGCTGCAGCACCTGCCGAAGCTCACGGATCTCAGCCTCACGGGTACAGCTGGTAGCCAGGCCGCCACACTCAGCCAGCTCAGCTATGAGCTTCTTGAGTCGCTCGAGCGTGTCGTCATAAAGGACTTCCCCAAGCTCGCCACCACCAACGATGATAATGGCTCCTTCAAGCTCCCTGTAGAAATGCGCAATGCCGCCGGCGAAGCTATTGACCGCCTGCCGAAGCTTTCTTCGCTTGAGCTCTCAGGTCTTCCCGCCATCACAGACCTCTACATCGAGCCCCTTCACACGACACTTCAGGGCGGTGTGAGCTTGAGCGGCCTCACGAATCTCGATTTGCTCAAGGCCAGCCATGCGAAGTTCGCCAACCTGAATTTCTCCGCAAAGGACTACCCCAACCTGCGCTACCTGACGCTTCATCATGTAGAAGCCTCGTCGGCGACCTCCGTTCAGCTCTCTGCTCTGCCGAAGCTCAGCCTCTTTGACATCAGTCATGCCGAGGGGATCACTAAGGCTGAGATCAGCGAATGCTCTCAGCTCAGCGCGCTGACTATCGAAGGCACGAAGGTAACTGCCCCTACCCTCTCCGCCCTTCCTTCGCTCAAGCGCCTCACTCTTGAGGAGAATGAGATCGCTTCGCTCGATCTCTCGGCCTTCACTTCGGTCAAGACCGTCAGCCTGGCGCACAACCGTCTGACAAATTTGGCTTCGGTCAAGCTCCCCTCTGGTATCGAATCGCTCAACCTCAGCGGGAATGAAGAGCTCGCCGAAGCTGATCTTCGCCCCTACACTTCCCTGCAGTCCGTCCTCATCATCGGGCTGAAGCGCGGTGCGACAGCTCAAGACCACGACCAGCGTGGCAAGCTTTCCACGCTGCGCATCGAAGGTCTCAAGCAGCTTGAAAGTCTTCGCGTACCCAATAATAGCATCAAGAGCGTCTTCGTCGAGGGCGAAAGCTACCCTGCACTGGAGACACTTGACCTGAGCTATAATAGCCTGACGCCCGCAGCCTGCATCTGGACCTACGCCATTCTGGGGCCACGCAAGAAGGATGCAGAAGACTATGACCGCTCGATCAAGCAGAGTAAGGTCAGCTTGAAGCCTGCGATCTTCGAGGGGCAAGCTCCATTCGACGTCGTGCTTGATGCCAATAAGGACTTCTCCTACGCTGACGTGGCGCAGGCTCTCAAGGCAGCTCAGTTCGATCCTTCCTCTACAGACTACCTCTTTATCCTGAGATACGGGACAGAACTCACTTCATCGGCTGCCTGGATCACGGGGGACGGCATCGATACGACTAAGTTCACCTGGTCTTTCTCCAAGCGTGGCGAGTATAACTTCCGATTCAAGTTCGGGACGTACTTCGTCTTAGACGGCGTATTCCCTGCTGAAGGCTTCACAAGTAAGACCTTCAAGAGCAAATAGACGCTGCAGCGCCCGATGGGACTCAGCGCAAGTAGCCCCCCAACTCACCGCTTGGAGTTGGGGGGCTACCTTCATTTTGTTGGGGCAGTTCAAGCTCATTCGGACGGGGCACAAAGAGCCTTTATCCAAGGGCTTCTTGAGGTACTCCAGAAAATACCTCTACTTTTCAATGAAAATACCTCTACTTTTCAGAGGAAGTACTTCTACTTCTAAAAGGAAGTACCTTAACTTCTCGGAAGAAGTACCTCTACTTCCTGCCAAATGTTATATTACTTTCGGTCAAATGTTATATTACTTTTCGACGAATGTTATATTACTTTTGGTCAGAAGTTATATTACTTTCTACGGAGGGTTATATGACCCACCCTGCGAGCGCCAATGACTTCCCACTGAAAGGCATTTTACTCCCGACACAAAGCCTTATTCCTTCCCGCCCGAAGAGGAGCCTTCGCGGGCGCCATCAAATTCGGCTCTCGGGCAGGAAATACAGAAATCTATTTGTATTTTTGTCTTAGTCTATAGCCGCGCTGTAGACACCCCCGCATCATTAGTGATACAATCATAGTATGGACTACAGAATCGAAAAAGACACCCTGGGTGAAGTCCAGGTGCCTGCAGACAAGCTCTGGGGAGCGCAGACCGAACGCTCTCGCAACAACTTCAAGATCGGTCAACCCGCATCTATGCCACTTGACATCATCCGTGGCTTCGCTTACCTCAAGAAGGGTGCCGCTTTCGCCAACCATGAGCTTGGCGTGCTGCCCGTAGAGAAGCGTGACCTCATCGCAGCTGTCTGTGATGAGATCCTCGCAGGCAAGCTCGACGACCAGTTCCCTCTCGTGATTTGGCAGACGGGCTCAGGTACGCAGAGCAACATGAACGTCAACGAAGTCATCGCTAATCGCGCACACCAGCTCGCTGGTAAGAAGATCGGCGAAGGCGAAAAGACGCTCCTCCCCAACGATGACGTCAATAAGTCTCAGTCATCCAACGACACCTTCCCCACCGGCATGCACATCGCTTGCTATAAGAAGGTCGTAGAAGTGACCCTCCCAGGCCTTCGCCAGCTCCAGAAAGCCCTCGACAAGAAGGCCAAGGAAATGGCAGACGTCGTGAAGATCGGCCGTACGCACCTCATGGACGCAACGCCTCTGACCCTCGGGCAGGAGTTCAGTGGCTACGCTGCACAGCTGGCTTTCGGTATCCGCGCACTGGAGAATACCCTTCCTCATCTTTCCGAACTCGCTCTCGGTGGTACTGCCGTCGGTACGGGTCTGAATACGCCTAAGGGCTATGATGTCGTAGTAGCTCGCCACATCGCAGAGTTCACCGGCCTGCCCTTCGTCACGGCTCAGAACAAGTTTGAGGCCCTCGCCTCTCACGATGCTATCGTAGAAGCTCACGGCGCACTCAAGCAGATCGCCGTTTCGCTCAATAAGATCGCCAATGACATTCGTCTTCTCGCTTCAGGTCCTCGTAGCGGTATCGGCGAAATCATCATCCCCGCCAACGAACCCGGGTCTTCTATCATGCCAGGTAAGGTCAATCCTACCCAGTGCGAAGCGATGACGATGGTCTGCGCTCAGGTCATCGGGAACGATGCTGCTATCGCTGTCGGCGGTATGCAGGGCCACTTCGAGCTGAATGTCTTCAAGCCTGTCATGGCAGCTAACTTCCTGCAGAGCGCACAGCTCCTCGGTGATGCTGCAGTATCCTTCGATATCCACTGTGTATCTGGTATCGAGCCCAACCACCCACGTATCAAGGAGCTTCTCAATAACTCCCTGATGCTCGTCACGGCTCTGAATACCCACATCGGCTACTACAAGGCTGCTGAGATCGCAAATGCTGCACACCGCAACGGTACTACCCTCAAGGAAGAAGCCCTTCGCCTCGGCTATGTCAGCGAAGAAGACTTCGACAAGTGGGTTCGTCCCGAAGATATGGTTCATCCCCTTGACTAAAGGCTGACCATTCACCCGTAAATAGAGAAGGGCGTGATGCTATCTGCATCACGCCCTTTCTTATATCCCGATCCGAAGTCCGATGACTCGGAAGAGAAAGCTTACTTAGCCTCGAGCTGATGATAAGCTTCTCCCAGGAGGTCGATCAAGCTCGTCGCCGTGAGACTGCGCTCCGAATAGCGACCAGCATAAAGCTCTGCCGACAGCCCGACCAAGTGAAGGCCCAAGACTGCAGCTGTGATCGATTGGTAGCCTTGCCCCAGAAGCCCTGCGATCACACCAGCGAGGACGTTGGAAGCACCTTGTGTTTGGAGACCGGTATTCCCCGTTGTGTCGAAGAAAGCCGTTCCCGTCGGAGCACATACTGCGGAGTAAGTGCCACGCAGTATGACATAGATATCACATTCCCGAGCCAGTTCGAGAGCACGCTCCAGACGCTCACGATCGGAGCGGAAGTCTCCGAACATAGCATCCATCTCCAGGTGCGAAGCGATCAAGATACTATTCTTCGGGAGCTTCTTCAGTAGCTTACGATCACTTGAGAGTAGTGCGATGCCATCTCCCTCCAAGAGGAAGGGACGCGAATACGAGGGCGTGAGCAGACTTTCTAAAAGATGGAGCGCTTCTTCATCTGTACCAAAGCCCTCCCCAATGACGACCGTCCGATAAGCATTGATTCCAGTGAGCAGTTTCGCCTCGTCAGACGGCGTATGGACTGTAAGCTCAGGCAGGGCAAGAGAGAGAGACAGTGCTTCCTCTGTAGGTACTAAGGCATGAAGCTCGCTACATCCCGCACGGAAAGCAGCTCGAGCAGATAGGAGCGTCTTCCCAATATGCCCCTTCACATAAGTCAAGAGAAGTGCCTTCTCTCGTGGAAGCTCGATGCTGAAGCGAGGACGCTTCTGCAGAGCCAGCGAGAGTGCAGCATCCTGCACGTGGTAATAAGCCGTATCAATCCCATGCTGTGCCTGCGGACTAATCCCCAGCGAAATGCACGACCAAGCTCCTACATAAGGCTCATTCTCTCTAAAGAAGAAGGCGAGCTTCGGGCTGTCAAAAGTGATCGTGCGCTCTGCACAGATGACGTTATCCAGCTTATTCCCCGAATTATCCTCAGCGAAGAGCCCTGAAGGGATCTCAATACTCACGATGGGAGCACTGGATTCGTTGAGGAATTTCACCAGCCCTACATAGCCAGCCGAGAGAGGTGTCTGCAGATCTGCACCGAAGAGCCCATCAATGATCAGGTCTCCACTGGCGATCTTAGGAGGTGTGAAGTCCGTAAATACCTCTTCCAAGCGGAAGGTATCCTTTGGGAGGCGCTCACGAACAGCTTCACATTCGGGCGAGAGCTTCCCTCCACGGTAGAAGAGGTAGGCAAAGATAGTATGCCCTCTACGTGAAAGTGTCTGGGCAATACTCAAGGCATAGGCGCCACAGCGACCTGCACCAGCAAAGACATAAATCGAGCGACCACCGAGAGAATAGTGGCGTAGGAGCTCTCGCTCAAAAGCTACAGCAGCACGCTCGATATGATCCTGCGCACTTAGCTTATCCAACTGAGCAGCCTGAGCATAGAGGATGTCCAGCTGCTTGCCCGAATAAATCTTCTGCATGAGAGTAGAGAAAGCTTATAAGTATATCCTATTGACTTGGTGGCAGCAATTAGTCCATCGTCCCGCGAACGATGCCACGCTCTGAGGTACGAACAAAGTCGAGGATAAGACTACGCTCGTAGCTCTCGGGGATCTCTTCCTCGATGACGCGGAAGGCCTCACTATTGTTGAGCCCACGCTGGTAGAGCGTACGGTAGATATCGTTGATGCGGAAGATCTGCTCATTAGTAAAGCCACGGCGACGCAGACCAACGATGTTGATACCACAGTAGACGATGGGATCACGACCAATGAGCGTGTAGGGAGGGATATCCTTGTTCACGCGAGATCCCCCCTGGATCATGACGTGCTTAGAGATACGCACGAACTGATGGACGAGTGAGCCACCACTGAGGATAGCATAGTCATCGACCTCTACTTCACCAGCCAGCTGGGTAGCATTACCGAGGATGACATGGTCACCAAGGACACAGTCGTGAGCGACATGCGAGTAAGCCATCAGGAGACAGTAGCTCCCGACGACCGTCTTACCGCGAGAAGCAGTACCACGATTGACCGTCACGCACTCGCGCACCATCGTGTGATCACCGATGATAGCGACACTGTCTTCACCGACGAAC
This sequence comes from Porphyromonas sp. oral taxon 279 str. F0450, assembly GCF_000292995.1. Taxonomy (NCBI): domain Bacteria; kingdom Pseudomonadati; phylum Bacteroidota; class Bacteroidia; order Bacteroidales; family Porphyromonadaceae; genus Porphyromonas; species Porphyromonas sp. oral taxon 279. The sequence continues at coordinate 8,087 of NZ_ALKJ01000019.1, read as the reverse complement.
TTGAGGTCCTGAGGGATACCAGCGATGACTGCACCCGAATGGATATGGCAATGCTTACCGAGACGAGCTCCGCTCTTGATGACGGCATGACTCTCGATGATACAACCTTCCCCGATCTCGGTATTCTCTTCGATGACGGCGAAGGGATGGACGATAACACCTTCACCCAGCTTAGCTTCAGGATGGACGCTCGCCAGTGGGCTTATGTTAGGATGTGACATAGACATATATGTATATAGACAAGAGCCGCGCACACCCTATCCTCTCATTTAGAGGTAGGGAGTGGCAGGCTCTTGTGGATGTATTTACTTATTTTTTGCGACCTGCGCCATGAACTCAGCCTCGCAGACAAGCTTCTCACCGACGAAAGCAAGCCCACGCATGTTGGCTACACCACGACGGATCTCACCGAGCAGACGGAGCTTGAAGACAAGGGTATCACCTGGGACGACCTTCTGACGGAACTTCACGTTGTCGATCTTCATGAAGTAAGTCGAGTACTTCTCGGGGTCTTCGATCGTATTAAGTACCAGGAGACCACCGACCTGTGCCATCGCCTCCACCTGGAGAACACCCGGCATCACAGGCTCCGTGGGGAAGTGGCCTTGGAAGAAGGGTTCGTTGCCCGAAACACTCTTGACACCTACGATATAGTCCGTACCGATCTCAATGATCTTATCGACCATCAGGAAGGGATAGCGGTGTGGTAGAAGCTCACGAATACGGTTGACATCAAGAATAGGTGTCGCATTGGGATCGTAGAGAGGAGCCTGAGCTTCGTTGAGCTTAATATCCTTACGGATCTTAGCTCCCATCTCATTGTTGATCTTATGCCCTGGGCAATAAGCCAAGATACGACCACGGATAGGACGACCGATGAGCGCGAGGTCACCAAGCACATCGAGAAGCTTGTGGCGCGCAGGCTCATTGGGGAAGATAATAGGAGCATTATTGATATACCCAAGGGAGAGATCCGTACGACGTGTGACCTTCATAAGATCACATATCTTGTCGAGGTTCTCCTGAGCCATAGGCTCGTCATAGATGACAAGCGCATTGTCCAGGTCACCACCCTTGATCAGATTATTTGCGAGAAGCATCTCTACTTCACGGACAAAGACGAATGTACGGCAAGAAGCGATCTCCTTGTCGAAGTCAGCGAGGTCTTCAAGTGAAGCAAACTGGTTGCTCAGCACGGGCGAGTCAAAGGAGATATGTACGTCGACACCGAACTTACTATCGGGAAGCAGGACAATACGTGAGCGACCATCAGCCGAAACGACCTCCTGGCGACGCTTTACGATGTAGTGCTCTACTGGAAGATCCTGCTCTTCAAGACCAGCGGCGTGAATACCCTCGACATAGAGACGAGCGCTCCCATCGAGGATAGGAAACTCTGGAGCATTGACCTCAATGTAGCAGTTATCTACCCCTTTAGCGTAGAGAGCAGCCATAGCATGCTCTACCGTACTTACCGAGGCATCACCCTTGACCAAGACAGTACCGCGCTCAGTACCCTTGACGAACTCAGAGAGTGCAGGGATTTCAGGAGTGCCTTCGAGGTCAACACGACGGATGACACGCCCCGTCCCAGCAGGAGCAGGGAGGAAAGTGATCTGAATATCAAGGCCTGTATGTAAGCCCTTCCCAGAGAGAGAGAAGGGAGCTTTTAATGTCTTTTGCTTAGTCATAATACTCGTGCTCTTATAGTTGTTTTTTGAGTTCTGCAAGTTCTTTCTCAAGTGCCTGTAGGCGGCGGTACATATCGGGAAGCTTAGGTTGGATGACGAAGCTACGCATCGCCTCGCGAAGTGGCATTCCGGGAGAGCCCATAAGAGCCGTACCCGAAGCTACATTGCCAAGTACACCGGTCTGCCCCGCCATCTCTACGCGATCACCGATAGTGAGGTGCCCGCCGATACCGACCTGTCCACCAAAGCGACACCACTTTCCCACTGCCGAGGAGCCAGCCAAGCCAACCTGCGAAGCCATCACAGTATGCTCACCGACCTCACAGTTGTGAGCTATCTGAATGAGATTATCCAGCTTGACCCCACGACGGATGACCGTATTATCCATAACAGCTCGGTCGATACACGTATTGGCACCGATCTCGACTTCATCCTCTACTAAGACGCTACCCAGCTGCGGTATCTTATGATAGCCATCAGATTCGGGAGCAAAACCAAAGCCATCTGATCCAAGTACAGCACCTGCATGGATGATACAGCGCGCACCTACTCGTACGCCATGATAGAGGGTAACCTGAGGATAGATCACCGTCCCCTCACCAAGCGTGACACCACGACCAATATAGGCGAAGGAGTGGACCTGACAGCCCCGACCAATCTTAGCTCCGGGCTCAATGACAGCAAAGGGAGCTACATAGACATCTTCACCCAGCTCTACATCATCAGCGATATGAGCCTTGGGCGAAATCCCATGAAGACGAGGAGCACTCTGCTGCTCGACCAGCTGCATCAGCTGAGCTAAGGCAACGTAGGGATCCTCTACTCGGATGATTGTCGAGGCAACAGGCTGCTTGGGAGCAAAGGTGTTTGCCACCAGCAGGATCGAGGCCTTCGTCGTGTAAGCAAAGGATTCGTACTTAGGGTTAGCCAAGAAGGCAAGATCACCTGGCTGAGCCGACTCGATCTTCCCGAAGTTCGAAACGAGGACGGAGGCGTCACCTTCGATGACGCCTGAGATAAGGGGGGCTATCTGTGAGGCACTAAACTGCATATACGGTCTGTCTCGCTCTGGGCTTAGGCCTCGATAAGCTTGTTCTTAATAAGGATCTCAGCCATCTGGCGACGTAGAGCCTCAGCCTCAGCAGCTGCTGCATTGGCAAAGGCCTCGGTATTGTCAGCATAGATGATGCTACGTGAGGCATTCACAAGGAGACCACACTGGCTATTCAGACCAAAGCGAGCTACATCCTCAAGGCTCCCGTTCTGCGAGCCAACGCCAGGGACAAGGAGGAAGGCATCGGGTACGATAGCGCGAACACGCCCCAGCATATCGGCCTTGGTAGCACCGACAACATACATCAGCTGATCGCTATTGCCCCACTCGGTACTAGTACGTAAGACGCGCTCAAAGAGGGCCTCTTCACCGCCATCGACGGGGAGCATCTGGAAGTCTGCTGCTCCGGCATTCGAGGTAAGAGCAAGGAGGATCACCCAGCGCCCAGCATACTTGAGGAAGGGCAAGACGCTGTCACTTCCCATATAGGGAGCCACAGTCAGGGCATCGACCTTGAGGTGCTCAAAAAAGCTGCGAGCATACATATCGCTCGTATTCCCAATATCACCACGCTTAGCATCAGCGATGATGAACTGATCGGGATACTCTGACTGGATATAGGCCACGGTCTTCTCAAAGGCCTGCAAGCCGAAGGAACCCATACTTTCGTAGAAAGCAAGGTTGGGCTTGTAGGCTACGCACAAGTGCGCAGTGGCATCGATGATCCGCTTATTGAAGGCGAAGATAGGATCATCCTCGTCGAGGAGGAACTGAGGGATCTTACGGACATCCGTATCCAGCCCGACACAGAGGAAGGACTTCTTCCTCTTGATGTTCTCAAATAGTTCGTCTCTTGTCATAATCTCGGTATGCTATGGAGTTAGAAATAAGGAGGTAGCCCCCTTCTAACCTGTACTAATGATGATGTGTTAGAGGGCGGCTTCCTTCATTCGCTCGATATTCTCGGCGATGATAAGTTCGTCAATGATGGGTTGGATCTCTCCCGACATAATAGCGGAGAGATTGTAGAGGGTGAGATTGATGCGGTGATCGGTCACACGCCCCTGAGGATAGTTATAGGTACGGATCTTGGCTGAGCGGTCCCCCGTAGAGACCATCGTCTTACGACGTGCTGCGATCTCTTCATTATGCTTGGTAAGCTCGATATCATAGAGCTTCGTACGGAGCATCTGCATAGCCAGCTCTCGGTTTGCCAGCTGCGTACGCGCCTGCTGACAGACGACGACGATACCCGTAGGCTTGTGGGTCAGCTGGACCTTCGTCTCGACCTTATTGACGTTCTGCCCACCAGCACCACCTGAGCGAGCAGTCTGCATCTCGATATCAGCAGGATTAAGGACGACGTCTACTTCTTCAGCTTCTGGGAGCACAGCTACCGAAGCGGCAGAGGTATGCACACGCCCCTGAGTCTCAGTCTCTGGGACACGCTGCACACGGTGCACACCGCTCTCATACTTGAGGATCCCATAGACACCATCTCCCGTGACCGTGAAGATGATTTCCTTGTAGCCACCAGCAGTGCCCTCGCTCATGCTCGTGACCTCAGTAGTCCAGCCACGGCCTTCGCAGTAGCGTACATACATCTTATAGAGGTCACCTGCGAAGAGAGCCGCTTCGTCACCGCCCGTACCGCCGCGGATCTCCATGACGACGTTCTTCGCATCCTCTGGGTCTGCAGGGATCAAGAGAAGCTTGATCTCCTCTTCGAGCGAAGGGATACGCTGCTCAGCCTCCTGCATCATCTCACGCGCCATCGCACGGAGCTCTGGATCGCTCTCAGCCTCCAGCGTATCGCGCCCCTCCTGGATATTCCCGAGGAGGTTACGATATTCCTTACCTTTATCAAGGATGCGCTCCAGATCACGATACTCTTTGCTGAGCTTCATGAAGCGCTTCTGATCGGCGATAATATCTGGTGCGGTGATAAGCGAAGTGATCTCTTGGAAGCGTATTTCCAAGCCTTCGATCCGGCTAAGCAGGTCGTTTTCCGTTGCCATTTAGGTCTATTGAGTAGCTATTATTCGTAGTTAAGCACTCCGAATGGGGAGTGGATAGTGAGGTGATTCTTCTCTGCAGCTTCGACACGCCCGATGATCTGGGCTGGTACTCCGAAGCTCTCGGAGATCTCGATGATACGGGCTGCATGCTCAGCGGAGACGTAGAGCTCCATACGATGGCCCATGTTAAATACCTTGTACATCTCGGCCCAAGGTGTACCGCTCTCCTTCTGGATCAGCTCGAAGAGTGGTGGAATAGCGAACATATTATCCTTGATCACGTGCTTGCCTTCGACGAAGTGTAGCACCTTAGTTTGAGCTCCACCGGAGCAGTGTACCATACCATGGATCTCCGGACGAAGCTCATCAAGGATCGCCTTGATGATCGGAGCATAGGTACGCGTAGGAGAGAGGATCAGGCGCCCCGCATCCAGTGGTGTACCAGCGATGGGTTCGGTAAGAGCCTTCGAGCCACTGTAGACCAACTCATCGGGCGTAGCAGCATCGTAGCTCTCAGGGTAGCGCTTTGAGAGTGAGTGCTCCAGTACATCATGACGAGCAGAAGTCAGCCCATTGCTCCCCATCCCCCCATTGTAGGAGGTCTCATACGAGGACTGCCCGAAGGAGGCCAGCCCAACAATGACATCACCAGCCTGAATATGAGCGTTGTCGATGACATCACTGCGCTTCATGCGGCAGGTGACCGTACTATCTACGATGATCGTACGTACGAGGTCACCGACGTCAGCCGTCTCACCACCCGTGGCATAGACACCAATACCTTGAGCACGAAGCTCAGCAAGGAGCTCCTCTGTACCATTGATGATCGCAGCGATGACCTCACCAGGGATGAGATGCTTGTTGCGACCAATCGTCGAGGAGACGAGGATGCCATCGACGGCCCCTACACACAGCAGGTCGTCAATGTTCATGATCAGCGCATCCTGCGCGATACCTTTCCAGACAGAGAGGTCACCCGTCTCACGCCAATAGATGTAGGCCAGCGAAGACTTCGTGCCCGCACCATCTGCATGCATGATGTTACAATAGGCTTCATCTCCCCCGAGGATATCGGGGATGACCTTACAGAAAGCCTTAGGATAAAGGCCCTTGTCTACGTTGCGGATGGCAGCATGCACATCCTCCTTGGAGGCTGAGACGCCGCGCTGCATATAGCGCTCGTTCATAAGTTTGTCGGGTCTGGTGCCGAGTGAAGGTTAGCGGAGGCGGAGCACATCCCCTTCCTCGGGGGCGTAGTCAGCATCCTTATTATTGAGTTTGTAGAGTCGATCGAGTCGGATACCATAGCGCTGGGAGATGTCATGCATCGAGTCCCCTACGCGGACGGTATAGGTAGTGTAGCGAGCAGAAGCCTCCTTATTCTTTGGCTCAAGGTAGACGACGTCTCCCTCATTAAGAGGATAGTCCTCAGGAGTATCATTGTACTTAGCCAGCTTCTTTGCGGAGATCCCCATGTCAGCTGCGATACGCTCATAGGTATCATTCTGGTCAGCGAGCACATAGAGGAGGCCATAGCTGATATAGGAGGGGCGCATAGGTCTGTCATAGCTGCGCTGTGCCTCAGCAGGACGGCGAGCAGGCACAGGACGACCTGAGTACCACGTAGGATACTCGCCTCGGTCAAAGGCATAAAGCTCATAGTCCTCGATGACCTTGATCAGCATATTTGCATAGCCCTTATTCGTAGCATATCCGCAGAGCTGCAAGCCCTTAGCCCAACCGCGATAGTCGTCGTAGCGAAGAGCGAAGAGGCGCTGATAGCGACGCGCCTTGAGGAACTGAGAGTGGTCATCATAGCTATCCTTCGCCGAAGGGTAGCTACGGAAGCAGTCATTGGGGTTGTCATCTCGGCGGTAGGTACGCTTACCTGACCAGGTCGAGTGACACTTGATACCGAAGTGGTTATTGTGATCTCGGGCCAAGGTGCTCGTCCCAGCACCCGTTTCTATAAGCCCTTGGGCCAAGGTGATACTGGCAGGGATCGCATGACGACTCATCTGACGTCTGGCCTCGGCTTCGTAAGTGCGGATATAATCCATAAAGGTTGGCTTGCGTAGCACCTGGGCAAAAGCCTCAAGGCCTCCGAAAAGGAGAACCACAGCAAGAGCCAAGCTCAGTCGATATATAACGGAATGGCTGATTCTCATCATTGTTGTACAGTGAACATTTACTTGTAGACCTTCCATATCTATACAATGGCTACAAGTAGTGGCAAAGATACGAATTATATAGCTATCCTTCGGAGCATATCTGCAGGCTCCAATATAGGGTCGTGGTATGAAACACTATTGAGCCCATTGCGCAAGGCCATCTCTTCACAGCTTGCACTTTCCACCTTCGAACTTCTCAGCCTAAAGACCCGATTTTCGGGGGACGGAGATACGAGTAATGAAGAGGTAGGCTTGCACAATGTCCCCATATCCATATTGATAAACAGCACTTTGACATCAAACAAGCGTCTATGATAGTTCAAGAGAAATAGCCTCTCTCTACGCTGAAAAAGAAAGGGTACAAATCGCAAGCGATTTGCACCCTTTTCTACACCCGGAAATATCTATAGCCTATAAGACAATAAACGAGCCCTGGGAGCCTCTTGATGGAGACCAAAGGGCTCGGCTTGTTTTCCCACATTCTCCTAATACATCCTCCCCTTTCCTAGGCTATTCGGACGTGCTAATTTCGCCTATACATTTGCAGTGTCAGAGCTATTCAAGACGATGCTTGAAGACTCTCGAAGACTTATAAAGATGCATTCAATTGGATTGCCACCGCAACGTATAAGTAACTATGACACTACACGAACCCCTCGAAAAGCCCGTATGGCAGATGACGGGTGAAGAACTACTCTTCCTCGCTCAGCAGGGGTCAACGCAACGAGAGGGAGATACACAAGACAAGACTCCCGGCAAATTATTGCCCTTGAGCAGCAAGCCATCAGCCTAACACTAGACTACCGGAAGCGATGATTGCTGATAGATACTACCCCTGGAGCAATATCATTGATGGCAATAGCATAGTCAAAGTCACTCGTCCTCGTCTAGGTCGAGAACATGTATATCGCTATGATCAAGCTCTGTCTGAATCTCCACGTAGAGCTGCCCTTCGTGTACGCCGATGCTCGATATTCGGTTAAGATTCCCTGGTGTGTAGTCAATCTTAACCTCTGGAAGCATCTCGTGCGTACGTAAGTCGATAGCCCCAACGTAGAAGTAATAGTTGAGTGTCCCGTAGAAAAGATAGTCTTTGTAGACCGTCGTTACATATGTGCTGGTGTTATAGCCTGGGAACTTATACATTTGAAAG